>NZ_JBAWSY010000002.1:249295-575968 GCF_037104765.1 Psychrobacillus mangrovi | reverse complement strand
AAACGTCGACTATCAGTTGCCGGGTGAGAAAATTAGAGATGGTGGAAATAGGATAGGTATGGTTTTGACCTATCCTGTTTTCACCATCCCAGCAAGCGGTAGCGCGGTAGCAAAAGAAAAAACGTCGGGAATTAATTTGTCTACTTTCTTTACAGAAGACCATTTTAGTTGGAAAAACGACCCTCTTAGTTAGAAAACAAACTCCTTTTAAAAACAAGTGTAGTCCTTTCATTACTTCGCATATGATGTGTTGAAAGGGGTGTGCGATGAATTATTATGTAAATGTGTTTAAGAACTTTTTACCTCTAAATGCAGAAATTCTAGAGTTGCCTGAGCCCCAAGCTATACCGGCTGTAATTATTGCAGATATTGATGGCGATCGTTTGGAAGAAATAATTGGCGCATATAGACATGAAGAACAAAACTATCTCTTAATATTAAAGAACAATCATGAACAATGGCTTCCCTTAATTCATCTTCAAGGAAATGGTTATGGAATATCAAATTTAATGGCAGCTCCAATGACAGATAGTTGGATCAATACGTTGATTGTAGGTTGGCAAATAGGAAGTATATGGTCCCAATTAGATATGTTTCAATGGACAAATAGTGGATTTGTACGGCTACCTACTAATGATCTTGTATATAGTAAGTTGGAAGTGGAAGATATGCCAGGTCCATATGGACAGGACGGCCAATATGAAATGGCAGTATGGACACATGACACTGGAGAAGCCTTCAAAGTAGAGGTGTATCGATTTAATCATTCTGGACTTGTCCTAGCGAAGGAAGTCTACCCATACTATTTCAAAAAAGTAGAGGATTACTACGAAAGGCTTTTACAATCGAACGATTTCTCCTATTACTGGTACTATTTAGCGGATGCTCAGAATAAAGCTGGCGATTTGGAACAAAGTCTTTCCTCTATTGATAAAGACTTGTCCTTTAGTTCCCCATACCCTTCAAGAGAAATGTTGTTAGATAAAAGACAACTGATTCTTAATCGGTTACAAGATACGAATTCTGACGGTCAAGTTATAATTGGGCATACTAGAGGAGATGTGACTGGTGATGGTTTGATGGATACTATCTACCTCACAGGTGATAAGACGGAAGGAAGCCCATTTTGGCAAAACATTACGTTAAATATTTTATATGAAAAAGACAATATAATAGAAAGAATTTCACTTAAGCAAAATGCAGGGTATAATCCTACTTTATTTTTAGGGGATTTTACTGGAGATCATATAGAAGATATTTTAATTGTCATAGATACAGGTGGAAGTGGTGGTACGATTTACGCCTATATTTTTGCCTATTCAGAAGGGAACATGCGTCAAGTGTTTGATGTGGAAGAATATAATGAACGCTCAGAATATGAGGTAAACTATCAAAATCAATTCAAAGTAACTGTAAGAAGTAGTAATCCTAAGAAGAGATACACGTTAGATTTATTGTATAAAGGAGAAGAATATTTATCGGAGATTTATAATGAGGATGGAACATTAAAGGAACCAATTGAAGGATGGGTAGACCCTGTTAGTGGTTTGTATCCTATTGACTTTGAGAGGGATGGAACCTACGAACTATTGGCATATCAAGAAATCGCGGGAAGATATCATGCAGATGCACTAGGATATGTACAGAATGTATTAAGTTGGAATGGAAATGAATTCACTACCGAAAGACAAAATGTATCAATCATTGGCGAGGATCTATCCTCTATATAAAATAAAACAAGAACTACTGCAAGTGACAAATTTGTAGCAGTTCTTTTTTTGAAAGGAATGTTCACATTATAGACAAAAAATGTTTGACAATTTAGTGAACGAGGTAGATAATAATAAAAAGAGGGGTGTATGAAATGAAATCATATATGAAAATGTTTCATGCTACAAAATTAGCAGGAGCAACATTGTTAACTATAGGTATTGCTATCTTTTTATATGGATCATTAATGAGTGAATATAGCACGGTAATGGGAATTGGAATTGGTGTCGTGATGGGGGCAGTCTTTACATTTATTATTGGTATGCTTCTCGTTGCTTCTGAAGAAATGATTTTAAATTCTAAAGAATATAGAAAAGAGAGCGCCTAAAAAGACGCTCTCTTTTTTCTGTTTACATATCCCAAATCAATATTAGTAACGTACCGAGAACAGTTAATATTGCAAGGATTAAACCGTAATATATATTGATGTAAATTGATTGTTTATCCTTAGTCTCACCTGCATGCATAAATACAACGAGCTGAAGACCAGCCTGTATAAATGCAGTAAGGAGTAGAATAGTCATACCAATTGAAAAGGACATATCAGTAAAATACACTAATAGTGCCACTGCCGTAAGAACTAAGGAAAATACAAAGCCCATTACTTGTTTTAGAGGGAATAATTCTTTCATATTACATCATTCCTTTCAAGTAGATGGAGCTGAAGATGAAAATCCAAATGATATCCAAGAAATGCCAGTAAAGTGAGAAAATAAACGATTTATTGGCTGTTTCTGGTGTTAATCCACGTTTTTTAATTTGTAGGAGAATAAATAATCCCCAGAAGAAACCAAGTGTAACGTGTAATCCGTGAGTCCCTAATGTCGTCAATAAAATCGCAGTAAAGGCGCTAACTTGTAATCCCGCCCCTACATGAACATAGTGAGTAAACTCATAAATTTCAAAGCCTAAAAATGCAGCTCCTAAAACAAGAGTAACCATAAAGAATGCCATTGTAGCTTTTTTATTGTTCATTCGCATTGCATGAATGGCAAGACCAATCGTAAAACTACTCGTTAAAAGTAATATTGTTTCAATCAGAACAGGTGTAATTTCAAAAATATCCGCACCAGAAGGTCCATTACCAATACGATTTTCTAAAGTGAAATATGATGCGAAGAGTGTTGCGAAAAGCATAATTTCCGCACCTATAAAAATCCAAAAACCTAAGATTTTTAAGTTATTTTCTTCCGTGCTGTATTCAAGTGGAAGCGAGTTATCTACCTTCATTTTTTAGCACCTCGCAATTTTCTTTCAGTTTCTTCGATTTCCTCGACAGAGATATATCTTCCGTGGTCTTTCTCGAACGAACGATATGCCATACAAGCTAAAATCCCGATCAATGTAATAATGGCTAGTGGCCATATGCTGAATATCATCGCAAATCCAAAGACAAAGAATATACAGCTCATGATAAATGGCAATCCACTGTTATTTGGCATATGAATTTTTTCAATTTTACCCTTGAATAATTCATGACCATTTTTCTTAGAATCCCAAAATGCTTGTGTTGAAGCAACTTGTGGTGTAACTGCAAAATTATATTCTGGTACTGGAGTGTGAGTTGCCCATTCAAGTGAACGTGCATCCCATGGGTCACTACTGATATCCCTTGAAGCATAACGTGTACTATAGTAAATATTGTAGACAAGTAGGGCAAATCCAACTGCCATAATTGCTGCTCCAACAAATGAAACCATGTTTAATGTAGTAAAGCCAGTAGATTCAGAGTATGTGTACATACGGCGAGCCTGACCATCTAAACCAGTAATATACATTGGTATAAAGGCTAAAACAAAGCCGATTGATAAAATCCATGCTGTCCATTTACCAAGCTTCTCGTTTAACATGAAGCCGAATATTTTCGGCCAATAGTAAGTGAGACCTGCAAGCATTGCGTAAACAACCCCAGGAATAATTACGTTATGGAAATGGGCTACTAAGAACATTGTATTGTGATATTGATAGTCAGCTGCTGACATTGCAAGCATTACTCCGGTAACTCCACCTAATGTAAACAGTGGGATAAACATTATGGAATAAAGCATTGGCGTAGTAAATTCAATTTTTCCTTTCCAAAGGGTGAACAGCCAGTTAAATATTTTAACCCCAGTTGGCACAGCGATTGCCATCGTTGTGATAGAGAATATACTATTTGTTAATGCACCTTGGCCCATTGTGAAGAAATGGTGAGCCCAAACGAGAAATGATAGTAGAGAAATGACTACCATAGAAGCAACCATAGACTTATAGCCATAAAGGTTACGTCGTGCAAAGGTTGAAATAATCTCACTATACAGACCGAATGCAGGTAAAATCAAGATATATACTTCAGGATGTCCCCAAACCCAGAACAAGTTAGCCCAAAGCATATCCATACCACCATTGTCGGTTGTAAAGAAGTTTGTACCGAATAATCGATCCATTGTTCCCATTGCAAGCAATACTGTTAATACAGGGAAAGCAAAAACAATAATGACATTAGCAATAAAAGCAGACCAAGTGAACATTGGCATTTTCATTAGAGTCATACCAGGAGCTCTCATTTTTAAGATGGTCGTAATAAAGTTAATACCAGTCATTAATGTACCAATACCGGCGATCTGAATAGCGATCATGTAATAATTCGAACCAACGGATGTACTAAATTCATTGCCTGCAAGCGGGAAGTAAGATGTCCATCCTGCATCAGGTGAACCACCTACTATAAAAGAGATATTGAATAATCCCATTCCCATAAAGAATAACCAGAAGCTTAATGCGTTTAAACGCGGAAATGCCACGTCACGCGCCCCAATTTGTAATGGTACAATGTAATTAAAGAAAAATATAATGAACGGCATAGCCATAAAGAGAATCATTACGACCCCATGTGTTGTGAAAACTTCATTATAATGCTGAGAATCTAGAAACGTGTTTTCGGGCATAGATAGTTGATAGCGCATCATAATGGCATCAACGCCACCACGGAACAGCATAAGCAAGGCTGCTAGTAAATACATGATACCGATACGTTTGTGATCAACTGTTGTGATCCATTCGCGCCAAAGGTATCCCCATTTCTTAAAGTAGGTAATTCCTACAACTACAGCAAGCATAGTAAGACCAATGCCAACCATGGATGCGTATATTAAAAAGCTTGGATGTGGTACGGCAAAGCGATCAAAGAAATCCATACTTTTGTAACTCCTTTCAGGAATCTATAGGTTTAACTATAGTAATCTAATAAACTTCTAATTAATGATGAGCGTGACTTGATTCATCATCGGTATTAGTTGATTCGTGATTTTCGTGTTCTGATTCTTCTGCGTCCGTTTCAGTGGAGCCGTGGTCATGGTTCGGTGCAGGCGAGAATTCTAAATGTGTTCCTGTATAAGTAGAACGTCCAAGATGGCCCGGTTCTAATAATTCCTCAAACTTATCTTCAGATAGAGGTGGTGCTGTTTCATGTACTTCTTTCACCCAATCATCGTAGTCTTCCTGAGACATAGCTGTAACTTCAAATGTATTTTCTGCAAATCCTGCTCCACTGAAGTTAGCATTTCTTCCAACAAATTCACCTTGTGTATCTGCTGCTAAGTGTAAGGTGGTGACCATATCAGACATGGCATATTTTTGTCCACCTAGTTGAGGAATCCAAAAACTAGTAATTGGTCCATAGGAATATAATTTAAACTCAATTGCACGGTCTTCAGGGATGTATAAGTAGTTAACAGTCTCAATATTCTCCTCTGGATAGCTGAAATGCCATTTCCAGTTGGAAGAAGAAGCATAAATTACTAATGGTTCTTGATCTCCATATCCTGCTGGTGTCGCCTCTACTTCATAGTTACTTTTTACAGAAACGAATGAGAGAAAAATGACGATCAGAATAGGAATACCGACACAAATTGCTTCAACAATTGGACTTCCTTCTATATGAGGTGGCTCGTAATCTTTACTTTGATTAGAAGCACGGTATTTTATTAACACAAATACTAAAATAGCTAAAACGACAATAACTATACCTGACATAAGAAAAATAGATAGCATAATATCATCTGCCTGGGTTTTAGCCTGAGGACCTTTCGGGTCTAAAACTAGTAATGGTTCACAACCTGTTAACACAGTGGCAATAGTGAAAACCATCGTCAACAGAGCCCACTTCATTTTTAATTTCATAGTTGTACCCCTTTCAAATTCTGTTTATAAAAAGTTGTGGTAACTAGTGATGCAAATCATAAATGGAGGAATTCCTAACCGTGCCTCTATCTTAATACCGTAACTTGAAAAAACAAAATGAAAGAAGGGGCCTTCACAAAATGTTCATGAAGATATGAACAAATTAATATAGTTCCGTAACATAATTGTGAAAACTTAGGCTAAATGTCAAAAAGAATTCATCATTGTGGATAATCATGGGTTTAATCTCAGTAAGTTTGAAGGGTCTTTTATTTGGAAACAATTCTTAGACGAGCCTAAACGGGAAGGAGATAGAATTTATGAAGAGACGATGGATTATGACGCAGGAGTGGCGGGATGTACTTTTCCTTCATTGGCCAATTTCAGCAGAGGATTTACGCGAGCACATACCATCGGAGCTAAAGATAGATCTATATGACAATAAGGCTTGGATTGGGTTCGTCTTTTTTCAAGTAAAAGGTAATCGTCCGAGACTTGCCCCCCCTTTTCCAGGATTGAGTTCTTATTTAGAACTAAACGTACGTACATACGTCAGCTATAAAGGAAAATCAGGAGTTTTCTTCTTTAGCTTAGATGCGGATAATCCAGTAATCGTAAAATTGGCTACTCTAGGAAACTTCTTACCTTATCGTCAAGCAAATATCCAATTACAAAAAAGAAACAACATATTTTCAATTTCTAGTAAAGTGAGTAATGCGAATTCAATTACCGAAACGCTAATCACTTCATTTGAGCCAATGCCAGAAATTATTGAAGGAACTCTATTAGAACAGTGGCTGACAGAGCGTTATTGTTTATGGACAAAAATAAATAATGATTTATACCGTGTCGATATTTGGCATGCCCCATGGAAATTGCAAAATGTTAAAGGGGATATTGTAGAAAATTCTATGGCACCAATAATAAAAGTTGATTATCAAAAAAATATACCAATAGCTCACTACTCAAAAAGGAAAAAAGTTCGAACATATTTACCTATCAAAGAGAAATAAAAGGTTTCAGAACGTTTGATTGTTCTGAAACCTTTTATATTAAAAATATTGAGGGAATTGCATGATAATCGCTTCGGCAATCAAAATGATCATGATCAGCCTCTTGCTTCAAAATATATCGAACTGGAGCTGTATATTGAGAAAAAGGGAGCCTATAAAACGAGCTCAGGGGATAAGAAGAATAACTGAAATACAAACTATCATCATTCCTTTTCATTTTTTTATTGCCTCTAAGTTACAATACCCAAAAGGATGCATTATGGTGATTAGGGTAAAGGGTTGAATTTCCAAAAATTACTTATTATAATAATAGTAAGTAATTTTTTGAATAGTAAGAATTAATAGAGGTTAAAAAAATATGATAGATTTTGACTACTTAAAAAGAGAAATAAAAAAGGAGAAGGTTACTTCCTTTCTTGTATATCAAAAGGGAAATAGTATTTTCGAATACTACAAAAACAATAAGCAACTTGAAAAGCTTCATAAGATAAATTCCTGTACAAAAAGCGTACTTTCAATTTTAGTTGGAATTGCACTTGAGAAAAAGTATTTAACATCCATTCACTTACCTGTCTATTCCTTTTTCACAGAGCTTTTCAAAGAACAAATGGATAGTCGTAAATTGGATATTACTATTTATCATTTGTTAACGATGACAGATGGATTAGACTTTCCCGAATTTGGTGAATGGAATAGCTTTGCACCAATGGTCTATCATCCGAATATAATGAAGTTTGTTCTAGAGCGTCCAATACTCCATCCTGTTGGCACTCATATGAACTACAACTCGGGTTGCTCCCACATCTTGTCGGCTATCTTGCAAAAAGTGACCAATATGAAAACGGAGGAATTTGCAAATAAGTATTTGTTCAAGCCATTAGGTATTCATGAGTTTTATTGGTACGAAGATAAGATGAAAATCAATAAAGGAGCAGATGGACTCGTACTTAAAGCGACAGATATGATAAAAATCGGACAATTGATATTGCAACAAGGCGTTTATGCTAATAAAAGAATAGTTTCGGAGGATTGGATAAAGACGTCAACTGCACCATACTTTAAAACATATGATTCAATAGGATTCTATGGAATGCATTGGTGGGTTAATAAACTGGATGAAAAAAATGATTTTAACTATGAAAATACGTATTATTTTGCTCTAGGTTTTGGGGGACAATATATTGTCATATTGCCCAAAGAAGAAATGGTCATTGTTATCACGAGTGAAATATATGAGAATAGTTTATTGCCATTAAAAATAATTCAAAAAAATATTTTAATTTAAAGCTCAGTTAAATTTTATTATTGATATATAAAGATGTGAAGGGATCCCAAAAAAACAACCAAACAGTTTAATAACAAGCTTAATTTAAAGACAAAGGGGAATATAGGAATGTATCAAAGATACGAAATAAAGCATATCTTTTTGGCTATTGGAGCCTGTATCGTTTTGTTTTCACCTATTTATCTGCTTATAGTACCTTTAGCGGTCGTTAATACGCTCTATTACAAGAAAGATATTTGGATTACGTACGCACCAACAGAAAACTATGTGACATTTGGGGTTAGCTTATTTTTAATCATTCTGGCCTGTTTAGTATTGGGATTTCTGGGTATTCGGAAATGGACGGTTGGAGCAGGGGTGTTTTGTGTACTTCTTAGTGGATTGGTTTTTTATATTGCTTCGTTATCTTATATTACATTATCAGGGGAAGAAATTTCTTATCGGACGCTTTTTTCAAAAGATAAGCAATCATATGCTTGGGAGGACCTTGAGAAGCTTGTCTATTATGTAAAGCTTCCTGAAGATGATGAATTATCCTATTATGAGTTCTATTTTAAAGATGGCCAAATGATGAAGATGAAACAAAATAGTTTCGTAACAAATCTACAAGGTAATTTAAATGGTACTGTGAGGGCAATGCAAATCCCTCTACAGTATGTTGAAGAATACGATGTTGAATAATTGTAAAAAATAGCCCAGTAATCTAAACGATTATTGGGCACTGAATAATTCTATAGAATTTTACTTTACTTAATAATGTCGTCCGATAAATAAGAAAATCGTTGAAACGGCTCCCTTTCCGCGGGCGTTGCCTTAGCCTCCTAGGCCAACACGATGTTGGTCATGCAATCGTTGCCGCAAAAGTTCTTTTGCGACGAGCTTTGCGCAGGAGCAGGATGCGGCGAACTTAGATTGCCTTCCCTTCAACTGTGGGGTCTTCGGCTAACGCTATTCCCGCAGGAGTGTCGCCTTTTCAACGATTTTCTATAAACACTAATTGAAAAAATTTAAGTAATAAAAACTTGCTTTATTAATTGCCTGACGTTTTTCTAATTGGAAAAGTGGATAATAGTTGATTGGAGTGGAAGGCGGCGACTCCAGCCGGAATAGCAAATGTTTTCTGCACCGAAAGCGAAGCGGCTGAAAGCGTCCGCCTGGAACATAAATCAACTACCATTTGTCTTCAATCTTAGCCCAGTAATCTAAACAATTATTGAGCTATTTTATTACTTTTAAATATACCCGTTAATTCGCGATTTTTCCTCTGCTACAATCTCGTCTTTCAATTCTTCCATGCTTTCTTTACGTCGCTCGTTTTTTTCTTTAATTGCAGCAAGTTCTTTTCCTTCTGCGAATTCCATTGCTGCTTCTGCTGCTTCCATATTATTAATTGTTTTCTTTAGAATTTCTTTATTATCTGCTGAATCATTATGCTTTGGCATTATATTTCCTCCTTAATTTTTTAAGAATCTTTCAAGAAGTAGTGTTTCCAATTTCACAAAAACTATTTGAGAATAAGGGAAAACTTTTGGTAGACATCTTTCAAATGAATAAAAGTGGTGTCAAATTGCCATAGTAAAGACGTATTGATATATAGAAGAATCTAAGGAGGACGTTATTTTGGTAGATCACACCCAAATGAGTTGGAAAGAAGATAATGTCATTTCTCAACTACACAATTCTGTTGATAATGTTACGTTTGCTGTAGGGCAAGCTCTAACTAATCCTTCAGAACAGTTTATTCAAAATGCACAGGATATGATTGAACGTGCAGAACGTTCCGTTAAAATGGCTTTAGAAAGTAGAGGGAACTTGGATCCTATTAGCTCATTGCAGGAACAGTTGAATCAGGACAAGGAAAGATTAAACAGATTAAATTAACTGGAAGTATTTATCTAGAGGAGTCTGAATAGAGTAGAACACCTTTGAAGATGGTACACTTTAAACAAGTACTAAATTCGGAGGTGTTTTTGTATGGGCGTAAATAATATTATGTTAGATGATGCTTGTATAAAGGTAAACAGTTATGAGGAAGAAATAGTAAATGGTTTACAACAAATTTCGATCGTTTTTAATGTAACGAGTGAAGAATATCACGATATTGCAGTTCTGTTATACAAAGGTACTTTTCATGTCAAAGTTCCTGAAAGAGATCTATCCTTTACGGGGACCATAAATAAATATTCTACTTCCATTACAAATTTATATGAAAAAGGTCAAGTAGGTGAATATAAATTAAGTTTAATCGAAGAGTAAATTGAAGGAGGCTTGTTTCATGAAGTTAAGTATTCTAGATCAATCGCCTATTTCTTCCAATAAATCTGCCAGAGAGGCATTATATGAATCGATGGAGCTAGCCCAAGTTGGTGAGATGCTAGGTTATACTCGCTTTTGGATGACAGAGCATCATGATTTACCTGGTCTGGCAAGTTCTGCACCTGAAGTAATGCTTGGAGTCATTGGATCAAATACAGAAAGAATTCGACTAGGTTCGGGTGCTACGTTATTGCCACATTACAAACCTTATAAAGTGGCGGAGGTTTTTAATACACTTGCTACATTATTTCCTGGACGAATAGATTTGGGTTTAGGACGTGCACCTGGTGGATCTGCCGAGGTAACCAACGCCTTATCAGATAATTTTTTGCAAAAAGTGTATAGCATGCCAAGTTTGGTGCAGGACTTACTCCACTTTTTAGATGATGATTTTCCTGCTGACCATCAGTTCTCAAAAGTTTCTCCTTCACCAGTTCCAGAAGAATCGCCAGAACCTTGGCTTCTTGGGACTAGTCCAAAGAGCGCATTACTTGCAGCGGAAAATGGACTTGCCTATACATTCGGGCAATTTATGAGCGATAAGGACGGAGTAGCTATTATTCAGGACTATTTGGATGCTTATGTACCTAGAAAGAGTGGTCACGCTCCTCAAGTGATGGTTACTGTTAATGCATTTTGTGCCGAAACTTCAGACAAGGCAAAAGATGTCTCATTAAGCTCGTTTATTTGGTCCTTACAAAAAGCTAAAGGGGAGGGGCAGCGAGGTGTGCCTTCAATAGAAGAAGCAAAACAATATAAACTGGATGATCGTGAAAAAGAAACACTGGTTAATATGAGGCAGAATAGTATTATTGGTAATCCACAAGAAGTGAAACAGAAGTTAATAGAACTTCAAACTAATTATCAAGCAGATGAGATCATGATTCACACGATTACATACTCTGCGGAAGACCGAATTAACTCCTATAAATTAATAGCAGCTGAATTAATACGGAAAGATTAGACAACTTCCATTTCATTTAGAGCAGTACATACATTTGATTCTTGTATTTTTTCAGTTGCTTCGTCTATTAAATGCTGAATAAATGACTCCTCATCAAAATCTTCTGGATCAATTCCATATTTTTCTAACTCAATATAAACATTAGCTCTTACACTGGATTCGATTTCTACTAAATCCGTAAAGAAAAATCCCCATCTTTTTTCTTCAAATCGTTTACCATTAACATGGATAATGCAGGAAGTAACCATAGATGAAGGAACGGAATAGTTACTCTTAATTGCAATAATCGTTTCACCGCTATTTGCTGTAAAAATCATTTCTTTATATCCGATGTCAAAATACTGTTTGAACTCTACTTTATTCAATGATAACCCTCCAAACAAATAGATATGTTGTAAGTATATATTTAGATTGGAAAGATTATGACAGATAGATTTAAAAGAGAGTTAGACAGATTCACCTGTCTAACTCTCTTTTAATATCCTATATCATTTTTAACAGTGCTTCTCGGCCAATCATCCCCTTTGTGATTCCAAGTTCTTCTGCTTGGAAAGTGATTGATTCCAGTGGAGCATTTAGTAGCTGTTCGATAGTTTTTACCCCAACAGCTCTCCCTGCAATTATATTCCGGTCCTTTAATTTTTCGTTTAGTAATGCCACGTCAAGTGCTCCACACATGATATACCCTTTATCATTTGAAACGGTTAGCAAGTTTGTTTTTGGTAACTCCACGGAAACAGCTAAAAATGTATGACCTTCTATAACAATTGGATTCAACTGAATCATTTTTACATCACTCCTTTTCTTCTCACTTAATTTATGTAAGTGGGAGGAAAAGCGTGTTTATGGAGTATTAAGGAACTCGATATTCGGGGATTTTCTGAGATACTCGGGGATTTTCTGAGATACCCGGAGATTTACTGAGATGCCGGTCGATTTTCTCCTAACACAAGTCAGAAGAAAGTTTCAAAAGCAGGTGTGTTTTTTTATTTTCATAATAGGGAATAATAAAAAGGAAGTATACTTTGATAAGAGGTGATTTTGGTGGACAAATTGTTTGCCATTCTCGTTTTTGCGGGTGTGCCATTAGTTCTTGCTGGCGCATTTTTTGATTGGTCAGATATGATCATGTTCTTACTCTGCTGTGCAAGTATTGTCGGTCTTTCGGGTTATATAGGGAAGGCAACTGAGAGTTTAGCGATTGTAAGTGGACCAAGAATTGGGGGATTATTAAACGCTACATTTGGTAATGCGGTTGAACTTATTATTTCTATTTTTACATTGAAGGCTGGTATGGTAGGTATTGTGCTCGCATCACTTACTGGTTCCGTTTTAGGAAACCTGCTACTTGTACTAGGACTTTCTTTTTTTGTAGGAGGAATTAAATTTAAACGCCAAAAGTTTAGCGTGCATGATGCTAGATACAACTCAGGCTTGCTGATTTTTGCAGTTATTGTTGCATTTGTTATCCCAGAGGTATTCTCTATATCAATGGATACACAGGAGACATTGAGTTTAAGTATTGGAATTGCAGTTGTTTTAATTGCTCTTTATCTTGCAGGATTATTTTTTAAACTTGTTACTCATCGAGGTATATTTGCATCTTCTGATCAACCTAAGACAGAAGAAGAGATACCTGAGTGGACAAAGGGTAAATCAATTTTAGTTCTTCTTCTTGCAACTGTAGCAGTTGCTTTTGTTTCAGAACAACTTGTTCATACATTTGAAATGCTGGGCGAAAAGTTTGGTTGGTCCGAGTTATTTATTGGTGTTATCATTGTAGCAATTGTTGGAAATGCCGCGGAGCATGTTTCTGCAATTACGATGGCTGCCAAAAATAAGATGGATGTTTCAGTTGAGATTGCTGTTGGTTCTACTTTACAAGTAGCAATGTTTGTAGCACCTGTCCTTGTAATCATCTCACTGTTCATGCCACAAGCAATGCCGCTCGTTTTCACATTACCTGAATTAGTTGCAATGATTACAGCTGCACTACTAGTCATCAATCTCTCTAATGATGGTGAATCAAACTGGTTTGAAGGACTGACCCTTTTTGCAGCGTATCTAATTATGGGCATCGGATTCTTTCTCCTTTAATGTCAAAATACAAGTCATCACCTGGTAAAGGGTGTTGACTTTTTTTGTTCCACCCTATGTATAGTTTTACTGATAAATAATGATAAAATAATAAATAGGCCGAATATTCAATCCACTAAAATAAAGGAGGAAACGTTATGAAAAAAGAGTCTCCAGTCCAATTAAATGAGAGAATTTACTTGATAGACGGTTATGATTTAGGGGTGTCTGAACGTACGGGTACATATGTTATTCAAGAAGAAGAACTAACAATTGTTGAAACTGGCCCAACTCCTTCAGTAAAGTATGTAAAAGAAGGATTGGAAGCACTAGGAATTTCTTTAGATCAAGTGAAATATATCATTGTGACACATATTCATCTAGATCACGCAGGCGGAGCGGGAGTACTTATAAAAGAATGTCCGAACGCGAAAGTGGTTGTCCATCCGAAAGGTGCAAGGCATTTAGCGGATCCTAAAAGACTGGTTGCTGGTGCGAAAGCGGTATATGGAGAAAAATTCTCGGAGTTATTTGAACCGATTCTTCCAATAGAGGAAGAGTTGTTACTTATTAAAGATGATGGAGATACATTAAAGATAGGTCCAAATTGTACACTAAAATTTTTAGATACCCCTGGACATGCCAAACATCATTTTAGCATTTATGATCCTATTAGTAATGGTGTATTTACTGGCGATACGGTAGGGGTCCGTTATGAACAACTTATTGCAGATAATATTCAGTTATTTCTACCATCCACTTCGCCGAATCAGTTTGACCCGATAGAGATGCAAAGAGCAATTGACCGAATGAAAGGAATGAATCTCGATTTCATTTACTACGGTCACTTTGGTATGACAAATAACCCAAACGAAGCTCTTAACCAAGTCTCTGATTGGCTTCCAGTATTTATGGAAAAAGCAAGAGGTATTGTTGCTGAACAAAAAGGTCATTTAGAACTTTCGCAAGAATTATTGGACAAAGTAAGGAGCCACCTTAGGGAGCAAAATGTGCCAGATGACCATGAGGTGTACGATATAATTCAATTAGATATGAAAGTAAGTGCAATGGGATTGATTGATTACTTATCAAAAAAATAAAAAATATGAAGGGACTATACTTATAACATGTTTTAAGTTGGTCCTTTCAGTTTCTTTATAGCAGTTGATTTGTAATTACTTCAAAATCCCTTTAAACTTAATAGTGTAAACATAGAGAGGAGACAGAAGATGGAGTTTTTTTTAATCATACTACTTTTACTAGCCGTCATCGGTCTCTCCAATTTTATTAATCATTTTATGCCATACATACCAGTGCCAATTATTCAAATTGCACTAGCAGTTTTGTTAGCAGCCCTTCCTATAGGAATACATATCCCTATGGATCCAGAGTTATTTTTTATTCTATTTATTGCTCCATTATTATTCCATGATGGAAAAAATGTTTCGAGATATGCATTGTGGAAATTACGCAAACCGATTTTATTGCTCGCACTTGGTCTAGTATTTATTACGGTAGTGGTAATTGGATACTTGATTCATTGGCTAATCCCGTCGATTCCTTTATCGGCAGCTTTTGCGTTAGCAGCGATTCTTTCGCCTACAGATGTTGTAGCAGTAGCAGCTATTTCTAGCCGTGTGAAAATGCCAAAAACAATTATGCATGTTCTGGAAGGCGAAGGTCTCATGAATGATGCCTCTGGTTTAGTTGCGTTTAAGTTTGCGGTTGCAGCAACTGTGACTGGTGTATTTTCATTGGCAGAGGCAAGCTGGAGCTTTTTAGTCATTGCTATTGGTGGGTTTGTGGGAGGTGCTATTCTTGCCTTCCTTATTATTCATCTAAAAATATTTATCCGTCGACTCGGGATGGAAGATGTAACACTTCATATGCTTATCCAAATACTTACCCCGTTTGTTATCTTTTACATTATCGAACATTTTCATCTTTCTGGAATATTATCTGTCGTTGCAGCAGGAATTGTTCATGCGATTTATAGAGATCGAGATCAGTCCCCTTCAATGCAGCTTCAAGTAGTTTCTAAAAGTACATGGAGTATCCTCATTTACATTTTAAATGGTTTAGTGTTTGTCCTTTTAGGCTTACAGATTCCGAGTGTAATGAATGAAATTTTTGAAAATCCAATGTTTAATAATTACGAGGTAATTAAATTTATATTTATTATTACTGCAGCACTATTAATGCTTAGATTCTTGTGGTTGCTCATTGGATGGTGGGGAGGTTGGTTGCATAAAAAACAAATTCCAAAACCAACACTTCGATTAATTACCCTTACAACTTTTTCAGGTGTTCGAGGAGCAGTCACGTTAGCGGGTGCCTTTACAATCCCGTATGTTATAGCAGATGGCAGTCCTTTTCCAGAACGAGCATTAATTATTTTTATAGCTGCTGGAGTTATATTAGTCACTTTAATATTAGCGAGTATCTTTTTACCTCTGCTTGCTGAAAAAGAATTAGGGAAAACGGATGAGCTCAAAGATGAAATGGAGAGAAAAGCGAAGATCAAATCAATAGATGCTGCAATTGCTTTTATTCGTGAAATAGTGAATGATGAAAATCGAGGGGCAGCAGTGTCAATTATTTCTAATTACACTAGATTGCGGAATAGCTTAAAGAATGAGAATGACCTGGACTTCGAACGTTTAAAATTAGAGGAAACGGATATTCGAATGAAGGCACTTGCAGAAGAGGCTAGATTTATCGAAAGATTAAAAGAAGAGGATCAACCAGATAGGGAAACCATTTATTTGATGGATGAACATATTCATAGGATGAGGGTGGCTGTGACAAACAAAATGCAATATAGAGGTCTGTTCATTTGGACTGTTATAAAGAGAACCTTTTTTAATTTATTTCAAATTTTTGTACCAAAAAAGAAAAAAAATCTTCTTGGTGAAAAGAAAAAAATTATTCAATTAAAGGTTGATATGGCAAAGGCTGCGATAAATTACTTGAAGAAGCAGATGACCCCTGAAAACGAAGAAGTTTATTTGGTGATTATCGGAGAGTATAATGATATGATTATGAAATTTATGCTAGCTAAAAAAGGCGTAGAGTCTAAGAAATACGCGCAAATGAAAAGAGAAATTCAAAATAAGGCTTTCCAAGCGGAACGAGATGAAATTCAAAACCTCTTTGAAAGCAGAGAAATTACAACCGAAGTAACAAGAAAACTACGCAAATATATTAATATTAGAGAAGCATACTGGATGGAAGAAACTAGTGTGCAAAAGCATTAATATTTATTAGGCAGTCAATACCATTCAGGAATTGGCTGCCTTTTTATGTACAAGTCACAATCAGCTTATATCTTCCTTAACATGGGACATTCACACATATTTCCTTTAGTACATAAGGTACTAAAAGTATGAGGGGGTTGTTCGATGAATACAAATTCAAGATCTAAATGGCATCCTTTTGAAGTGGTAGGTTTGATATTAGTAGTTGGATCCTTATTGATTCTTTTAATTAATCCAAATTCATTATCCGATTTTTTTAATGCAATTATCTCAGAAGTTAAACCGATTGTTGTGGATGTCTTTTTGACTAGTGAGATTGGTATTGCAATTATTATAAGTGTTATTTTTGGGCGTATAATTGAAAGGCTTGGATTTACAGATGGTTTGATTCGACTATTTGTTCCAATCATGAAATGGCTTAAAATAAATCCATCTGTCATTATTCCTAGTGTATATAACATTCTTGGCGATATTAATGCTGCAGGGAAAATTTCTGGACCTGTATTAGTTAAAGCAAAAGCTACGATTGGGGAACAGAAAATTGCAGTGGCAACAATGATTCAATCACCCCAATCTTTCGCAACATTAATTTTAGGCATTATAGCATTATCTGTCTTTAACATAAATGCATTTCCTCTTATAATTTTCTCCATATTCCTTCCGATTATTGTTGTTCCATTTATTTTATCCAAAACAATTTATCGAGACACGAGAAAGGTGGAGTTAGAAGACCTGCCTCGTTTTACTCCTAAAACTAGATTTCTCGAAACAATTTTTTCTGCTGCTAAAGAAGGTGCCGAATTGCTCTTTTTGACTATTATTCCTGCAGTGGCAGCAGTATTTTTCTTTATAGGAGCGTTAAGATTTTTGGGAGCTTGGGACGTTATTGAATCAAGTTTGTCATCCATATTGATTTTTCTGAGCATCGAGCCATCGACAGGTATCGTTTCAATTTTAGCGGCGCCTACACTTGCTGTTGCTCAACTTGCGGAACTTTCAGGTACCATCGATCCTCGTTTAGTTGTTGGATCATTTGTATTAGCGAATTCTGGCTTGCCGTTATCGGTTATTTTTGGGCAGATTCCAGTGACATGGGCAGAATCATCTAATTTGAATGAAAGAGAAGCTCTAATAGCAGCGATTATTGGGATGATTATCAGATTTTTAACTGCTTGTATATTGGCGTATTTCTTAACTCCATTCTTGGTGGGCTAAAATGAATAATAGTTACATTGTACGTGGTAAAAAACTTGTCACTGTTAGTAAACTTGGTACTTTACATGATGGAGCAATGCTAATTGAGAATGGAAAAATTTTAGATGTTGGACAATGGGTGAATTTTCGAACACAATATCTTTCTATTCCAGTTATAGATTATTCAAAATATGTAATAACGCCATCATTGGTGGATTGCCATACTCATTTATTAGAATTTGCTCCAAGATCACTTTATCCGATTACATCAGAAACGCATTTTCTAGCTTCGAAGAGCATTCTATTACATGCAATTTCTTCCGGGATTACTGCGATAGGTGAACAGATTTGTGGAAATCCATTTTGTGACTTTTCTAAAGTGGATTATCAACAGGCAATTCATGATTTGCCTATAAATGTTTCATTTGCGACAACGAGTATATCTATAGGATTTGAAAAAATAGCCCATTTTTCATTCGTAACAAAATCACAAATTATTAAAAAAGATGATTTAATTAATCCATCCTTAGTGAAGAGAATTGCATTAGCGAGTGAATATCCTGGGGAGAATATTTTTATAAATGCAACACCAGCTAATTTTCGAAAAGAAGAAGTACCAAGAGCTGGAGAAGTTATTTATTCATTAGAAGATATGAGATTAATTACGGATATATATCACAGCTTAGATAAAAAAATAGGAGCTCACGTTGCTGGAGAGAAAGGAATTGAACTTGCATTAGAGGCAGGGGTAGATGTTTTGCATCATGCACATGGAATATCTGACGAACAATTAGACAAAACTTCACAAAAAGGACTAAAAATTGTGGCAACCCCAATGGGGGGTACTCATTTAAGTCCGAATTCGCCTGATGAGATTCTTCGAATGGTAAGTAAAAATATTCCTGTCTCTATTTCTACGGATGCATATCTTCCACCTTATTCAGGAACATCTTGGTTGCCATTTCAAAATCAAGCATTACAGGGACCCGATGTTTTAATGTTAATCGCGCAGCCATCTATGCAACTTTTAAAAAATAACCAATATGATGAAAATGAAATATTGGCTTTGATAACCGACAATCCAGCTGAAATATTAGGGAAAGATCATCAATTTGGACGACTAGAGAAAGGGTTAGATGCCAATTTCTTAGTTGCAGAAGGTATCCCTGGATTAGAAATAACAGAAGTAGAAAAATTGATAAAAGTATTTTATTTAGGAAAAAAAGTAATAGACCGAAAAGTACTTTAATATATTGTTTTAAAGGAATCAGCCAATTTATTTTGGTTGATTTTTTTATTAATATTAGCAAAATTTTTATCCAAAACATGACACTTCTAAGTCGTATTATCTCGTACATTTGAGGGGAAAGCTAAGGATGTGCGAAAAAAAAAGGAGGACGAAGGATGACGATAAACAAGGAACTTCAGGCATTGAAAGAGTATAGCTGTAGTGATCGATGTGTGTTAAGTGTTTATTTAAATACGAACCCAGGTGATCCTCAACAATTAAATGGTGGTTGGAAAATACATTTAAAAAGTGGCCTGAAGAGAATTGGTGAGTATTTAGAGAGCTCAGATGAAAATGAAAAAAAAGCTTTTAATAAAATTAAGAAAAAAATTATAAATGAACTGGAAAGCAATCAACAGGAATTGCGAAAAGGAGTAGTAATTTTTGCAAGCGCTAATGATGACTTATGGTCAGTTCATCATGTTCAAGTTCCTGTGAAAACAAATATTTATTGGGAAAATCACCCTGTTATTGAGCAGCTGGAGTATATGTATAAAGCTTATCCCGAAGCAGGTATTATCATGCCTAGCTTTGGTGAAGTTCGTATTTTAGATACTGCAATGGGATTCGTAAGAGACGATGTCACTTTTAAATACGACCCAGTTTCTGAAAAATGGACTGAACAGAAGAAACTCGACTCGAAAGGTAGAAGGGCAATTGCTGATAATAAAAGTGCCGTGTTAGACCCGAGATATAAGGTAAATAAAAACAGTTTCTTTAAAGGAATGAGTACGACTCTTGAGCAATTGAAGAAAAAAAGAGGTTGGCGAGAATTCCATGTAGCAGGGGAAGCTGAAATGGCGAATGCATTTGCCGAAAGCATTAGAGATATTCCGGCAAGCCGTATTTACAAAAATTTAAATAACAGTAAAGCTAATGACGTAATTCATCAAGTATTTGAAAAGTAATAAATAGAGAGTGCTGAGTAAGACACTTTACTCAGCCTCTTTTAAACCTCTATTTTAGACTCATTGTCAAATTTCACCTTTAACTTTTTTTGCATAATTGTTGTAAAAGTACACATTCTAATTTCACAAGGAGGTGAACAACATGCCAAATAGAAATCAACTTCTAGTACCAGGAGTGGAACAAGCTCTTGACCAAATGAAATATGAAATCGCTCAAGAATTCGGTGTACAACTTGGAGGAGAAGCTTCAGCGCGTGCTAACGGTTCCGTTGGCGGAGAAATCACTAAGCGTTTGGTAGCTCAAGCCCAATCACAAATGAGCGGCTTTCAAAACAACCAACAATAATTTATAAATTAATAAGACCGGTGGTATAAATAATTACCACCGGTTATTTTTAATTTAAATTGTTGTTTCGAAACAACTTACAAAAATAATAAAGCCCTAGTAAAGAAAAAACAAAAGACCAAATCAGCAAGTGATTTGGCCTAATATAAGTAATTCTTTAATGTATGGAAGCAATTATACCTTCTTCGTCATCTAATATAAGCTCTATACCTGCGGAGATAGGATCAATATTTAAAAACTCCTCCATACTTTGACGCAGAGCTTCAATTAAGTTATATGTGGTGAGGACTTCTGTTTCTCCACTAATATATGCTTCGGCTGAAAATCCTGCTTCATCGTCATACATTAATTCTACTTCGACTTCTTCTACTTCGACTTTCTTTTTACGTGAAATATAAACGCAAACTGCATTGATTATATTTTGTTCTGGAATGATTAGCTTCTCCATGAATTAGCTTCCTCTTGTTTTTTCTTTTTAAAGATGTCAAAGATTTTACGAATAACAACAACTATCAAAATTATAGCTGCAGCATTGATAGCAAATCCTAGAAGAGAGCCTAAAGCACCCATATTTGCAAACATGCTACCAAATAGTAGTCCAGCAATTCCCCCAACGAATAAACCTTTCATAAGACCACCTGAGAAAAATCCACCTTTATTGCTTGTAGTCGTATTTGATTTATTTATTGCCGTATTAGAATCCTGTTGTTTCTTTTGAATATTAGAATTGTTAGTATTACTATTATTATTCGTATTAAAGCTTTTCTTACCAGATTTATAAGACTTAGCCTCGGCAGTCGTTGATTGATCATTGAATACAATGCTACCAACTGATGAAAATACAAGTGTTGCTGTAAGCAAAGCTGCTACTAATTTTTTCAATTTATATACCCTCCGATATGGAATGTGAGATTTTCAGTAAGATATTATCACCTTACCTCTATTATATACGAGACAACGTTAAAATAGTTTCACTTTGCCTTCGATTTTTCTCTAATCTCCAAACATATGTCTAAAATACGTCTTTAGCCTATAAGGGTTGGCAGCTGTTGGGTGAACTTAAAAGTTAAATAGACGAGATCAATCATTTTAGAATTAAGTTTCGATCACTAGAGAACGACGGCGAATTTCCATTTCTAACAAGAATATAAAATCTGGAGATAGCTTCAGTTCCTTTGCTGCAACATAAGATTCTATTAATAATTCATCTGACATCTTACTCACCTTAAATTCACCTCCTACAATTTTATTAAAGCACCAATATATTATGTAACTTAGCAATTTTGATAGATTTAAGAATCTACTATTAATCTAACAAAAAGTTTAGTTAGGAACAACCGTTCGTTTATCCACAGGTAAAAGTGGATAAACTGTTACTAAACTGTTTATATTTCATATGATTGTATATATACCGCTTTGGATAATGTGTATAACTTTATCCACAGAAGAGGAAAATATCGAATTTTGTCGAAACATTTTAACGAAATAAATGAATTTTTGGCACTCTTTTTATGAATAAATACAAAAAATATATTATTCTCAAGCTTTTCTTTTGTTTTTCTCTTTTATAAAATCTATTTAATAGAAATTACTCACATAACTAACACCTTATCCACAAAAATATGTGGATAAGGTGTTAGTTATTTTAATATTTACATTAAAAAAGGCTAGTTTATAAAGAATTTGGTGTTAATAACTTTATCCACAGTGAGAAATTAATCCATTTAACAATGACTTTTTTGTTTTAAGTCAACGATAAAAAGTCAACAAAAACTTCTCTTTATGTGTTGTTCAATATAATAAGTCCCAATCAAAATAAATTAAGCATGAATATTATATTGGGAAGATTAAATAATTGAAATGGAAGGTTGATGAAAATAAATTATGAAGACAATTATATTTGTCGGAAGTAACAAATCTGGATCAAGCAGAGATGCACTTAAAGCGGCTGCAAGGCTTGGTTTTTTTACTGTGTTACTAACTGATAGAGAAATTTACCTCGAAAACAGACTTGATTTTCCCGAAGTTCACCAAATGGTTTTAACGGAGTTGACTAATTATAATTTATTAAAGGCATGTATAAGAGGAATACAAGAACAAGGTAAAAAAATTGAGGCTATTTTAAGCTTTATTGATCCATATGTCCATGTAGCAGCAAAATTATCTAAGGAGTTAAATTTATCTAAAGTTACTCCAGAACCATTAGAAAAAATGGAGGATAAAGTCATGACCCGTGAACTATTAAAGGGACTACCAGTATCTCCATACTTTGAAACCTATAAAAAAGAAGATTCCTTAGAGATCTTTATTGCTCAACAAAAAAGCTATTTCCCCCTAATTGTAAAAACTCCAATTTCTACTGGATCCAAAGATGTTTTATTAGTCGAAGATGAAAAACAATTAACAAAGTGTATAAACAGCTTTGTGGACAAAGGGAGTGATGAGATATTAGTAGAGGAATATTTAGTGGGTCCTCAATACTTAATAGAAGCTTGTGTGTACGATGGAAAAGTTCAAATCATAGCAGTTCTCGAACAAGATATTAAGCTTTTTGAACGTTTTATTGTAACAGGTTATACTCTGTTGGCGGACATGGATAAAGATTTCCATAACAAAATCTATGAAACTGTTTGTTCTATTTTAGAACGTTTTAATATGGATAATGGATCTTGTCATATAGAAATGCGCTTAGTAAATAATGAATGGAAATTAATAGAGATAAATCCTCGCATATCTGGTGGGGCAATGAATAGAATAATTGAGATAGCGTATGGATTTAATTTAGTTGAAGAGACAATAAAGATATTTTTAGGACAAGAGCCTAATTTTGAAAGAAAGTATAAAAAATTTGTGTATGCTCAGTATTTAACGATTGATTCTACTGGGACATTAATAAAAGTAACAGGTAGAAAACGCGTTTCAAGGCTACCCGGTGTAGAGGAGGTCTTTATAAAGCCTAAAAAAGGAAAATTACTTCATCCACCTTTATCAATGGGAGATCGATATGGATATATCTTAGCTTCTTCAGCAAATAAAGAAAAAGCTATTAGTATCGCTAAAGAAGCGGCAAAGGAAATTCGTTTTTATATTGAGCCTATATAGTAATGGAGTGAAAATAAAATGAGTGATAACGAGCAAGAAAAAAATGTAATCGAATCATACAATAATTTCGAATCAATATTGAAAACAATTTATGAGACACAGAACAAGGCTAAGCTAACGATATTCAAAGGTATCCTGCGTGAAACTATTCCAATTGTGTTGTATACATCCTCAAATTTTGAACCTTATTATGCTGATGGAATAACCTCCACTTCACAAACTTCATTTAGAACACGCTTCTTTCGGATTGAAGATATAGTAGGCTCGCTTGTTTACCTATCATTATTGTATCCAATGGATGTAGAAGGTAATTATATAGACTCGATGCGCGTTCCTTATCGACTAGAAAAAACGAAGACTATTGTAAGTGCATCGATACAAAACTTTTGCAGTGTTCAGTGTATCGATCCAAAATTAGTAAATAGACTAAGTCTTGAAATTGGGGATAAATGGTGAATAATAAAAATTTGTATAAAAAAAGGGAGTTGGGAAAAAAATGACCTTAATTGGTATGCTGCACCATAGAGCAGAACCCGAGAAAGTAAAGAAGGCATATGCATATGCTGTTGTAGCAAAAGCAGAAGGTGTAGATTTTTTTTACTTTACGGCTGGGAATGTGGATATCAAGAACGAAAAAATTTTAGGTAAATACTATGAGAATGGTAAATGGAATGAAAAAGAGTATCCATTTCCAGATGCAATTTATAATGCAAGTTTTCCTTTAACTTATAAAGGAGAACTAGCTTTTGATTATTTATTTAAAAGAATTCCATTTACAAGTCATTCGATAGGAAATAAATCCGAAGTGCAATACAGAATTAAGAAAGGAAAAGAATTTTATCATTATTTAATTCCGACAATGGAATTAACAAATGAAAAAGACTTGCTTGATATGATTGAAATGCATAATCAAATTATTATTAAACCTGTTTCTGGGAGTAGAGGATCTGGAATACTTTTTGTTGAAAAAGCAGATGGCGAAACATTTAAAATGAATGATTCAGGTAAAATTTCTTTCTTTAGTAAACAGGACTTAATAGACCTTGTATTACTTAAAGTACAGGAACAAGATTATATTATTCAAAAATTTATATCAAGTAGAATAAAATCGGGTCAGGTCTTCGACTTTCGTTTACATGTTCAAAAAAATGGAGAAGGTGAGTGGGTAACTACGTCCATTTACCCTCGTGTTGGACCTGTGGGGAGCATAACTTCAAATTTAGGTAACGGAGGTTTTACTGCTTTTCCAGATCCTTTTTTGCAAATAGAGTTTGACAATGAGTGGTTCGATGTAAAAAAAACACTTGAGTACTTTTCAGTAAGTTTTTCAAAACACTTTGATTCATTATACGGTGACTTTTACTTGGATGAACTAGGTATTGACGTTGGAATGGATGAGAACCAGAGAATTTGGTTGTTTGAAGTAAACTGGAGACCAGGAATCCCTGTAATATTTAACGGTGAATTAGATGTAGCAAAAAATACGATTCAATATGCAAAATTTTTAGCTAATAACAATAAGAACTTACCTTCTTGAATTAAAGAGGTAAGTTTTTTGTATTGGACAATCATTCATGTCATCCCTTTTGAATGCCAACTCCATTTCCTGAAGATTAACAAGATAGCGAGAAACATGAAAAGTGCTACAATTTCTAAAGATAAAATATACCATGGATATGGTCCTAAAAAATCAAGCAAACTCCCATTTGTGGTTTTCTCTCTTAGAAACATATAATTACCATCAATAACTATATTGATAACAAAAATGAATGGAAACATAATATTTAAGTAAACCATCGTTTTAAGGAGACTTTTTAATGTTGGATTGTATTTTTTTACCCAAAGAATGTAAAATGAAGTCGCTATTATTCCTGCATGAATATAAAAGAATTGAAAAAATTTAAAACTGGGAAAACCTATTTCTAAGGATGGTGTAAGTACAGCTTGTAGAGCACCTCCAAAGCCTGCAAAAAAGATAAAATCATAAAAACGTTTGTTTCCTGTCCATAAACTTATAATTGAAAAAAACAAACTAAAGCTGCATAAATGGATTGGCAAAGATTCACTTAAATTCCACTCACCGTTTTCAATGAGTACAAGATGATAAGCGACTTCCATCATCAACAAGGAAAGGGCAAAGAGGCGTTCAAATAAGATGGAACTCTTGATGGGATCGGATAATTTATTTTTCAACATAAATAGGAAAATTAAACTTACAATTAGGACGACTATTGCTAGTATGTGTTCATATGAAAACATGACGAACTCATTTTTAATATTTTCTTCCATACAATTCCCCTATCCATGGTTCTTAATATTCTATTTGTATGGAAATCGCCCTAAAAAGTTTCTTTATAAACATTTAACTTAAGCAAAAAAAACACGCTATTCAAAAGCGTGTTTTTGACTGTAGACAAACTCAATTTTGGGTGCATAAGTTCTATATCAAATTCGGCAAGGACCACCACTACGCTTTCCGTGGGCTTGGCTTCAGCCTCCTAGGCCAACACGATGTTGGTCATGCAATCGTTGCCGCAGGATGCGGCGAACTTAGATTGCCTTCCTCTCAACTGCGGGGTCTTCTGCTCAAGCTGTTCCCACAGGAGTCTTCGTGGTGGTCCTTGCCTTATAAACAATTCCTTATAAGTATCTACTATCTTTACTATTAATTGGATAAAGCAACCTCTTTAGGGAGATTTCTTATTGTACATAATCGTTTATAAAAATATTTTTTTCGTCAAGCTGAACCACGCTATTCAAAAGCGTGTTTTTGACTGTATAAAAAAACGAGTTTTCTACAGTCATTTATTTTTGACTTTGTTAACCTTCGATGTTGTTTTTCAAAGATATAATTTGTTCATCTGGTATGATGCCAACCAATCGGACGTGCGCTTGCCGCACGCTACGCATGAGCCACCGCAGGATGAGTCGTGTAAGGAGCACATCCTAATAACACCTGCGGATATAGTTTCGTGTTCATTTCATCACAGTATGGTATACAGAATCATGTTTTTGAAACTTTGTACTTTTTGCTTATAGTTAGGGTAATAAAAGTATCATTTAATAAAGCTTTATTTTTAGGATAGGGATTCCAAAGCTTACCGCGGGATGGCCCACTCTAATCCATAAAATGTTTCTATTGAGGAATCTTGAGGCGATGGACGAGAAATCAAAATAATGAACGGGGACAATTAGAGAGAATTACAATTTAACAATATCTTACGCAAGGTCATTTATTCTAACTGCCTTTTGTCTTTAGTATGAGACACCCTTATAATAATTGCGTCTTTATCTATGAATGTATACATTCGTACCAATTGGGACGTGGGAAGAAAGCTCAAGTACATCAGCATTGTGCATTCGGATACAACCATGAGACACTTTCTTTCCTATAGAGGAAGGATTATTATTTCCGTGAATACCATAATGAGGTTTAGATAATCCCATCCATAAGACTCCAAAAGGACCACCTGGGTTAAGTTCTTTGTTTATGATGATATAATTCCCGTTAGGTGTTGGTGTTAAAATTTTGCCGACAGCAATTGGATACTCTTTGATAAGTTTACTTGCATCGTAAAGTTTAAGCCGCTTATTGTTAACTGATACATCAATCCAAAGGGTCAAATGTTCATCTCCCATTATTGAGTTTTACCTCATAATATGGAAAAAAATAATTTTTGTCTTTCGACTTATTTGAATAGGACAATCACGCAAACTCATATTCTTATATTATTCGATTGAAGGAGTGATGTATTTGACAAAGAAATGTAAAACGTGTAAAAAAACAGGCTCAGGACCATGCAAATGTGGTAAATAAAAAAACCGCCTTCTTGGCGGTTTTTTTCTATTCTCGATCTTTATCCATAACCTCTTCATCCGTATCTTCTACATCTTCTTTATTTTCATCTGATTCCTTGTTATCACTATCTTCATTGCTTTCATCCACATTTACATCGACGTCCAAATCCTCTTCCATTGGTTCGTTTGTATCCGTGTCTGTTTCACCATCACCACAACCTGCCAGTAAACCAGCAGAAAGAAAGGCTGCTGTACTAATTTTCATCCATTTTTGTCTTGAAGTTGAGTTCATATTCGATGTCCTCCAAATTTACCCCTTATCAAATGAAATATAAACGTTCCGCTAAGAAAATAGGAGAATGAAAAATTCCAATTCGCCGTTTTATTTATTTAGCCTATTTTTCTAGCAGTCTCTGATTTTAAGTATTTATTCAAATTTTCAATATCTACACTAAAGATTCGGTCTTTTGTAATAGAGGGTATAAATGCACGGATTTCATGCCACTTTTTAGAAAGGGAAGGGGCCATTAAATCTTTTCCTCGATATTCAATTCCTTGCATGGCACAAATTAATTCGATAGCAAGGACCCTGCGTGCATTTTGAATAATTTGGTTTGCATGTCGAGCTCCAATTGTACCCATGCTTACATGATCTTCTTGGTTTGCAGAAGAAGGAATCGAATCAACGGAAGCAGGGTGAGAAAGAGTTTTGTTTTCAGACACTAAGCTTGCTGCTGCATATTGCATGATCATAGCACCAGATTGTAGTCCAGGTTGTGGACTTAAGAAGGGAGGGAGACCCTCATTCAATTGGGGATTCACTAATCGTTCAATTCTACGCTCCGAAACGTTTGCTAGCTCTGCTAGAGCAATTTTCAAGAAATCCATAGAAAAAGCAATTGGTTGTCCGTGAAAGTTCCCTCCTGAAATGACTACTTCACCATCCTCAAAAATTAAAGGGTTATCGGTTGCAGCATTCATTTCAATCTCTAATTTTTCTTTTACATAAGCTAATACTTGCCAGCTAGCTCCATGAATTTGGGGAATACAACGTAGAGAATATGCATCCTGTACACGTTTTTCTCCTTGTTTCGTAACAAGTTTGCTCCCTTCAAGCCAATGTAGAACACGTTTTGCGACAGACACTTGCTCTGGATAGCCACGAGCCTCATGAATGGCCGGATGAAATGCGTCTATTATTCCATGAAGAGCCTCTATCGTCATAGAAGCAATCCACTCGCTTTGGTAGGCAAGTGTTTCTGATTCTAACCAATTTACTACTCCTTGTGCAGTCATTGCTTGTGTTCCATTGATAAGAGCGAGACCTTCTTTTGCTTCAAGGACGATAGGCGTTAATTTATGTTTTGTCCAAATGACATTAGATGGGACATGTTGGTCTCCATCCCACACAAAACCTTCACCTATTAAAACCAATGCTAAATGTGATAGGGGTGCTAAATCTCCTGACGCACCTAAAGACCCTTGCTGTGGAATTACAGGGTGAATATCATTGTTTACCATGAATGCAAGTCGCTCAAGTACCTCAAGTCGAATGCCTGAAAATCCTTTTAATAAAGCATTTAGTCTTAGAACAACCATTGCACGCGATACTATTTCATCAAATGGTTGACCGAGACCACAAGCATGGGAACGAATTAGGTGGAGCTGTAAAGCATGAACATCCTCTTCTTCAATGCTAACATCACTGAACTTACCAAAACCAGTATTAATACCATATACAGTACTCTGCTCTTTTACTATTCTATCAACAGCTTTCCGACTTTTTTGGACAGCTTCTATTGCACTTTGTTCCAGTTTTACTTCTTCCTTCTGATATAAAATGGCTCGCATATCTTCTAATGTAAGCTCATGTCCTTTTAAATTAATCAATTCAGTTCACATACTTTCTTTTTTGGGTTAGTGTCCATGCAAATCCCTCCTTGATTCTTATTTTTATTCTATCTAAATATTTTAAAAAATTAAGTGTTTTTGTGAAAAAAGTAAAAATTTCTCATCTGCTAATTTGGTGTCACATTAGCAGAGTAGAATGATAAATAACTAAATCATTACATATTTTGTAACATTTTTAAGTCGGAATCGTCTGATTATTCAAAGACAGGGGGCAAATGGTAATGAAAAAAATAGTGTTATTTTTATTTTTTTCCGTTTTATTAGGCTTTCTTACAGCTTGTAGCGATAAAGAGATGGCAGAAGAAGCTAAAATGGAGGAAGCGAACGACTCTGCTAGCTACTCTGTTGAAGAAGAAAAGAGTTCAAACGAAATGGTAGAAGAGGATAGTCCTGTTGAAGATTCGGCTAATTCATCTGAAGCTGCTACTAATCGTATGATTATTCACAAAGCAATTATAAGAGCGAATGTGAAAGAACTAGCGAAGGCACAGAATAAGATCGAACAAAAAGTTAAAGAGTATGGTGGCTATATTGTGGAATCGAATGTATTTCAAGAAGATGACCAGTCAAGTAGTGGCAATATGATTATTAGAATTCCAGAAAAGTATTTTGAAACATTTTTATCCGATGCTGAAGAGGAAGCTTCAAAAGTGTTAGAACGTAATGTTACAGGGCAGGATGTGACGGAGCAATATGTTGATTTAACTTCTCGCATCAAATCTAAAAGAGTAGTAGAGGAACGTTTACTTACTTTTATGAAAAACGCTCAAAAAACCGAGGATTTATTAAAGATTTCTTCTGATTTAGCAAACATTCAAGAAGAAATTGAGGTACTTGTTGGTAAGGTAAATTATTTAGAAAATCAAACATCGTTTTCAACAATTGAGCTAGCTTTGTATGAAAACCGTGTAATTGTTCCTGAGATTGAAAACAATGATTTAAATACATGGGAAAAAACAAAGAAGCAATTTATTACAAGTACTAATGCACTACTTACTATGGTGTCAGGACTAACCGTGTTTTTTATTGGTAATCTACCAATACTACTGCTTTTGGGTGTCGTAATTATTGTAGTATTTTGGTGGATCAAAAAAAGAAAAATAGAAAAAAAATAAAAAAATGCGGTGTGCATCACACCGCATAATAAACTTTTATTCTCCGTCCTTGTCTTCTTCTTCAAGATCTTGTTCTACATCTTCTTCCATGTTGTCATCCACATCTGATTCATTTTCACCGTCTCCACAACCGGCCAATAAACTTACCGAAAGAAATGCTGCTGCTCCGATTTTCCACCATTTTTCCCCTGCAATTGACTTCATCGTCATAATAAATTCCTCCAATTTTAGTAGTATTGGTGATTTGATTGCTTATTGAGTAGATACCCGAATACAAATCACTTTTAAACTTAATAGTGAAAATAATGTGTAGGTAATGTACTAAAAGAATTTGCTACTACAAAAAGTAATAGGTATCATAAATTCTCTCCTTTCATACTATGTATAAAACAACGCCCCTGAATGGAGGGAATAAATGGATATTTTGAACAAGGTTAGGAACTACCGTGAAGAAGAGAATAAACTGAAGTGGGAAGGCACGTTCGAGGAGTATTTAGCCATTGTGAAGGATAGACCAGAAGTTGCCCAAACAGCACATTCTCGTGTATATAACATGATTAAAAGCTCAGGGCTAAAAGAGAGAGATGGAGTCAAGATGTACCATTTCTTTGGAAAAGAAATATTTGGATTAGAGACAGCGATTGAACGCTTAGTAGAAGAGTATTTTCATCCAGCAGCAAAAAGATTAGACGTTAGAAAACGAATTCTTTTATTAATGGGACCTGTAAGTGGAGGTAAATCCTCTATAGTTACATTGTTAAAACGCGGTCTAGAGCAGTATTCTAGAACAGATGAGGGAGCAGTTTTTGCTATTCAAGGGTGCCCCATGCATGAAGATCCATTGCACCTGATTCCACATCATTTACGTGAAGATTTTGTTGAAGAATACGGAATTCGTATTGAAGGCAGTTTATCACCGCTTAATACTATGAGACTGGAAAAAGAGTACGATGGACGAATTGAACATGTTAGGGTAGAGCGAATTTTTTTCTCGGAAGACAAACGGGTTGGAATTGGAACATTCACCCCATCGGATCCTAAATCACAAGATATTGCTGATTTAACAGGTAGTATTGACTTTTCAACTATTGCCGAGTTTGGCTCCGAATCTGATCCACGTGCTTATCGATTCGATGGTGAATTAAATAAAGCGAATCGTGGGATGATGGAATTTCAGGAAATGCTGAAACTAGATGAAAAATTTCTTTGGCATTTATTATCGCTAACCCAGGAAGGAAACTTTAAAGCAGGAAGATTTGCTTTAATTAGTGCAGATGAATTGATTGTAGCGCACACGAATGAAACAGAGTATCGTTCTTTTATCTCCAATAAAAAGAATGAAGCATTACACTCAAGAATTATCGTTATGCCTATTCCATATAATTTAAAAGTAAGTCAGGAAGAACGTATTTATGAAAAGATGATTAAGGAAAGTGACATGACACATGTTCATATTGCGCCACATGCGTTAAGGGCAGCGGCTATCTTTTCCATTTTAACAAGACTGGAAGTACCTAAAAAACAAGGCATTGATATAGTCAAGAAAATGCGACTTTATGATGGAGAAAGCGTAGAAGGATTTAACGAAATAGATGTGGAGGAATTGAAAAAGGAATCTCTGAACGAAGGGATGCAAGGAATAGATCCTCGTTACGTCATTAATAGAATATCGTCTGCTATTATTCGTAAGGAAATCCCATCGATTAATGCATTGGACGTATTACGAGCTTTAAAAGAAGGACTTGACCAACACGCTTCGATTTCACAAGAAGACCGTGAAAAATACATGAATTACATTGCTGTTGCTAGAAAAGAATATGATGAAATTGCTAAGAAAGAAGTTCAAAAAGCATTTGTTTATTCATATGAGGAGTCCGCAATTTCCTTAATGAACAATTACTTGGACAATGTGGAGGCTTATTGTAATAAAAACAAAATGAGAGATCCACTTACAGGCGAAGAAATGAATCCGGATGAAAAACTAATGCGCTCTATTGAAGAACAAATTGGTATTTCTGAAAATGCTAAGAAAGCATTTAGAGAAGAAATCCTAATTCGCCTTTCTGCCTATGCAAGAAAAGGAAAACGTTTCGAGTATAATTCCCATGAACGGTTGCGTGAAGCGATCCAAAAGAAACTTTTTGCTGATTTAAAGGATGTTGTGAAAATAACTACATCCTCTAAAACACCTGATGAATCTCAGCTGAAAAAGGTAAATGAGGTTGTGGCAAGACTAATTGATGAACATGGTTATAACTCCACTTCAGCAAATGAATTATTGCGATATGTAGGTAGCCTGCTCAATCGATAATAGGGAAAAACAAGACTAATTATTACATTGGTCTTGTTTTTTTATAAACAGATATAAAGTGCGACTATTCTACTTTTTTCATTAACAGATTCGGATGCCTGTGCTTCTTTTCATAGTCTATTGCACTTTTCTTATATACATTGGCAATAACTTTGAGTAGCTGGCATATGATAAACAATAGGTAGGTGTTGATGAAAATGAATGAAAAACAAGAGAATCATTACGTCATCTCACAGGAAAACTGGTCATTGCACCGTAAAGGTCATCAAGATCAGCAGCGTCATATGGATAAAGTGAAAGAAGCTATTAAAGACAATTTACCTGACTTAATCAGTGAGGAAAGTATTATTATGTCAAATGGACGAGAAGTAATTAAAATACCAATTCGTTCATTGGATGAATATAAAATTCGTTACAACTATGATAAAACCAAACATGTTGGTCAAGGGGATGGCGACAGTCAGGTAGGAGATGTGATTGCTCGTGATTCCAGTGAAGGAGATAAGGCTTCGGGCCAAGGGAAACAAGCTGGAGACCAAGCGGGTAAAGATTATTACGAAGCAGAAGTGACTATATCAGAATTAGAAAGTGTTCTCTTTAAAGAGATGGAACTACCGAATTTACAGCAAAAAGAACAGGCAAACATTATAACGGATAAAGTCGAATTTAATGATATTCGTAAAAAAGGACTTATGGGAAATATCGATAAGAAGCGTACAATTATGACCGCGATTAAAAGAAATGCGATGAAAGGTAAAGCAGAAATTTCACCACTTCATAACGATGATTTACGTTTTAAAACATGGGATGAAGTGACAAAACCAGAGTCAAAAGCAGTAGTTCTTGCCATGATGGATACGAGTGGATCGATGGGTGCTTTTGAGAAGTATTGTGCAAGAAGTTTCTTTTTCTGGATGGCTCGGTTTTTAAGATCGGAATATAAATCCGTAGATATTGAATTTATAGCACATCATACCGAAGCAAAAGTTGTAACTGAGGAAGCATTCTTTTCAAAAGGAGAAAGCGGTGGAACGATTTGTTCATCTGCATATTACAAGGCACTTGAACTTATAGAAGAAAAATATAATCCTAATCAATTTAATATTTATCCTGTTCACTTTTCAGACGGAGAAAATATGACAAGTGATAATGAAAAATGTATAAAACTTGTAAACCAACTGATGGAAGTCTCTAGTATGTTTGGGTATGGAGAAGTTAATCCCCATAGCCGATACTCTACATTAATGAACACGTATAAAACAATTGATGATCCAAAATTTCGCTATTATGTATTAAAGGATAAAAAAGATGTATATGTAGCTTTGAAAAGCATTTTTAAAGTGCCAAAATAAAAGAAAGGAGTCAATTAATGGATACGAAGCTTCATCATGCAATAGCGGAGATTACGGAAATTGCCTCTGGATTTGGCCTTGATTTTTACCCGATGCGCTATGAAATCTGCCCTGCTGATATTATCTATACATTTGGAGCATACGGCATGCCAACTCGCTTTACGCATTGGAGCTTTGGAAAGCAATTCCACAAAATGAAAATCCAATACGATTTTGGATTGAGCCAAATATATGAGCTAGTTATTAATTCGAATCCTTGTTATGCCTTTTTGCTAGATACAAATAGTTTAATACAAAATAAACTCATTATTGCCCATGTGCTCGCACATTGTGACTTTTTTAAGAATAATGTTCGTTTTTCCAACACAAGAAGAGATATGGTTGAAAGTATGACGGCAACAGCAGAAAGAATTGCGAATTATGAAATGATTTATGGAAAAGAGGAAGTAGAAAGCTTTCTTGATGCAGTATTGGCTATCCAGGAACATATTGACCCATCCATTATTAGACCTAAACTGCCGGAATATGATTTACTAGAGGAAGAGAAAGAAGATTTACGTAGAACACCTTACGATGATTTATGGAATATAGGTCAGTCAGCAAATAATAAAAAACCCTTTATTACAAAGAGAAAAAAGTTTCCTCCAAATCCTGAAAAAGATTTATTGTTGTTTATTCAAGAGTACAGTCGTGAATTGGAGGATTGGCAACGGGATATTTTAACAATGATGCGAGAAGAAATGCTTTATTTTTGGCCGCAACTAGAAACGAAAATTATGAACGAGGGTTGGGCTTCTTTTTGGCATCAACGAATTTTAAGGGAAATGAATTTAACTACAGATGAAACGATTGAGTTTGCTAAATTAAATGCAAACGTAGTCCAGCCATCATCGACGACTATCAATCCTTACTATTTAGGTTTGAAAATTTTTGAAGATATTGAAAAGAGATATAATCAACCATCAGAAGAGATGAAAAAGTTTGGGATTAAGCCAGATTCGGGTCGAGAAAAGATTTTTGAAGTAAGGGAAATCGAATCGGATATCTCGTTTATACAAAACTATTTAACGAAAGATTTAATGAAGAAGGAAGATTTATATCTATTTGAGAAAAAGAATGGTAACTATCAAATAACGGATAAAGATTATGAAAATGTACGAGATCAACTAGTTTCCATGCGAGTTAATGGAGGCTTTCCATACATTGTGGTGGAAGATGGTGACTATTCAAGAACTGGAGAATTGTATTTAAAGCACGGATATGAGGGAATGGAGCTTGACCCTCACTATTTAGAAAACGTACTACCCTATATTTATCAACTTTGGGGGCGTGCTGTATTTTTGGAAACATATGTAGAGGAAAAGCCAACCCTCTATTCATATGATGGAAAAAAGGTTTCTAGAAGTACTATATAACTTGTACTAAAAAAAGAATTTTAAAAACGGGATTCCATTAATTTGGAATCTCGTTTCAGATTGAAAAAAAGTCAGTTAGCTAATTGGTCTCAATTGCTTTTAGAAGCTTCCGCTCGACTCCTCCGGGAGAAGCGAGACAGACGAGACCCTGCGGGCGCGAAGCGAGGGCACTCAAAAACTCTTCAAGGTATTTCTTAGCGAGTATGTGAACGACATTTCGTTCACATACTCGCTTTTTGTATGGGCCCAGTTGATTTCCATTCCAGGCGGACGCTTTCCGCCGGCATGGCTTCAGCCGCTTCCCTTGCTCCTGCGCAAGCTCGTCGCAAAAATTAATTTCGCTACGCTCAGTCCAGGGTCTTCAGCTCATGCACCTGCCGCTTCGCTTTCGGTGCAGATAACATTTGCTATTCCGGCGGGAGTCGCCGCCTTCCACTACAATCAACTATTGAATGCTTACAATTAAGCATTTCTTCTATCTAAAAAAAATTGTATTCCTGTAAAAAAAATTAAATTACTAAATACAGGAAGGTGCTCCCCATTGGCCCGAGTGGCTCGGCGCCCGCCCGTGGAAAGCGAGCGGTAGTTCGGAAAACCTGTACTATCCTATATAAAAATAAATTCGAGTTTGTCTATAGCCTGAAAAGAATTCCATTAACTTGAAATCTCGTTATTAAGTTTGTCGTTCGATATGCTATCCTACTACTGCTAAACCAAAATTAATGAGTTGCTCAGATTTTTTTTACTATTAATAAAATGAAAATGAAAAGAAGCCTACCCGAGAAGGAGAGGCTTCTTTACAACTTAGGAGCCGACGAAGTCACCGCCATCGACATGAATGGTTTGTCCAGTCATATAGCTGGAATCGGAGGAGGCTAAGAATACATATGCTGGTGCGTTTTCAGCTGGCTGACCTCTTCTGCCGATTGGTGTATCGTCTCCGTGCTCTTTTACTTTCGTTTTATCGAAAGTTGCAGGAATAAGCGGCGTCCAGATTGGTCCTGGAGCAACAGCATTCACACGTATTCCTTTTTCGATTAAATTAAGCGCTAGAGAACGAGTAAAGGAAGTAATAGCTCCTTTTGTCGCAGAATAGTCAATAAGCTCTGGTGAACCGTTATAAGCAGTAATAGAAGATGTGTTAACAATCGTATCTCCCTTTGTCATATGTGGAAGTGCTGCCTGCGTTAAATAAAACATGGAATAAATATTAGATGAAAAAGTTTCTTGTAACTGATCCGGGGTGATCTGTAAAAAATCCTTTGTAGGGAATTGCTTTCCAGCATTGTTTACTAGGATATTAATCTGTCCAAATTCTTGAATTACTTCATCAACAACGTTTTGGCAATTCTCATCATCACTTAAATCTGTTTGTATTCTAAATGCCTTAACACCATATTCCTCTATTAGATTTACAGTCGTTTCGGCGTCGTCTTGTTCCTTTTCATCTAAATAAACAATCGCAACATTTGCTCCTTCTTTTGCAAAGGCTATAGAAACTGCTCGTCCAATCCCGCTATCACCACCTGTAACAAGTGCAACTTTTCCTTTTAATTTTTCGGAGCCTTTATAGTTTTTATCATCAAAGATAGGTGCAGGTGTCATTTCCTCTTCTACACCTGGTTGTTGGTTCTGAGTTTGTCCAGGAACTTCTTCATGAATTTTTTCATATTTATCAGTAGTCATGGGAATCCTCCTTAAAAATGTTATCTATAATATCTTTCCCTTATACAACTAAAACAAACTAAAAAAAGAAAGCAAAAAATTGGAATGGTACATTTCGTTTTTATTGAAATAATAGCGGGTATATTAAATTGAATGTATATATCAAGAACGGAGAATAGTATATGAAACCAATCATTGGAATAACAGTAGAAGTAAAAGAGGATGGTAATTATTTTATGCCCTCAGTTTATGGTAAAGCCATTTCACAAGCTGGAGGTATACCCGTATTAATCCCTCTTATTCCAGATATGGATATAGATGAGGCTTGTGAAAAAATCGATGGACTTTTTCTTACTGGGGGAGAAGATATAGACCCATCCTATTATGGTGCGGAACCAATAGTTCATCTAGGTAGAATCACACCCAAACTCGATGCAATGGAGTTTGCAACGGTACAGAAAATACTGGAGCTAAATAAACCTTATATAGGAGTTTGTCGGGGATTACATATGCTGAACATAGTTTCTGGAGGAACTCTATATCAGTCGATTCACTCGCAGCGAAAGGAGCCTGTTATTCAGCATTTACAAAAGGCGGAGCGAACACATAGGTCGCATACTGTAAAAGTAGAAAAAGATAGTCGTTTATATGAATTAGTGCAAGAAGAGGAATTCAAGGTGAATTCATTTCACCACCAAGCAGTAAATGAGGTAGGAAAAGGTTTACGAGTAGTTGCAAAAGCAATAGACGGAGTCATCGAAAGCGTGGAAAGCACGAAGCACAACTTTGTGTTCGGCTTTCAGTGGCATCCCGAGGAATTTGCAATGGAAGGGGACGAAGCTTCAAAACGCATATTCGAGGAATACATTCAAGCTGCATTAAAACGAAAAAGAGGAATATAGTTTAATGAAAGAGAGATATCACTTAAAAAAGTGTTATCTCTCTTTATTTTTATTAGCAAATAAAACTATTTAAAAATAATAAATATTCATATAATTATGAATTATATCTTTACTTTCTAAGACTAGTATTGTTTAATAATGATGTGTTAAAAAATTCAAATAATTCATCGGGGGAAAAGAAATGAGAGCGATTACTAAAACTACTTATCTACTATTTTCTGTATTTTTGTTGTTTTTATTAGCAGCATGTAGTGGTGAAGACACCGATGCTACAAGTGGTGAATCAGGAAGTGATACAGGAACTTTATCAGCAAAAATTGGGGTTATCTCGTATTTATCTGGACCTGGAGCTGCTTATGGTGAAGCTATAACGAATGGTTTAAATTTAGCTTTAGATGAAATTAATGAAAAAGGCGATGTGAAAATCGAACTTGTAGTGGAAGACTCTGCAGGAAAGCAAGATCAAGCATTAACAGTTGGTCAAAAGCTAATGAGTTCTGATGACATTGTAGCTATTATTGGACCAACTTTAAGTACAGAAATGAATGTCGTAGGTCCTGAGGCAGACATCAATGGAATTCCAATTATAGGTACTTCTACTACCGCTGCTGGTATTCCTCAAATCGGAGATTATGTTTTTAGAAACTCAATTCCAGAATCTCTAGCAATACCAGCTGCTTTGGAAAAAGCGGTAGATAAGTATGGAGTGAAAAAGGTTGCTATTCTTTATGGAAATGATGATCTATTTACTCAATCTGGATTCGACACAATGAAAAAAGTTGCAGAAGAGATGAAACTTGAGATAGTCACTATCGAAACTTTCCAAAAAGGTCAGTCTGACTATAATGCACAACTGACAAAGATTAAAGATCTTAACCCAGATTTAATTTTAGCTTCTGCTTTATATAATGAAGGCGCAGTAATCATGGATCAGGCAAGAAAAATGGGAATCGATGTGCCTTTTGTAGGTGGAAACGGATTTAATTCACCAGAGGTTATCAATATTGCAGGTAAAGCTTCAGAAGGTTTGATTGTTGCTACTCCATGGTTTGGTGATAAGCCAGATCAAAAGGTTCAGGACTTTGTTAAAAAATATGAAGAAAAATACAGTAAAAAGCCAGATCAATTTGCAGCACAAGCTTATGATGTATTGTACATCTTAGAAGAGGCATTAAAAAATGCTGGAGAATCAGATAGAGATGCGCTAAGAGATGCACTAGCTGAGATAAAAGATTTAGATGGTATCTTAGGTAGATTCTCATTCGATAAAGATGGAGATGTTCTCATGGAGCCTACAGTATTAATTATAAAAGACGGTAAGTTCCAACTATTTGAGTAACATTAAAAGAGTGGCAAAAGTAATTTTCTTTTGCCACTTATCTAATGGAAAGTTAATCTCTTAAAATAAATCGAGAGTTTTGATTTTCCTAAGTAGTGATAAAATTTCATATCAAAGGGTGAGATACATTGCTATTAGAGCAACTTATTAATGGAATTACATTAGGAAGCATTTATGCCATCGTTGCCCTTGGGTTTACTCTTGTTTTTGGTGTACTTGGAATTATTAATATGGCACATGGTGAAATTTTTATGGTCGGGGCTTTTGTTGGAGTAATGGTTACGAGTGTACTAGGTTTACCCCTGTGGGTTGCATTTATTGCAGCTATTGGAGTTACAGCTATTCTAGGGTACTTACTTGAAAGAGTTGCTTTAAGACCACTACGGGGAAAACAAGGTGTTTCCCATCTTGCTCCTTTAATAAGTACGATAGGAATATCTATTTTTCTAGAAAATCTTTCCCATCATATTTTTGGTGCAGGAAATAAGCCTTTCCGTAATAGTTTTGCAGAAATTCAATTCCAACTTGGTTCAATTACTATTTACCTCGTTCAAATAGTTATATTTATTATATCTATTGCTTTAATGGTTGCACTTTCATATTGGTTGTCAAAAACTAAGGCAGGTAAAGCGTTACGTGCTACAGCTGAAAATATTGAAACAGCAAGTATTTTGGGAGTAAACACAAAAAGAACGATTACAACTACAGTTATTATTGCTTCAGCAATGGGAGGAATCGCAGGAATTTTAGTTGGGATGGCATTTAACTCTGTAAACCCACAAATGGGATTGTCTATGGGTTTGAAAGGGTTAGCTATTATCATTTTAGGCGGTATGGGGAATGTAAAAGGGGCCATGGCAGGTGGATTAATCCTTGGTATAGCCGAGACAATAATGGTTGCTTACGGGGATTCAGGATATCGAGACGCAGTTGCTTTTATCATTATCATATTCATCCTTTTATTAAGACCTCAGGGGATCTTCGGTAAAAAGACAGCAGAGGCAGGAAGGTGATGTGACTCTATGATAGGCGAAATATTAAATCCATATTATTTACAAGTTGCTTCCTTTGTGATGATCAATATTATTTTAGGGATAAGCATATACATAACTCTTTCCTCTGGTCAGTTATCTTTAGGAAATGCTGGCTTTATGGGGATTGGGGCGTATACTTCTGCATTACTGACTATTCATTTGGGTGCACCAATTATAGTGGGAATTATAGCGGGTGCACTGGTTGCCGGTATTCTTGGTATATTGATTGGAATTCCTGCACTTAGATTATCAGGAGTTTATTTGGCTATTGCGACACTTGGTTTTGGTGAAGTTATTCGCGTTATCTTTGTTAACTGGGAATCTGTTACTAAAGGTTCAATAGGATTAGCTGGAGTTCCCCATCTAGGTAGGGAGTTATTTAATGCGATTTCTGGCATGGGATTTGATCCGGATATGCTTGGGTTAAAAAATAATCAAGTTATTTATCTACTTGTACTTCTCTTGTTACTCGTTATTAATATTTTTCTAATTTGGTTCTTCATTAGACAAAATAAGTCTCGGGTGGGGCGTGCGTTTGCAGCTATAAAAATGGACGAAAAGGCAGCAGAGTCAATGGGAATTAACATTACGTATTATAAAGTGCTGTCTTTTACACAAGGAGCCATTTTAGCAGGTTTTGCAGGAGCTATATATGCTCATGTAATGGGATATGTTAGTCCTGCAGATTTTGCTTACCACCGTGCAATTGAAATACTAATTTTCTCTGTGTTTGGCGGTAGTGAAGTAATCTGGGGGGCAATCTTTGGAGCTACTTTCATGACGATTTTACCTGAAGCTTTACGCTTTATGAGTGAATATCGTTATATGATTTATGGTACTATACTTGTCTTGATGATGGCATTCCGTCCTCAAGGAATAATAGATTTTTCAGTACTTCAATGGTTTAAAAAAGGCAGAAAGTCAAAAAGGGGGACCGACAATGGTACTGGAATTGAAAAAAATCAGTAAAAACTTTGGCGGAATCTCCGCTCTTACCGATGTCTCTTTTACGATAAACGAAGGAGAGATTTTTGGCCTAATAGGTCCTAATGGGGCTGGGAAAACAACCATGTTTAACGTTATTACAAATATGTTTCCTTTGACATCAGGAGAAATAAGCTTTTTGGGAGAAAATATATCCGGGATAAAGCCTCATAAAATTACGGACAAAGGAATTTGCCGAACCTATCAGAATATACGTTTATTCTCCCAGATGACAGTATTGGAAAATGTATTAGTTGGCGGCCATTCTAGAAGTAAATCAGGTGTTTTTAGCAGTGTTTTTCGTACGAAATTTCAACGAAAAGAAGAGAGCGTAATGCTAGAAAATGCAAAAGAACTATTAGAACTGGTTGGACTATCGGGATTTGAAGATGTAGTAGCGGAAAATTTGGCATACGGCCAACAGAGAAGATTGGAAATAGCTAGAGCCTTATCTAGTAGTCCAAAGCTATTATTATTAGATGAGCCTGCAGCGGGAATGAACGAAACAGAAACGGATGACCTGTTTACATTAATAAAAAAAGTACAAAAAAGAGGGATTACAGTTTTATTAATAGAGCATGATATGCCTTTTGTCATGAAACTTTGTGACAGAATCACTGTTTTGAATTTTGGTAAGAAACTTGCAGAAGGTACACCGGATGAAATTCAAAATAATCAAGAAGTTATTGAAGCATACCTCGGAACTGAGGAGGATGATCAAATTGCTTAAAGTGACGGGAATAGATACTTTTTATGGAAAGATTCAAGCACTTAAAGGGGTAAGCCTAGAAGTGAAACAAGGACAGGTAGTTACCATTCTTGGTGCCAATGGAGCGGGTAAAACAACTACGATGAAATCTATTTCAGGTTTATTAAAACCTAAAAAGGGGTCTCTAGAGTTTTTAGGAGAAGATATCACTGGGCTAAGGCCAGACCAACTACTTAGAAAAGGGATTGCTCTTGTTCCAGAAGGTAGAGCTATCTTGTCGAGTATGACTGTTATGGAAAACTTAGAAATGGGAGCCTACCATCGAAATGACAAAGATATTAAAAATGATATTGAAGAGGTAATGGCCCAATTCCCGATTTTAAAGGAACGAAGAGAACAGCTTGGTGGAACTCTTTCAGGAGGACAGCAACAGATGCTTGCTATTGCGAGGGCATTACTTTCAAAGCCTAAGCTATTATTGTTAGATGAACCTTCAATGGGATTGGCACCCTTAATAGTTGCCGATATTTTTAAAATGATACGAGAGATAAAAGAAAATGGAACAACAGTCCTATTGGTGGAGCAAAATGCAAGACAGGCTTTAAAAGTTGCTGACTATGGATATGTAATGGAAACAGGGAAAGTAATTATTAATGGAGAGGCAAAAGATCTTTTAGAAGATTCTAGAATTGTTGAAGCCTATCTTGGAAAAAAATCAAGTTAGTTAAAAGTTGGAAAACTCCTGTGTGAATAGGAGTTTTTATTTTTGGGGATTTTTACATTAAAGTTGTCTATTTAAATGACCAATAGATGGATTAATGTGAGTGATTGCTTGTTTGTAAGGTAGCATTCAGACAAATGCAGATCTGATATGACAAGTAATTATTGCGATTGTAGAATTATTGAAGAAAGATGTCAAATTGTTTATTGTAAGAGGAAGCTGTATTTTTTCAAAAGTAGTACAAAATGGCTCAGCAAATTGCCTTGCGTATATGGTGCGATTAAAAAAAGTAATTCAAATTATTGATGTAAAGTTAACTAGAATAAAAGCAATTCATTTGCACAAATTATACTTCATGGAGGTGAAAATTCATGTCAGGCAATAATAATAAAAATAAAATTAAGAAAAGTAATACATTAGACCGTGAAGAATACGGATATGGGTATGATCTTAGTCCGGATGATTTAGATGTGAGAGGCCTAAATGACGAGGCTGAGACAATTGCAGACAACGAAAATAAAGTAAAACCTACGAATAATAATCGACATAAATAAAATGAAAACCCGTTTATAAACAATAAACGGGTTTTCATTCACATAAATCTAGAGAAAATCTTAACTAACTCTTGTATTCCAAGATAACCAAACATTATTAAACAACCAGTTAATACAGCGTTTGGTACCCATTTGTTTCTAGACTCTATTGCTATTGTTTTTGAATTTAGTAGGAGCAGTAAAGAAAGTGCTAAAAATGGCATGAATATAGCGCCAAGTGCTCCATAAAGGATGATCAACTCAACTGGCTTGCCAAAGTAGAATAAAATCATTGGTGGGAAAGTAAGCCAGAATAGATAAAAGCGATATGCTGGGTCTTTCACAGATACTTCTTGTTTATTCTTACGGATTGTTTTGATGAAATCTGCAAATAGATAAGGAACGCCATTCCATACCCCAAGCAGAGACGAATATGCAGCGGACCAGAAAGCTACTAAGAACATCCATCTCATAGGTGTACCAAACTCTGCTCCTAGCATTTCAGAAAGTTTTATTAATCCTTCGTCATCTCGAATACTTACACCCGTTCCAGCTAAAAATTGTGCACCAATAATAAGACCCGCAAGAGTAAATAATCCAGTTAGTAGATAGGCGATTTTTGCATCTGTACGCATTGCAGCGATCCACTGTTTACCGTTCCAACCTTTTTCACGTAACCAATATCCATAAGAAGCCATCGTGATGGTTCCACCTACACCACCAATCAATCCAAGCATTAGAATGAAAGAACCTTGTGGAACACGTGGAACGAAGCCAAATGCAAAGTCACCGAAGCTTGGTAAAAATAAAGCTGCTGTACCAATAATCGTGATAAACATAACAGCGATTAATGCAGTCATAACTTTTTCAAAAAGAAGATATTTTCCTACCCAAATTAAAATAAATCCTACAATTGCATGAATGATAGACCAGGCCCAAACTGGCATAATAGGGAACATTGCGTGCATAGCCATGCCTGAAGTGGATGCTGCAGCAGCACCATAGACAAATCCCCAAATGATAGAGTAGACACCGAAATATCCTGTCGCCCACTTACCTAGTTGTTGCCAGCCATCTAACATTGTCTGACCTGTTGCTAAATACCATCTTCCTACGCCTTCATTTAGAAAGTATTTTAAGACAGATCCAACAATAATAGCCCATACAAATGTCATACCAAATTGAGTGCCAAGTACAAGAGAAGTGACTAAATCTGCTGTTCCGGCTCCTGTAGCGGCAACTACAATTCCGGGTCCGATATTTTTTAATTTTTCACCAAAAGTTCTTGGTGGAATAAGTTGTTGATTAATCTCCAAAGTCATATGTTTTCCCCCTTTATTCATGTAACCCCTTACATTTCCCCTAATGACAGATGACTGTGCATAAAGTAATAGATTAATAATTTGTACGCATAATGTACAAAAGTACGCTTTTCGGCAATGAATTTATTATAACCTAAGCTAATTAATAATATCAATAAAAATATTTAAATTAGTTAGATTTATCTAAAAACAAAATAGTGATGCAGAAGTTTCAACAATTAAGTTCTATTACTCCTATTTTTCTCTTACAGTGTAACAACACCAAGAAAAAAGGGGGATAATAATATCTTAATAGATGGGGTGTTTTCTGGAGGTGGATTAAAGGGTTTTGCGTTAGTCGGTGCTTATCAAATATTAGAAGAGAAAGGCTACCGATTCAAACGTGTTGCTGGCACAAGTGCAGGAGCAATTCTTGCTGCCTTTATTGCTGCAGGCTTCTCAAGTAAGGAAATAGAACAATTATTGGATGAGTTGGATACAGCTACTCTGCTTGATCCTCGGAAGACACTTCTTCCTATTCCATTTATGAAATGGCTAAATTTGTATTGGCGGATGGGCTTGTATCAAGGAAAGGCTTTGGAAAACTGGTTTCTCGAAAAACTAGCAATAAAAGGTGTTTATACATTTTCGGATTTACCACTTGGATCACTGAAATTAGTTGCCTCTGACTTGACGAATGGAAGAATGATTGTTATTCCTGATGATCTAGGAAGGTATGGAATATCTGCAGATAGTTTTCCTATTGCACGTGGCTTACGAATGAGCTGTGGCATTCCATTCTTCTTTGAGCCGGTCAAATTAAAGACAGGAACTGGAGATACAATTGTAGTGGATGGTGGAGTGCTAAGTAATTTTCCTATGTGGATTTTTGATAATGGTAATAAGGAACGACCAGTTCTTGGTTTAAAGTTAAGTGGAAGCTCTGAAGAAGCTCCTGGACATACAATAAACAATGGTCTTCAGTTGTTCGAAGCGTTATTTTCAACAATGAAAAATGCACATGATGAAAGATACATTTCAAGAAAAATTGAAAAGAACATTATCTTTATTCCCGTGGAGGATTATAGTGCTACCCAATTTGATATGACGGAAGAAATGAAAAAGGATTTATTGGAAAAGGGACGTCAACGGGCTATTCAATTTCTGAAAATATGGTAACATTTCATTCTAAAATCAATGTTTAATTAAGAGTATTAAAGGAATAATAAAAAGGAGATGAGTGGAAGGAGACGATTTATTATGGCAAAAGAATTAGCACTTAAAATCTTAAACGATAGCAAAATTGGTACAATGGCAACTATACAGCAAAATAAACCACACTCACGCTTTATGACTTTTTTTAACGATGAATTTATCCTCTACACAGCGACTAGTAAGAAGACACACAAAGTGGAAGATGTTCAAAAAAATCCGAACACGCATATTCTAATCGGGTACGAAGGTAAGGGACTAGGAGATTCTTTTTTAGAAATTGAAGGTACTGTAGAGGAATCAGATGAAGAAAATTTAAAAGAAAAAGTGTGGAATGATGACTTAAAAGGTTGGTTTACTGGTCCTGAGGATCCAGATCTGACTATATTAAAAATTACCCCTACACAAATTAGGGTAATGAACACAAAAGGAGAAGAGCCACTGGTAGTTGATTTGAATTGATTGACTCTCCATTTTGAAACGCATATACTAAGCCTACAAAATAATAAAATATCTTCCGTTAAGGGGAGTAGCTATACAGCAAAGTCGTCAATACAGGAATATGTTCCTCGGCTTTGTTGGCAACGAAAGTTGTTTGCGAGACCTTACCAATTATTTGGTTAAGGTTTATGTAAGAGACGACATAACCAAATATTGGTTATGTCGTCTTTTTTTACGGAATTAGATACTACTTTTCCAGGTAGGGCCAGATATAGGCGCTATGCCTTTCTTAAAATTTATTGGAGGTCACAGTTTGAATAATTATCATGCATATGCAAATTCAGTCATTATAAATGACCAAAATCAACTCATTTCCTTTGATAGTTCCCTAATGCTTGTAGGGGGAGGAAGAAGTGCATTTGTTTTTAGAATAAAATCAACACAAAGAGTAATTAAAGTGTATTTTCCGAATTTGAAATATATTGCACAAGAAGAGGCAGAAATTTATCAGATGCTTCAAGGAATTGACTATTATCCTACTCTATATGATTCAGGGGTTAATTATATAGTAATTGATTTCATTGAGGGTAAAACATTATTTGAAAATGTTACCCTTGGTAATGAAATAACTGCTCCCCAAGTGAAAGAAATTGATCTAGCATTATCGTTAGCTTCAAACAAAGGATTAAATCCCTCTGATATTCACTTACGCAACATTATTATTACACCAAACGGGGACATTAAGATTATTGACGTTGCTCGTTATAGACAATCAAAAGAATGTATGCGATGGAACCACATTAAAAAATTCCATAGACAGTTTTATAGAAAATGTTATTTTCCAAAGAAAGTATCTGCTAGAGTACTAGATGGTATTGGCAATTTATATAAAAAAGGACTTATACCATTTTATAGAGATTAAATGGCATAAGTCTTTAACTAGTTCTTATAAGTGATCGTTATTGTTTAGCTTCTCGCAGATTCTTCTTTTACGGTAAAGCATAATCCCCGCTTCTGCAATATCATTCACAGCCGAACGGTTGATAAAGGCACCAAAGACCAGACCAGCTATTGGAATCATTTGAAATAACTTTTTCCATCCGAATTGATCTCTATAAGCAAAAACTACCTCACGCCAACCTTGCATCTCTGAAACAACCTCTCTTTTGACTGTCTCATCCTGATGATCAAACTTTGATAATTGAGAAATAATAGTTTGCTTACCAACAATATCAGCCGACACAAATTGTAAGCATTTTATGATAAATAATCGTTCTTTTTTGTCATTTGGATTGTAACCATAGCTAATGGCTATGTCTTGTAAGGTTTTTAACTGTAAACCTAAAAGGAGCGGTATATCCAGTGTAAGTGTAAAGATACCACCAATGCCGGTTCCTGCACCCTGAAAGGTTGCAATGTTTTTTCTGTTTTTCCTAAGACTAGCTACTGATTTGTCCATTTTAGAAACAGGCAGTTTTTGCACATCTTCTAAAGTTTCCACGCCTGAATCAGGATAATAAGATGGGATTTTGGATAAGGAGCTTAAATAACTTCCACCTGTTTGAACGTATTGACCAAGCTCGTCCAATAGTATTCCAATTTTGTTTTGAATAAATTTAGGTGTCCATTTATCAATCATTTTAAAGGGGAGACGCCCAAGTTTTTCCCAGAACCATAAATCACTTTGATCCTTTTCCCAAGACTCTACCTTTAATAGTTCTTCTGTTAACCATTCTTTCGAATCCTTCACTTAACCACTCGCCTCTTTATTTTCTTAATTACATGAACGAAATTCATATTAAAAAGTTCTCACTTCACTTGTAGATACAATGGAATACTATTATTTAAAATGGATAAACTAGTCAGTAAGCTTGTAGAAGGATGTGTGGTACTAATGAAAAATCGTAAGTTGGTACGTACCACAATAGGTCGGCCATCTCAAAAAAGAGAACAAAATAAAATGAAAGACCAACCGGAACAACCAATTGAAATTATTAAGAAACATACCAGTCAAATTAATGATGTTATATATAAAAAAGTACTCACTGATGATGGGTTGGTTACAGTTATTTATAGCAACTCACTGGTAGAGAAAATGACTTTACAAATAATGGTTCTAATGCCGCTCGCCAATCATTTAAATCAAATTCATCAAGTATCTGAAATAATGGATTTATCTAAGTTAGAGGAGATTTACTTTAAACTCATTTCAGGTTATACACTTTTGTATTTTCATCAAACGAATTTATTAGTGGGATTAGATACTTATAGCGCTCCTTCTCGAACGATTACAAATACAGAAACAGAGTCAACAGTTATTGGGCCCCAAGATTCGTTTACGGAATCATTGGAAACAAATATTTCATTAGTAAAAAGGCGTATTCGTAATCCAATGTTAAAAAATGAAAATCGAATAATTGGATCTGAAACAAATACAAATATTTCTATTTTGTATATTGATGATATCGTAAATAAAGAAAATCTAGAAACGGTAAGAAGCAGAATTGATAAAATAAATTATCCTGCTTTCAACGATATTTCTATATTAAAACAGCTTATGGAGGATAATCCCTACTCACCTTTTCCGCAGTTCTATTTGACGGTTAGGCCAGATAGCATATCACATTATCTGATTGATGGAAGAATTGCGATACTCATGGATAGTAGTCAATCGGCAATCATTTGTCCTACATCCTTTTTAGAAATGTTTGTGTCCATTGAAGATTACTATAATCGTTGGACAACGGCATCTTTACTTCGCTTCCTTCGATTTTTTGGTTTTTTCTTAACTATTATGATAACTCCCATGTACGTCTCGACATTAACATTCCATCCGGAAATTCTTCCCTATGAGCTATTATTGAATCTGCAGGAGTCCAGGGCAAAGGTCCCTTTTCCTCCACTTTTTGAAGTGTTGTTTATCGAACTAATTATTGAAGTATTAAGGGAAGCCGGATCCCGAATGCCTGCAAAAGTAGGACAAACGATTGGTATCGTAGGAGGTATTGTAATTGGTACAGCAGCAGTTGAGGCTGGTCTCATTAGTAATATTCTAATTGTCCTTGTTGCAACCTCCGCATTACTATCATTTCTTCCTCCTATTTTTTTAATGAGTAATACAAGTAGATTTGTTCGTTATATCTTTATTTTATCCGCAGGGATGTTTGGGCTAATGGGACAAATGCTTGCGTTTGCTTGGTTAATTGCTCATTTACTTAGGTTAAATTCCTTGGGGACACCTTTTATGTCACCGATTATTCCAAGAAAAGCAGGGGACTTAAAGGACGGTATTTTTAGGTTTCCAATAACTTTCCTTAGAAATAAAACAGGAATATCAAGGTCACAGAAAAAGTAAATTCAGTTTGGAGAGGTAGGTTAGGTTGAGTACAAACAAACGAAAGCTTTTAAACAGTTATCATGTAGTTTTTTTGGCGCAAAGTTCTATGTTTGGTACTGGAATCCTTACACTTCCTCAACGATTAAGCTCTTTAGGTTATAGTGAAGCATTTTTTCCATTATTGCTTGGTATAATCGCTAGTCTAACATTATGGCCAATGATTTGGATTATGTCTAAATATCCAAACGAAAATTTGTTTCGTATAAACGAGCTTTTGTTAGGTAAATGGATAGGAAAAAGTATGAATATGCTTTTTATTTTTCAATTTACTTTGTTTCTAGCTGCAATAATTAGTAACTATATGCAGCTTATTCAAACTACTGCCTTGCCGGAACAAAGTACTACTATCCCCGTGCTTTTGCTAATATTACTTCTAATTTACATTGTTAATGGTGGTATAAAATCTGTTGCACGATTTTGTATGATGGCATTTTTTTTAACCATACCTTTACTATATTTTTTGCGTTGGGCAATTGAAAAAGGGGATGTCAGTCACATTTTCCCGCTATTTAATTACAATTTAAAAGAAATGGTTGAAGCTATAAGAAAAGGATATTTATCTATTCTTGGTTATGAATTAATCCTGTTTTATTATCCTTATATTTTGAATCAAAAAAAGGCATTTAAACATGCATTACTAGGAGTTTGGATAAGTATAATTCTCTGTCTCATTACAACATTTGTAAGTGTAATGTATTACTCAGAATGGCAATTAAAGAATGTCGAATTCACTGTGTTGCAATTGTTTAAAGCAGGTGAGCTTACTTTTATAGAAAGAATAGATATTATTGGAATGACGATGTGGGTATTTTTAGTTTTATCGACAATGGCAGCATATCTTTGGAGTGCAAAGAAAGGATTGGATTCTATTCGATCTAAAAAAAATAAACTTCATATATATATAATTGCAGCTGTTGTTTTTTTGATAATTATATTGCCTTATTCTCATGAAATTAGAGAGAAATTATTTGAGGTGAGCTACTATGCAGGTTATCTGCTGATAGTTTGGCCTATATTTTTGAGTATTGTACATTTACTTAGAAAAAAGAAGGTGCAACAATGAAAGTAAAATTCATTCCAATAGTATTTACTTTTTGTTTAACAATGTTAGCCGGTTGTACAGCTAAAGAATTAAAAATACCTCTTGAAGATATTGGTATGGTCGGGGTTATGGCATTTGACTATTTAGATGAAGAACAATCACAGATAACGGTAGCTATCCCGCAATATGATCCACAAGCGAAGGAGCATACACAAATTTTCAGCGTTTCCTCTGATTTAATTTCAAAAGGAATCGTGGAAATAGAAACACTTTCAGATAAAAAGATAGTGCTAAATCAATTACGGGTTGTTCTTGTTAATGAGCAGTTCGCTCTTCACGGGGATGTTCAAAATGCAATTAAACAGCTATATAGAAACGCTGAAGTTGGCAATAAAGTACTGATTGCAGTAGTTAAAGAAAGCGCAGGAGATATGTTAAAAGGAGAGTATCCAGATAAGCCAAGCGTTATTTTTTATTTAAACGATTTATTACAACCTAGTATTAATACAGCATTTAATCCGAATACAAATATTCATGATTTTATGTATACACAAACCAATCCTGTTTTTGACTCTATTGTTCCATTTCTAGAAACAAAAGACGGGAAAATAGAGATAGACGGTATTGCATTATTTAAAGGAGAAGTGATGCACAAAAGATTATCTACAAATGAGGGGCTTATCATACAAGCGTTACAAGGAAGAAAAAAACTTGCTCCACTAAATATTGAACTTAAAAAAGAAAAACTATTGATCGATTTGATCGATAGTAAAGTAAAAATTAAAAGTAATAAAAATCTAGAAGAACCTAAATTAAACATTGAACTAAAAATGTCAGGTACACTGATTGAATTTAGAGGTGAGCGGGAAAATAATTTAAAAAGCGTGGATGAAATCGCGGAACTAGAAAAAGATGTAAATGAAAAAGTTAAACAAGACATTAGTAAGTTTTTGGAAGAACTAAAAAAAATAGAAGTTGATCCAATTGGATTAACTGAAAACTTTCGAATGCACTACAAAGGAAATTGGGATAAAGCATTAACAAATGAAACCATTAGTAAGTTAGAGTGGGATATTCAAGTCGATACATCTATTCTAAGTACCGGAATATTAAGATGAATTGTAAGCGAAGTACTAAACATCAATAAGAGCCGAAGACCGGGTAAAGCACTCGGTCTTTACTTAATTTAATCTACTTTACATTTTTGAAGAATAAGAAATCTCTTGCTTTACTATGATGGTGGTAGAAATTCATAGGAGGAAGGGGACTATCTATGTTTAGACAATTCAATATATTAATTCCTAGTGCTACTTAATGACGCACTATTTAAAAGGAATAGCCGCATCTAGTGGAATAGCAATTGGTAAGGCTTTTCTGCTAGTAGAACCTGATCTTACTGTCATTAAAAAATCCATTACTAGTAGTGAGGAAGAGATTACTCGTTTTCACACCGCTAAACATGAAGCTAATAGAGAGTTGCAAAAAATCAGAGATCACGCTGCAGATGATTTAGGGGATGAACATGCAGCAATATTTGATGCTCATCTGCTTGTTTTAAGTGATCCAGAGCTATTAGGGACAATTGAGAGTAAAGTAAAAGTAGATAATGTAAATGTAGAACTTGCATTGCAAGAAACTGCGAATTCATTAATCGAGATGTTTGAACAACTGGATAACGAATATATGCGAGAGCGTGCTGCAGATGTTCGAGATGTAACAAAACGACTATTAGTAAAGCTTTTAAAGTTAGAAATCCCTAACATAGCGTTGATTGATGAAGAGGTGATAATAGTTGCAAAAGATTTAGCCCCATCTGACACCGCACAATTAAATAAGGAATATGCTAAGGGATTCATAACTGACATGGGGGGACATACATCTCATTCTGCTATAATGGCACGCTCTTTGGAGATTCCCTCAGTTGTAGGTACATCAATTGCAACTTCTACTATAAAAAATGGGGACTTAATAATTGTTGATGGAAATAATGGGGAAGTTTATATAAATCCATCTAAAGAAAAGATGGATTTATATATAGAGAAACGAAACCAGATAGATATTCAAAAGAAAACATTAACATTACTTAAAAATAAACCAACTATCACGTTAGATGGTAAACAAGTTGAAGTTGTTGCTAATATTGGTTCACCTCGGGACGTTGAGAGCGTTATTGCACATGGAGGGGAAGGGGTTGGCCTTTATAGAACTGAATTTCTCTATATGGAAAGAGATACACTTCCTTCAGAGGAAGAACAATTTCAAGCATATAAACAAGTTCTAGAAAAGATGGAAGATAAGCCGGTCGTCGTTAGAACATTGGATATTGGTGGTGACAAAAAGCTTCCTTATTTAAACTTACCAAAGGAATTAAATCCTTTTCTAGGTTTCCGAGCTATTCGATTCTGTTTAGAGAATCAAGAACTATTTAGAGTTCAACTACGTGCATTATTACGGGCAAGTAATTTCGGAAATCTTAAAATTATGTTCCCGATGATTGCCACTCTAGAGGAATTTCGAGAAGCAAAGAAACTTGTACTAGAAGTAAAAGATTCACTTAAGGAAAAAGGATTTGCGGTAGCGGATCATATCGAAATTGGAATAATGGTAGAAATTCCTTCTACAGCCATTTTGGCTGATCAATTTGCACAAGAAGTTGATTTTTTTAGTATAGGAACGAATGATTTAATCCAATATACAATGGCAGCTGATAGAATGAACGAACGTGTGTCTTATTTGTACCAACCATATCATCCTGCAATCTTACGTTTGGTCAAAATGGTCACTGACGCTGCACATGCAAAAGGAAAGTGGGTAGGGATGTGTGGAGAAATGGCGGGAGATACCATTGCTATCCCATTATTGCTAGGGCTGGGGTTAGATGAGTTTTCAATGAGCGCATCATCCATGTTAAAAGCCAGAAATCAAATCAATCAGTTGAAAGAAATTGACATGAAGGAACTTGTTGATAAAGCCTTATTTATGCATACCTCTGAACAAGTGATGCAATATGTAATAGATAAGATAAATCCCACTAGCTGAAACTCTAGTGGGATTGTTTTTAGAATTATTTCTTCTTATTACTTATTTTATTTGTTCCTTTTTCTCCGAGTTCAGCAAATTCACTAGAAAATTCTTCTTGTATTTCATTTGGCTTTATTTTTTGATTTTTAGGTGTTTGAGGAAGCGAATCTTTATTTTTACTTTTCCCTTGTTTATTGTCTCTTCCCAAGTAAAATTCTCCTTTCTCCTTCTACGTTCTTTATTAATATGGCTTATTAAACTTAATTTAATCATAGGATTTGTTAAACGATACATTATCCATAAGTACAGGTTCATTGCTATACCTATAGACTTGCGCGCTGACCGCACGAATCTACTAGTAAAAGTTCGTTCAAAGTTTCAAACATGATTCTATACTCCAGGCTGTGATGAAATGAACGACTCATCCTGCGGTGGCTCATGCGTAGCATGCGGCAAGCGCAAGTCCGATTGGTTGGCATCATACTAGATGAACAGATTATATCTTTGAAAAACAACATCGAAGGTTAACAATGCTTAATCATAAAAAAAACACTGAGATATTAAGCTCAGTGAGTGTGATTTCAACTTAAAACATATTTATTCTCATTTTCTAGAATTTCTATTTGTTCTAAATGGTCAGGTATGGAAGGGAATGTAAACTTAAATGTAGTACCTGAATTTAATTCACTATCGACGTGAACCGTTCCGTTCATAGACCTAATAATGCTATAGACAACCATCAGACCGAGGCCTGTCCCTTTTTTTCCTTTTGTGGAGTAATAGGGCTCTCCTAAACGATTCAATTGTTCGGGTGTCATCCCTATGCCCGTATCTTTAATTAGTATACTAACCATGGATGAGGTGGTTTCTGTTTCGATGGTCAATGTTCCACCTTTAGGCATAGCTTCCATTCCATTTTTTATAATATTAATTAAGCATTGATGAAACTTTTGCTTATCACCAATTATCGCTAAATCATTTGAGAAGTGCGTTATAATTTCTATTGATTTTTTCTTTGCAGTTAGTTGCAGTGATTGAATAGCTTGCTTTATTTCATCATGAACATAGATAGTTTCTGTTAGAAAGTCTTCCGTTTTAGAAAAAGTTAGATAATCTTGAATAACCCTTTCTGCAGACTTTAGTTCTTTCTTTATAATAGAGAGGTACTGAGAACGACTTTCCATAGAAATATTTTCACTCTGCAAAAGTTGAACAAACCCAGTCGCTGCTGTCAATGGATTACGAATTTCATGAGAAATAGAAGCGCCCATTTGTTCGACTGCTTCCAGTCTTTTTGTATTAAGGAGATGCTTCCGCAAAAGAATAGATTTAGTTATTTCTTCAATAAAATATGCAATCATTCCAACCCCTAAAGGTTGTATAAATAGGACAGCGAAATATAAATCGTATTTAGGGTATGGTAGATGAATAAATTCCAAGACAGTTTGTATTAAACTGAAGAGAAAAGTTAGTCCCATTGAAAACAATATACGCTGATTAGGCGATAGCTTTATAAATAAGGGATATAGTCTCCAAAGTGTGATAGAGATTACACCATAAAGTGTAAATGTCACCCAAAAGGAACTGTTAATTCCATAAAACGCTTTAATGCAAATAGTTAGCACCCCTAAAAAAGGTCCTAATCCCATATAGAGGCCGCTGATCATTATAGGAATATTTTTTAAATCAAACAGAAAGCCATCATGTATTGGATAGCTAAATACAATACAGAGGAAGAAGCTAACAACAAAATATAAAATAGCAACATTTTGAATAAATTTTAAATTATTTGATCGTTCAGCCCATAATACACAAAAAAACATTAATACGATCAATAAAGATAAATTGAAAAAAAAATGTTCAGTTAGATCCAAGGAAATACCTCCCTTCAAGAACGTTTTAGGTAGAGAATTCTATAGTTAATGTTTTATTGATTTAAAGGAAAATCTAAAAACTGAATCATTTCCATTTTGACTCCTAATATCTATTGTTCCTTTCATATCACGTATAATATTGAAGGCTGCAGCCATTCCTCTATTCAAAATAGGTTGTTGTTTTCCATTTAACATTACGTTGTTAGTTATGGAAATTAAAATACTAGTTTTGGTATCAGTGGTTTCTATTAATAACGTACCACCGTGTGGCATACAGTCAATATAATTTTTTATAATATGGATAAACGATTGTTGAAATTTTGAACGATCGCCTTCAATAAATTGAGAAGAAGAGAAATTAGTAATTATTTTCACAGAATGAAGATTTGCTAAAGGCTTAAGCAACTTTATAATATGAGTAAGTTCCGTATCGATATGCAGTTTTTCATATGATTCAATTATAGGTTTAGAAAAGGTTAGGTAATCTTGTATTATTCTTTCTGCTGAATCCAATTCTTCTTTTAATATAGAAAGATATTCAACTCTCTTATCATCCTTTAGAGAGTTATTGGAAAGTAGTTCTACAAAACCAATAGCAGTTGTTAAAGGATTTCGTATTTCATGAGAGATTGCGGCTCCCATTTGTTCAACTGCTTCTAATTTCTCTGCTTTTATTATTTGTTGTTGCAATTGAATATTTTTTTCTGTCGCTTCAATAATATATGCAATCATAGCAACGCCGAGTGGTGGGACAATAACATAGGCAAATATCAAATCCCATGTATGACCATGACCAGAATCTGCATCATTAAAAACTAAAATTAATATACCTACACTAATTAATAAAGTTATACCCATCATTAATAGAATCCGATATTTAGAAGATAGCTTCAAAAACCATGGGGAAATAAACCATAAGATAGGGCTAAGAATGGCATAAACTACCAGTCCCAAATAGTACCCAAAATCTATTCCGTATAAACCACGGCCGACTATGATTACTATAAAAAGTATGTGACTCATTCTCAAATAAAGAGATCCTATTAAAAAAGGAACAATCCTCAAATCTAAAACAGCTTCATCGCCTAATTCATAGGAAAAAAGGAAACAGAGCATTAAAGAAACTATACAATAAAGTAAACCAGTTCTTTTGAAGACAAAAATACTTTTACTACTCATTGTACGAATTACGGTAAAACTAATGAAAAGCAAAAGGACTAATAAAGAAAGATTAAACAGAAAATGCATGGTTATATTTTCCAATGTTATACCTCTTCTAATCTACTTTTATAAATTAATAGTAACTAGTACGAAAGAAATATACAATGGTTTTAATAAAAATATTTTGAACATTCTTTTAATATAATAATTTTTAGAAAAATGTTTCATCTCAATGAAAAAAGCACTTAAATCTCTAACCGGTTGGTAGATGATTTAGGTGCTTTTTACCTTTTTTTTATTTATTGAAAAATGAAATTAATTGTTTAGTGGAAGGGGCTTGAATTTTATACGCCAACGTTCGATCTTCACTATTTACAATTTTAGGGTTAATAGATTCAATCACATTGAACTTCCAAAAAGAAGGCTTGCTTTTGGTGCTTTTTTCAGTTTCCTCAGTCATCATTTTTCTTTGAAAAGAATGAAGTTTTGCCATAAGGAACTTATCTTTAATACGAATGAGCAAGTATCCTTCATCTTTTTCAGGATTATATTTTTTCATTAGCGAGTCACCTAGTTCAAATGAGTTTGATTTGTTTTGAACAGAGGGCGAAATGACAAAAAAATGATCTTTTTGAAATATGGAAGTATTGGATACTTGACGAAAACCTAAATCATTTATTAGAAAATCCAGATTTACTTGTGAAGCGGCACTAGCGACTGACATAAACATACCTCCTATACGTAATAAAACATCACATATTTTAAGTATACCCTAATTCTTCTAAAACCTCTTCAAAATTAGGAATATTTTCTTAACTCATGTTTGTAGAAGTTATAAAAGCCATCGCCAATTCGTTAAAAACAAAAGGAAATATCGTTAACCTAAGCTTTTAAAACTTTATCAGTTTCTATGTTAGAACCTAGTTTTACTAACTAATACATGTTTACAATCCCGATCTTATCAATTTTGTATTCCATATAACCAGATGGTTGAACAGTAAACAACATTTTATTTATTCCATTCGTTAAAGGTCCTTTGTAATTATGTTCAACTTCCACGTTTATCGTAACTAGAAATTCTACTTGTGAATTATTTCTTTCTGTTTCAGTCAGCTTAATGAACTCTACTTTTTTAATACCTTTTTTAAATTCCGTTACATTAAAAGTAGAATGAGGCAGGAACTGATTTTGTGAAACCTTTGAGTCAATGAGCAAGTAATTAAATAGGATAGAAATAGGATTTACATTTCCTGGGATATCTAATTCCCAATAAGGATTTTTGCTAACTCGCCAACCAACATTCTCTACATATTGATATTCTACTATATATATTTGTTTTTCATTCGTATTTTCGATTGGAACAATCACTCTATAAAACGTGGTATTTTTATCTTTTTTAATGAATTCCGCAGTTGCTTTATTCCATTGGGCTAAAGAACCACCATCTGCTTCAACTTGTGCGAGTTTTCCTTTGTACTCAACGATTCCGAAATCTTTTATAAACTGCTCGGCAGTAGCTTGTGTCATTGACTGCATTAAGTAGCTCATTAATTCAGCTTTTGTATCAATTTTGCCTGAAAGGTAACGATAGGTAGATCCGTTATGAAGAAATGTTTTGTATTCTCCTGGAGTATATTCTCCGCCAGCCTGCACATAGAGAGTAGCCTGGGCAAATTTAGCTGCTTGCTCAACTGCTACTTTGTCCGTAATAGCTGTACTTTTTTCTTGAATTGGTTCTTTGCTAATTTTCCATCCAATTTTGTTGTTCACAAATTGATATTCAATGAGATAGTTTTGTTTTTCATTTGTATTCCAGACAGGTACAGTTAGACGGTACTGAAGATTGTTTTTATCTTTTTTCACAAACTGAGCAGTTGCCTTTTCCCATTGTAATAAGGAACCACCATCTGCTTCCACTTGCGCTAATTTTCCTTTATATTCAATGATTCCTCTGTTTTTTATAAACTGCTCTGTTTCTGCTGGTACTAAAACCTTTTCTAAGTAAGCTTTTAGCTCTTTTTTAGTATCGATAGAACTGGATAAATAACGATAGGTTTTTTTGTCATAAGTAAAGGTTTTATATTCTTCATTTTTATAATCCCCGCCTTGTTGAATATAACTAGCTATCCTGTTAAATTCATTTGCTAATTCAATTACTTTTTTTGTTGACAGTTCATTTTGTTTTGCTTTTTGTTCAACTTTTGTTTGTTCTTTTGCTAGGACGTTAGAGTTTTGTGAAAATGGCACACTTAATAATCCGATGATTAAGCCTGTGATTAGTAGCTTTTTTGCACTTCTGTTCATTTCATAACCCCCAAGAAATGTTTTATTTACTAACATCTGATTAGACGTCACAGAGTATCAAGCTGTTACATCTAAAAAATGCTCCATCTTATTTATAGTAGAAGTCGATTGTATTTATTCATAAAACCTTCTTAAACTTCATTGTTCATGTGTAGATCGTATGGCAAAAGCCCCCTTATCTAGCAACAATACAAAAATAATTCCTCCATATGAGAGAATAGAAAGTTCTAAGGTATGAACTACCAACAGTCATAAATACAATTACTTCTCAGGTTAAAATAGAAGTGTTTGAAGGAATGTATTCAGGATGGGCCCACGTAAGGAGGACAGGGAGGGATGAAGGAGCGACTCATTCTGGGCAGGCTAATGCGTAGCGTGCGGCAAGGCGCGAATGCGTGTGTATACTATTGAGAAGAAATCTACGTAGATTCAATTATTGTTATAATCCTGAAAAGAGGAAGTAAGTTTACAGCTTTCATTGAATAGTATCCATTTCATAGGATGTGCGCCTTACAGGCTGCAAGAGCGCGAAGAATGAGATCCCCGTAAAGGATGTGGGAGCGACAAAGGAGCGACTCATCCTGCGGAGGCTCATGCGAAGCGTGCGGCAAGCTCACATCCGATTCTATTCTAAGTAGTGAAACACACATCAGTAATAACAGAGGCATTCATAAAAAAACTGCAGCACTCGTATTTCAACAAGTATCGCTGCAGTAGTTAATATATTATTCTACTTCTTCAAAATCAGATTCATCAAATGAATCGAGGTATTTCCAGTTACCAGCTTCATCTTTTTCTAAAATGTAATAAGCAGTATATTCAAATGAATCATTTTCATCCATAATTACTTTTTGATCATGAATAACGAATGCAGTACCTTCTAGAATATATTGAACTTCCAAACCTAATGTCTCGTATTTTATGTCATAGTCTTGGAAGGTAGATCCAATTAATTCACTTAGAGTTTCATAGCCAGGGTATTCTTCACTATATAAACTAAGTGTTGCTTCAAGGTTTTCTTCATTTGCGTATTCATCGGATTTTTTGAAGAACTCAATAATCTCGCTCTCTTGCGCTAGAAAGCTGGAATCATTTCTTATCACTTCATAATAAGTTTCATAAAGTTCGTTTATGATAGCTTCTTCTTCAATTGCATCGAGTAAGTCAAAGAACCCAATAACTTGTGTTTCAACTGTTTGTTGATCAGCATTTTCAGCAATCATTCTATCTAATGCATCCAAATGCATTTTTGTAGTAATAACATATTTAGATGACTGAAGTGCCTTTTCGCCTGGAGTTTTGTATTTAACTAATATTGCATCTCTTGTTGACTTTCCATAAACACGGTAAAGTAAAATCGCTTGTTTGCGTATCTCACTAGATAATTCATGGTAGCTTTTTTCAGTTGCATCAGCTGTTGGGTTTGCTGCAAATAGGGTGTTAAATTTATTTGTTTTATCCACTATTTTCTTACCAGAAGTAATTGCATCAATATATCCCATTGCACGGGTATAGTGAATGCCAACGTTACTTTCTAAACGCTTCTTTAAATCCTCTTTCTTTTGACCACTTAATTGATCTAGTTCCTTCTTAGCGTTTAAATAAGCATTTTTTGTGTCGTTAAAGATTTTCATATCAGGATTTTTAATTTCTTTCGTTAGCTCATAAGAAATTTGCCATTTTAAAGCTCCAGCATGTTGTTCTGCAATTTTCACTAATGATTCAGCTTTTGACAGTGAAGCGGCTTCGGCAGAAGTGAGTGGAGCAACAAAATATGCAACCACTAATAAGGCAGTTAATAAAATAGATAATAATTTCTTCATAGGTATTCTCCTAAATTTATTAGTCTTACAAAATTTTGGTCAAGTAAGCCATATATAGGATATTTCATTGTAAATGTTTATTCTAGTGAATAACGATGGTAACAGAACCATATAAAGTAAATTACAAGTTTGTTGGGATAGGATATTTTACTGCATTTTTCTTTAATTTTTGTTGGACTGCTTCTTTAAGGTCAATGTCTAACACATTCGCCAGTTGTAAGAGGTAAATAAAAACGTCTGCTGCCTCTTCAACTATTGCTTGTTTGTCTTTTTGAATAGCTTCTTCAGAGGAAATCCATTGAAAATGCTCTAATAATTCACTTGCTTCTAAGGAAACAGAGATTGCTAGGCTACGGGCATCATGATTTCCACCCCAACCCCGATCCTCATTAAATTTTAGTATCTCTTCGGTAAGTTCTTTCATTTTACTTCCTCACTTTGCTATAAAGGTATATGTAAACAATGAATTTACATCGTCTTGATTGCTTACAGCTTCTAATAAATTCACTTCGGATTGAATCAGAGACTTTAACTTTGCAGGTAAATCAACAGATTGTATTTCTTTTTTATAATCAGATAAGACAAATTCCATTTCCCATTTGCCATCTTGAAGTTGTGAAGAGTCAATAATTGCATCTCCTATTACTTCCCAGCCAGCTCTTTCTGCGATGTCTTGCATATCTTTTGGCGTGAACAGTGTACGAATATTTGATAAGCTACTCTCTTTAAAACATTCATATTGAGCTTGAATCAACACCGATAGGAAGTGGGGGAGCTGTTCATTTTTCTGAATTCTTGTGTCCCATTCTGCGAAGCATAATGTTTTTCCCCATTTTTTAATTTTCTTCAAAATATTAAACAGCTCTTCTGGTGATTTCAAATACCAGGAGCAGTGAGAAAAAACTATATAATCAAAATAACCTTCCGGAAAATTCACGTCGTTTGATAAGACATCTGTTTCAAAGTCTACCTTAATTCGATTGCCTATAGAAGATTTCATTATAAAATTAATAGAATCGCCTAAAGTAACTGGACTTCCGTAATGAGGGGAGGCGATATCTATTGCGTGTACAAGACCCTCATCCCCTACGAGATATGCTATTACTGAGGTTGTATCCCCCTGACCACAGCCAATTTCAAGTACTTTGCTACCGCTTTTAATATTCCAAAACTGTGCAAGCTTAAGCCGATGTTCTGTCTGTATTCTTTGAATAGTAGAATCAAATTCGTTAGCAGGCATGCACTTTAAGATGTCTTCTATTATTTGAGTATCCATTTTTCATCCCCTTTTAGAAATATATTATACCTATAAGTAGATTTTGGAAAATGGTTTGTAAAAAAGAAGTATGTTTGCTCTGTCTCCTGAATAAGTAAGGGGAGTAAGTCCGCCTGATGCATATTTCAAATAGTTAATATATTTTTATTGTGTGATATATGCACCAAGTCGTTCGTTCCTTATGTTTTTATTAGTATTATGATAGACTGAAACGATGTAAATTAGTAAAAGGACGTGTTTTAATGGTAGGACGAAATGAACCCTGTCCATGTGGTAGTGGAAAGAAGTATAAAAAATGTTGTGAATCCAAAGAGACGACTACAATAGAAGAAGTTCAATCAGAAGAATTGGAACGCATATTACAGACGTTTTATGAGGAATACCCTGAAAGAAAAGACTTACCTGAATACTTAGAGCTTGTAAAAACATGGAGTGATCCTTTAAAAAAATATTTGGAACGTGAAATGATCGAAGCGATTGTACTAGATGAATTCTTTTTCCAACACAGACCAGACATTTGGAGAGACTATTTAGAAAAGCAGCAGAAGAAAGTTGTGCGACCTTCGACCTTAGAAGTCTTAAAGATGTGGGACGGACCTCGAGTGTATATAGGTGAAGTAGAAGAAGTGGAAGAAAGTTATTTAACTGTAAAAAACATTTTTACCAAAGAAATCATCCAACTGAGACGTGAAAGTGAAAAACCTGTACCAGTCGGAATGCATGTATATTGTTTTGTATTACCCGATGGAACGACGGAAAACCACTTTTTAGCTATTTCCAGCTTAATCTTCTTCCCAACAGATCATAAGAGTGTGTTTGAATCATTAGTGAAACAATACGAGGAGCAACAAGAGCTATCACCACAAGATTTTCTAAAAGAAAATGGCCAAACGATTTGGCGTTTACTTGGTGAAAATGGTTACGAGGGTGGGGAATATACGCATTTTGAAGCAGGGGTACTACAGGTCGCTATCGATTTCTTAAAGGAAAATAATCGGGCGTATGAAGACTTATTAGAAATTGTGGAAGATTATTTATTTGAACAGCAACCGAATGCTCGTAAAGAAGTAGCTATTGCGGCAGGTGCTATCCGATTTGGGCAAGAAAATGGACTTTTTGAACCTTTAAATTTGACGGTGAAAGAAATCGCTGAGAATTTTCAAGTATCGACTTCATCTTTAAATAAGTACTATCATGAGTTAAACGGTTATTATGAATCTATGAAAGTATCGAAATAAGTGATGAATAAATGAAAAAGGGTTGTCCAAATTGTTATTGGACAACCCTTTTCTTATTTAATTTTTATCTTTTCCTTTTGGTGGTTTTGTTTCTTTTACTTCTTGCTTCGTAACAGTAATATTTTGTACTGATTCGTTACCGGCTAAGTCCACCACTTTTAGTTGAAAATTATTCTTACCTGGTTCTAATGGAAGTTCTACATCTACCGTATGATTGTAGCCTTTCATAGCATATGGTTCAGAAAGTGGATTATAGAATACTTCACTTCCATTCAAGTACAGACGAACCTCATCAAAGTTATCACCAACTTGAACTTGTATTGTTGGATTAGGATCTTCTGCTTTAACATTATTAGGTAATGATTTTTTCGCTGCTTGTACAGTTGGTTTTTGTGTGTCTACAATAATTTTTCTAGAAATAGCCATTTTATTATCAAATGCATCAATTGCTTCTACATTTACATCGTGTACACCACTTTTGAATGTTAATGTGTGTGAGAAAGCTTTACCATCAAATGATTTTGCAGCTACTCCATTTACTTTTAGAGATTTAATAGCAGAATCATCTTCTACTGTACCTTCTACAACTATCGTAGAAGTATTATATGTTCCCAGCGTCTCTGGTGATTGAATATAAATTACAGGAGCTTTTGTTTCTGTTGCATTTGCGATTGAAGCCTCTTTCGTAGTCACATTACCTGCGATATCCCAAACTTTAACTGACAATTTATCCCCAGGCTTAGCTTGTTCCACTACATAAGAATCAAGAGTTGCTGCTTCTGTTACTTCCTGATCATTTACATAAACTTCTACTCGATCAATACCAACGCCGATATCGCTTGCATTAGCAATCGCTAACGTTTTTGTAGCTGGATCGAATGTTACATCAACAGAAGGAGCTTTTGTATCAACGATGATTGGGTATTCAATCGATTGCCATTGTGCACCTTCGAAATCAATAAGCCCTCTAAGTTGAATTTTGTATTGTCCATCAGCAGCTTTTTTACCGTTGATTAAACCATCCCATCCATAGACTGGATTAAATGTGTATGGTGCTCTAGTAGCTGAGTCAATATAATGCTTCGTCAAGTATTTTTCCGTACGGATCGTACGAAGCTTCTTTCCATTTGCATCTAGAATATTGACTTCAAAGTTTTTAGCATTACGTAGTAATGAATAAACAGGAATAGCTTTATCTAAAGTTCCATCTCCATTTGGTGAAAATGCAAATTTAGTAGGGTCAAAATCATTGCTTAGGGACGAACCATTAATAAAGTTGCCTTGTTCATCAGCTAGAGCTTGGTAACCCCAGTAAGTTAAATCTTCCCATGCAAACTGATCGAAGACTGGTGCATCATCCCATGAACCATTAAACCCAAAGAAAGGTACTGTTAATGGTACATTTCCTGAAGTTTCTTCGTTAGGGTCAACTAGCTTAACAAATCCATCGATGAAATAACCATTTGTGAAATACTCACGTAACCATTCAGAGCCGGAAGCGTCTACAGCTACATTAATTGTTGACTCCCCGTTAGCTGGAATCGTCACAGTTGCAGGTACAGAAATTGTTGCATCTGTTTCGTCCAACACATATGATCCATAAGCAGCATTATTTGGAATTGTAACGAAATTAGCGCCAGCATTTACTGGGCGGTCCACTTGCAACTGAACATTCACATCATATGTTTTTTGTTCATTACTAAAGTTTTTAGCCTTTAATGAAAAGTTAAATTGGCCACCATTTATTTCTTTTAAAGCAACTTTTGCTTCACCAGTTGAAGCATTTGTTACCATTACATCCGTTTCCAGTGCATTAGCAAGCTGCATAATCCCAGCACCTTGACGACGTGGAGATACATATTCACCTGCTTTAAGTTCTACTGGTTTTGCAGTGTTCATCATTAAGTTTTTAGCAAATTGAACACGAGCAGCTCCAGTAAGACCGAATTCTTCATTAACTCTTTCTAGCACTAGTGCAGTTCCGCCCGCTACGTGTGGAGCAGCCATGGATGTACCACTCATTAATCCATATTCATTGTCATTCAATGTAGAGAAAATATTTCCACCAGGTGCAGTAATTTCTGGTTTGAAATCTAAGTTTGGAGTTGGACCCCATGATGTAAAGGAACTCATTTTACCTTTTTCAGGATTTGGCGTATTAATATATTTTCCATCAAACGCAACCGTTACTTTTTTTCCAGCATCTAAACCGGCTTTCATAGCAAGACCATCTGCTTGAAGTGTAGACATATATGGAATTTTGATAGAAGGATCTGATGCCATATTAATCGTACCTGCCGCATTATTGTAAACAATTACACCTGAGGCACCTGCTGCTTGAGCATTTAAACCTTTTTCAACAAATGAGATACTGCCACGAGAGACTAAAGCAAATTTCCCTTTTAAATCTTTACCTGTAAAGTCTTGAGGTGTTCCTAATCCAGCAAATACAACTTCATAGGAATCTTGTGGAAGTTCGCTAGGATCTTGATCGTTAGCTAATAAAAATAAGGAACGACCAGATTCAGTACCATCGAAAGAATATTTAAAGCTTGATGCTGTAATAGAATCATTCTCAAAGGAAGCAACTCCAAAAGAATCTTCAGAAACAGAAGGGGAGCCAGTTAATCCATAGTCTTGGTTATCTGCGTAAGGATACCAAGTACCTGAGCCAAACATATCTGAGTTACCAGCAGAAATCGCTACTAACAAACCATTTTCTTGTGCACGAGTCACAGCCTGTTGCTCTGGACTGCTATTATCTACATAGCCAGCTGTAGAACCAAGAGACATATTTAATACGTCCGCTCCTAGCTTGATCGCATCATCCATTGCTTTTACGTATATATCCCCATAAGTAGAAGGGAACAATGGGTCATTTCCGAATACCTTTAAAGCAAGCAATTGTGCTTCGGGAGCCACACCCTTAATTCCACCGTTTTCTTCGTCACCATTTGCTCCTACAGTACCTGAAACGTGCATGCCATGCATAGAAGCATCTGGGCCAATATCACGAATCTCTGTGTTCCCATCCATATAGTTATAGCCAAAAGGAACTTTTGATGTGAAATATTGTCCTGGTTCAATAGAACCTTCTGTTAATAGTGTACTAACCTCCGAGGATGTAATATCTCCTGAGGAATTGTCGGATAAAATCATATCGCGGTGACTTGGATCAATCCCAGTATCGATAACTCCCACAACCATACCTTCACCCTTGAAAGAGTATTTTTCCCATGCTAATTGGGCTTGTACTAATTCTTTTGAATGAATCATTTGTGGTTCAATACTAGGTCGCTCGTATTCTGTTGTTTCATAGACAGCTTTGACGCCTTCCAATAAACCGATGGCAGCGACATCTCTTGCTTCTACTTCAGCAGAGAATCCATTAAACACTGCTGTAAATTCTTCTTTAAATTGTATATTGGTAGAAATCTTTTTTACTTTTTCTTTAACATTCTTTTGATTAGTTTCAATCGCTGATTCTACTGATTTCCTTTGGGATTTTGGTAGGTCCTTGTAAAGCACCCCTTTGTTCGTTGCAGTTTCAATCGCAGGCGCTTGTTCCAATTCGACAATAACTCGAACCTTTTCTTTTGGATTTTCAGGAGCTAATAGATGTTGTGGTACTTTCGGTGTTGATTTTTGTACTTGAATAGAAGTGAGCTGTTTTTCTAGCTGTTTTGCTGCTACTGGAGCGGGTGCACCAAATGACGCGGTGCTAAGTGCCAATGTAGTAGCTAGAGCAATAATTGTCCCTTTTCTCATTTTCCCCAATGTTGTATCCTCCCCAAATGTGGTTCATTAAATAGACTAAGTTCCTACTTAGAAACTCGTTCTATTACTATGACAATAGAAATTTAACATATATTCAGAAGATTTAAAATCCTACTTAGGGCTGACAAAAAATAGAATTAGAGGGAAAATAGACATATAATAATGATGAATTAGGAGCTAAAATACAATTTTTCTGCATAAAAAGACACTGATACCTTTTCAGATACCAGTGCTTTTAAATTACTGACCTAATATACTATTAAACAATCCCTTTTTGGAAGCTGTATTAGAGTTACTTGTACCTCTAATTGGGGTGTTGGTAAAACTATTAAATTGTTTCGTCAGTTTATCGCGCGATTCTTTATTCCTCATTAAAAATGCTGCTCCCAAACCAAGTGCCGTCAATGCCATCGTATTCTTTTTCATATTAATTGCTCCTTTCATAATTATTTTGTTAATAAATACGTTCCCCAAATTTAAATTAGTAAACTTTAATTCATGTTCCATAATGTTTAGTAGAGGTAAAAAAGGTTATACAATTAATAACAAATTTATAAAGGGAGCGAGATATATGACGAAAAAATCATCTGAGGATCGTGAGCGCAAAGAGGGTCGTAGATTGGATAACCCGGATTTAGTAGACACAGATAAAGAAAGTATTTTCGATAGAGATGAAGATATGCAAAATGTTGATCCAATACCTGTAGAAGAGTTAAATGAAAAGGTAAAAGATGAAAAAGATCATCGTGCAACAAAATCTACCTCTTCTAGTGAAAAGCGTTATCCTGATTAAACGTTTATCCTTTTATCCTTCTGGATAACCTAAATTGAGAACGTAATTTAGGAATAGGGGAGGAGATTTAATCATGAAGAAAAAGTATGTACTCTTTGGAAGTTCGATACTATCGATGGCACTGTTACTAGGAGCTTGTGGGGAGAACGAAGAAATGGAAAATGCACCAGATGCAGATACTGCCCAGAGTGAATTTGGATTCCAAGCTTTTGATTTAGATATTGATACTGCCGAACACAAAGATGCCATTGATGCCTCGTTTGATATTGATGTTTCGGAAACGGAAGCTGAATATGAAAATAAATTGGAATCAAAAAAATTGGCTGGCGATGAGGCATACGAGGCGTTGAAACCAATATTTAAAGACCTTGCGTTGACAAAAGATATGAATAAAGAAGAGACTATTGAAAAAGTATCAAAAGCATTTGGAGTAGAGGACTATACAGAATTTGAATTAGAAATCGAATTTTCAGATGGAGACACACAAGAATTTTCAGATAGTAAATAAGAATAAAGAATGCCAATTCATAATTTACTTGAATTGGTCAGACTGTAGACAAGCTCGAATTTATTCTTAAATAGGGTAGGTTTTCCGAAGCTTACTGCTCGCTTTCCGCGGGCGAGCGCCGAGCCTCCTCGTCGTTACTCTCCTGGGGGGTCTCGTCTGTCTCGCTTTCCCGCAGGAGTCGAGCGGACGCTTCTCCAAACCAATAAAATGCTTTCTAATTATTATTTCTAATACTCAGGAAGAATAATCTTGAGGGAATAGAAAATGATCACAAAAAATCAACATAATGAACAAGACCAATTAGATAACGCCTTTTGTCACAAATCTGGCCAATTCATAATTAACTTTATGAATTGGTTTTTTTATTGTAAAAAAAGCATTGTTGCGTGTATCACAATAGTGTACGATGCATAGTATAAGTATATAGTGTACAACACACAGTATAAGAGGTGGAAATAAGGATGAGCAATTTACTGAATTCTTTCATTACAGAATTAAGAAGAGGAACACTGACTTTAGCTGTACTAAGTCAACTACGTGTTCCTCAGTATGGATACTCACTTGTCCAAATATTGGAGAAGTCAAACATTGTGATAGATCAAAGTACTCTATATCCATTACTTCGTCGCTTGGAAAAACAAGATTTAGTAGTCAGTAGCTGGGACACTACTGAAAGTAGACCTCGTAAGTATTACGTATTGAGTGAATATGGTAAGGAAATTTTAGAACAGTTAATGAAAGAATGGGAAAAAACATCAAGGGAGCTTTATATATTATTGAAGGGAGAAGAAGGGGATGCACCTAATTGATATTTATATTCAGGAAGTAACGCGCAGACTTCCTGAAAAGAACCAGGATATTGCACTTGAGCTACGTTCGACAATTGAGGATATGTTACCTGAAAACTATACAGAGCTAGATGTAAAGGAAATCTTAACAAAGCTAGGTAATCCAGTTACTCTTGCTAGTGGTTATTTAGATAGACCTATGCATTTGATAGGTCCGATATATTTTGATGCATATGTAACTTTATTGAAAATGATTTTGCCGATTATGACTGTTATTGTTCTTGTAATAGTGAGTATTGAAAATATTTTATCCTTTAAGGGGAATGAAGCGATAATTGATATACTTCTCGATATTATGGGAGAGGGAATTTGGGGAGTTATTAATGCGGCAATTCAAACTTTCTTTTGGATAACATTAGTATTTGCGGTATTAGAGAGAACTGATATATCAAAAGAGAGCGTATCGCTAAACACAGGGTTTAAGAAATGGACCCCAGATGACTTAAAAGAAATTCCTGTCATTTCAAAGAAAAGGAAAATTTCCAATGTAGAGATATTTGGAAGTATCGTTATGATCGCAATTTTTACGGTTGTTTATTTCAATGCGGTTCATTTAGTTGGGGTGTATGAAAATGTTCAGGGTGAGCTGCAATTTGTAACGCCTTTCTTTAATCAAGAGGTCTTGCAATCTTATTGGTTCATTGTAGTTTTGGCAATTGTAGTAGAAATGTTTTTAGTATTTTACAAGTTTATGGGTGGTCAATGGACTAAAAAGGTAGCAATCCTAAATTTAATAAGGAATATAGTATCTACCATTGTTTGTATTATTATCTTCACGAACTCGCATTTGATAAATGAAAATTTCATCACCTATTTTGAGGAATTGTTTAATATTACAATGGATATCAAAGGACCTTTCATGGTAGGAATTATTCTGTTGTTTGTCGTCTTTGCAGTAATTGATGTTATCCAAGGATTTCGAAAAGCTTATACTAAGGGCTAAGGAGAAAGAGGGTCTATTCAAAAAAATAGTAGGCAATTTCTTAATTGAGTAGAAGGAAAGCGACCGAAATTGCATCTTCGGGAGCTTAAAAATGTATAGGACAGTATCTTTTTCTCCATTACCCACAAAAATATTAATCAGTTTCCAAAAGTTGCAGGAGGGCGTCGGAAAGACGAACTCCACAAGATTACCGAAAAAAGAAGGGATGGTCGTGACGGTAGTCACGACCATCCCTTCAAAAATAATCCACGGTAACGATGTAGCCAAAGTCTGTCCTAAGCGCTTCGGAAACGATTGAAAACAGATTCTGCTTTTTACTCAATTAATTGATGCAATAAGCATTTTTTCTTATTTCATATATTACAGGTCGATTAAATTTTCTATAAAAAGGTTTTTTTCAATGATGAGGGGGTAGAGGATACTTAAGACAACAAAAGGAGGAAACACAATGAACATTGAATCAAATCGACGAATTGAAATAGCTCGTTCAGAAGAAGAGATGTATGAAAAGTTGGAACTCCTACAAGAACAAGGATACGCAGAAAGTGACATTCATGTAATTTCAAGAGAAAGTACACACCTTAGCACACTAAATCGTCATTCAGAGGTCTCTACTCATGAAGCGGGCACATTTGTGGATAAATTTAAATCATGGTTCACTGGTGAAGATGCCGTGACAGAAGGACTACGCAAATTGGATTTAAATGAACATGAAACAGATCGCTATGCAAAAGAAGTGGCGGGTGGAAGCATCGTGCTCTATACGGACGTCTTAACGCATGCGGATGATGTAAATTTCGAAAATAGACAAGATGATACTGAATATACAGATACAGTTGGAACAAGTGTTGTTCAATCTCGCTTTACAGAAACAGAAGAACCGATTAGTGATTATTCGAAAGAACAAGGCTTCACAGCATCTACCAATAAATTTGTAAATGAAACAGATGGACGTTTTGATGAACCTCAAGATCGATTTGTTCGAGGAGAATCATTTGCAACCGATCCTTATTTAACAAAAGATGAAGATCATATTGGACATTCGATGCAAGAGGATAGAATCGTACGTGATAAACGGCCCGACTTTAATGGAAGTCTGACAAATGCAGAAAAAAATTATGGAAACCAATCGCCAGGTGCGGATCCAAATTTAGGTCCTGCTGCGTTTGGAGATGAATTAGTAGAGGAAGAAGAAAATCGTCACACGCCAGAACAATACGAGGAAAAATTGGAGAGAGAAAGACGACTCGATGAAATGCCTCCAATGAATCGATTATATTAAAATAAAAAGAGTGCCCCTTGCCACAATTGCAAGGGGTTTTAAGTGTGTAGTAGATTATGAGATAATACTAAGTAAGTAAAGCGTTAAAAAGGAGGGAAAGCATGGACTTCGTAGCAATTGATTTTGAAACAGCAAATAGTTTTCGTACAAGCGTTTGTTCTATTGGAATTGTGCAAGTGAAAAATGGAGAAATTAAAGAAGAAATACATACTCTTATTAATCCATTAAGTGAGTTTAATTATTACAATACAAAAATACATGGAATTACAGAAGATATGGTCATTAGTGCACCAACATTTGAAGAATATTGGCCGAGTTTTAAAGAATTCGTAGATAATCAAATGATTATAGCGCACAATGCTAGTTTTGACATTAGTGTTTTGCGTGCTTCTTTAAATAACTTTCATGAATCATATCCTAACTTCCAATATGGTTGTTCCTACCAAATCGCCAAAAAAGTTTGGCCGAATTTATATAATCATAAATTATCTACAGTTTCGAATTATTTAGGTATTAGCCTAAGGCATCATGATGCCTTAGAAGATGCACGAGCAGCGGCACTAATAACGCTTGAGGCTCTTCAGAAAACACAGACAAACTCTATTCAAGATCTTTCAAAGTTACATAAATTAAAAATAGGTACCCCTATGCCTACGAATAAACCAGTATCTCGTCCAAAAAAACATAATGGGGATACCTTGATTCAATCCCTTGTAACTGAAATCAGTCCTAGTAGAAAGCACCCACTTTATGGAGCAAATGTTGTATTTACAGGTAGAATGATTTCGATGACAAGAGTTCAAGCCGCTCAACTAGCAGTTAACTGTGGCGCCAACTGCAAGGGTAGTGTAGATAACAATACAAATGTTTTGGTCGTTGGAGACAACGATTTAGTAAAGTATGTGCAAGGTGTTAAAAGCACGAAAATGAAAAAGGCTGAAGAGATGATCCGTCAAGGTCTGCCAATAGAAATTGTTGGAGAACAAGATTTTTTAAGATTAGTAAAAGTATAATTTCTTAATGGTCCAGTCAGGTGTAATTATGACTGGGCTATTATTTTTTTTAAAATAATACTTTACCAGTAGGAATACTTATAATAGTATATATAGAAAGATTTATTAAACAATTTCTTAAAAGCTTCTGTTCGCTTGAATGTGTTCAGAGGTTTTTTGCATAAAGCGGAAAAGAGGGATAGTGGATGAATATTGACAATTTGGAAGCATTTATGTATGTAGTGCAATTAAAAAGTATTCATAAAGCTGCGAACGCATTGTTTTTGTCCCAACCAACTGTAACAGCAAGGATTAAAACGTTAGAAAGAGAGTTAAATACAGAATTATTTTCACGTCAAGGTAGAGGAATAACGCTCACAGAACAAGGAAGAGCATTCATTCCTTATGCGGAACAAATTATCCAAACGTATAAAGAAGGTAAAAAGCTAATGAAGGACAGTAATGAGCAGGAGGAAATTGCGATTGGTGCTAACGTAATTACCTCGCAGTACTTTATACCTTTTGCTTTGCCAATGTGGAAAAAAGAAAACCTTGATGTTCGATTCAAATTCGTTTCCGGAACAAATGATATGTTATTAGAAAAACTTCTACAGGGACAAATAGACTTAGCTTTTATTAGAGATTTATCGCATGATAATTTGCAAAGACGTGAGGTACTAGATAATACGGTAAAACTTGTCGTTTACCCGGGACATCCCTTGCTACAGGAAAACGAAATAACAGCGAAACGATTGGCTGAAGAACCAATGGTGTTTTTTGAATGTGGGGCTTTTGATTGGAATCGTGTACATAAGCTGTTTGAGGTAGAAAAAGTTGAGCCTAACATTGAATTTCAAGTAGATCATTTAGAAGTAGCTAAGTCCATTATAAAAAGTCAATGTGCAATAGGATTCCTACCATATTTGTGTATTAAAAATGAGTTGTTCGATGGGGAGTTAATGGAAGTAGATGTTTCGCATTTAATTCAAATTAAACAACATATCTTTCTTGCATATACCAAGCAAGAAGCATTAAATCAAATTTGGAGTGTTATTGAGTCTTCTTTAACAACATTTAAACAGATTGATAAAAATTTTCTATCTATACAATAAATTTTTCTATCAAGGGAAGTATTGCTTTTAGGTAATTAAAGGTGTTAGGATAAGACTCATTACAAATGACAGATTATTCATATTAGTTAACTAGGTATAATTTTTTGAAAAATAATCTTGGAATGGGAGGAATAAAAATGACGAATGGTCGAAAGATCAAGTTTGGTGCAATTATTCATGGAGTTGGCGGAAACATTTCTGGTTGGAGACATCCCGAAGTTCAAACAAATGCCAGCGTTTCTTTTGATTTTTATAAACAACAAGCACAAAAGGCGGAGGAAGGTAAGTTTGACTTAGTATTTATTGCGGATGGATTATTTATAAATGAAAAATCAATTCCTCATTTTTTAAATCGTTTTGAACCTTTGACCATACTATCTGCCTTGGCAGCCGTAACCTCTCATATCGGTCTTGTTGGTACTGTTTCTACTTCATACAGTGAGCCATTTACAATCGCTCGCCAATTTGCTTCCCTTGATCAAATTAGCGGTGGTCGTGCTGGATGGAATTTGGTTACTACTCCCTTAGAAAGCACTGCTCTAAACTACAATAAAACAATTGAACAGCATCCCGATCATGCAACTCGATACAAAATTGCGGAAGAGTATTTAGATGTAACAAGAGGTCTTTGGGACTCTTGGGAAGATGATGCGTTCATAGGTGATAAAGAAAATGATATATTCTTTGATCCATCTAAATTACATCAATTAAACCACAAAGGTGAATATTTTTCTGTACAAGGTCCTTTAAATGTAGGTCGCTCTAAACAGGGGCAACCGGTTGTATTCCAAGCAGGATCTTCAGGGCCAGGAAAAACAATAGCAGCTAAAGGGGCAGATGCCATATTTACGGCTCATAACTCACTTGAATCGGCGCAAGACTTTTACCAAGATGTCAAAAACCAAGCTGCAGGTTTTGGACGTAATCCCAACCAATTGAATATTTTTCCGGGTATTTCGCCGATTATTGGTGATACAGAAGAAGAAGCAGAAAGAAAATATGAAGAAGTAGCTAATTTAGTATCGATTGATAAAGCTTTGGCATATTTAGGTCGATACTTTGAACACCATGATTTCTCCCAATATTCAGTTGACGAGTTATTTCCGGACTTAGGTGATTTGGGTAAGAATAGCTTCCAAAGTCATACAGACCGTATTAAACGGGAGGCAAAAGAACAAAACCTAACACTTCGCCAAGTTGCCTTAAGAGAAGCTACACCTCGATCAGAGTTTATCGGTACACCAGAAAAGATTGCAGATTTGGTACAGAAATGGTTTGAAGAACGCGGCGCAGATGGTTTTATTGTAGCAGTGCAAGCTCCACATACATTAGAAGATTTTGTTGATAAAGTTGTCCCGATTTTACAGAAACGTGGTCTATACCGCGAGGAATATGAAGCAGATACTCTTAGAGGTAATTTAGGACTTCCTTTTTTAGAAAGTCGTTATTCCAAACAAATGGTTTAATTTTTTAATGATAAAACCTAGTAAAACAATTTGTTTTCTTTTTATATTGCCAACGAGAGAGGGATAAGATGATTAAGATAGCAAACCTTCATAAAAAGTTTGGAAGAAATGAAGTATTAAAAGGAATAAACATACAGATTGATAAAGGCGATATTATCTCTATATTAGGACCAAGTGGTTCTGGAAAGACAACATTATTACGTTGTTTAAATTTCTTAGAACGTCCAGATGAGGGGATTATTTTGATTGATGATGTGAGTATTGATTCGAAAAAAGTGCATAAAAAGGATATTTATAATTTAAGAAAAAAATCAGCGATGGTGTTTCAAAACTATAATCTCTTTCAACATAAAACTGTATTACAAAATGTGATGGAAGGTTTAGTTATTGTACAAAAGAAGAGTATAAAAGAGGCACGTGTGACAGCAATGGAAACGTTAAGAAAAGTAGGTTTAGAGCAAAAGGCAGATGCGTATCCTCTGCAATTATCAGGAGGTCAGCAACAGCGTGTAGGTATCGCTCGAGCATTAGCGTTAAATCCAGAAGTTATATTATTTGATGAACCAACTTCTGCGCTAGACCCAGAGCTTGTTGGAGAAGTATTAGATGTTATTCGAAAAATTTCTCGCGAAGGTATTACGATGATTATCGTTACACATGAAATGAACTTTGCTAGAGAAGTTTCTAAAAGAGTAATCTTTATGGATGGTGGGGTAGTTGTAGAGGAAGGGAATCCACGTGATATATTTTCTTCTCCTAAAGAAGAAAGAACGAAAAGATTCTTGAAAAGAATGACTCCAGAATTAGAATATTCTATTTAGAAAGAGTGAGATAGAAGGAGGAAAGTTAATGAGCTACAAATTAGGAATTTTAGATCAAAGCCCAGTTGTAGAAGGAGCATCAAATTATGATACTTTACAAAAATCAGTAAACTTAGCACAAAAAGCCGAAGAATGGGGATACGAGCGATTTTGGGTTTCCGAACATCATAACTCCGATTTAGTAGCTGGGTCATCTCCAGAAGTGTTAGTTTCTTATTTATTAGCGAAAACAAAAACTATTCGTATCGGATCAGGTGGGGTCATGTTACAACATTATAGTCCCTATAAAGTTGCAGAAAACTTTCATGTCCTATCCACACTAGAACCAGGTAGAGTAGATTTAGGAGTTGGGAAAGCTCCTGGAGGATTACCACTTTCCACAAAAGCGTTACAATACGGAACAGTAAATACAGGAAGTGATTTTGAGGAACGATTAATATTGCTACAGCAGCTAATTAATAATAATTTACCAGATACACATGATTTAGCTGGAGTCATGGCTACTCCAATTCCATCTGAAAAACCAGAAACGTATTTATTAGGTGCTAGTCCAAATAGTGCAAAGCTGGCAGCAAATCTTGAGATATCTTTTGCATTTGCTAGGTTTATTAATAGTGATAACGAAGTGCTAAAGGAATCGGCAAAAATATATCGAGAACTTTTTCCAAATGGAACATTCATTGTTTCTGTGGGAGTGATTGCTGCTCCAACAGAAGAAGAAGCAAAAGAACTTGCAGGCAGTCAAAAGATTGTAAAAGTGCATTTAGCAAGTGGACGTACATTAACATTACAGACTATAGAACAAGCAGAAAAGTTTGGAAAAGAGTCTGGCGAAGAGTATGAAGTAAAGGAATATGATGCAGATATCATTAAAGGGACACCGGAGCAAGTGAAGGGAATTCTAGATGAGTTACATGGATTATATGGAGTAGATGAATTTATTTTGCATACCCCTATTCCAAATTCAGAACAACGTATTCGTTCATTTATATTATTAAGTCCAAACTATATTAATAAAGTAGCAGTTCATTCATAAAATTGGAGGAATATAAGATGGCAAATGAAGTATCGGTTGTTGTATGGTCAAAAGAAGGTTGCAGTTATTGCAACGAAGTAAAGGAATATTTAATGGAGCAAAATATTGCGTATAAAACAGTAGATGTAAAGGATCATGATGAATTTCGAGACATTTTAGATACTAAATACGGCGTTCGTCATGTGCCGGTAGTTGAAATTGGTGAAGGTGGAGTATACAAGGGTGTAACAGAGGTTGGGTTAGAACATTTAAAAGCCGCATTACAAGGTGTGCCTGTATAAAAAATTTTAGTTTTAATTCCAACTAAAACACTAAGTTTACTTGAGTGAAGAGGAGAGAATATATGAAAAAAATATTAATACTTGTATTAGTCTTAGTTGTTGCCTTATTAGGAGCTTGTTCTTCTAATGAAGCACAGTCTAAATCAGAAGAAGGAAGTTCGGATAAAAGTGGAGTAAAGAAAATTATCGTTGGTACTGGTACCCAGTTTCCAAATGTTTGTTTTATAGACGAAAATGGTAAGTTGACTGGTTATGACGTTGAGCTAGTACGTGCAATTGATGAAAAGTTAGAGGATTATGAATTTGAATTTAAAACAATGGATTTTGCTAACTTATTATTAAGCTTAGAAACAAATAAAATAGATTTTATCGCTCACCAGATGGAAGTAAATGAAGAGCGTGAAGAGAAATTTTTATTTAACAAAGAGCCCTATAATATTTTCCCGTTAAAAGTAGCGATTCATAAAGATAATAATGAAATCAACTCAATTGATGATTTAGCTGGTAAAAATATTGCTACTACTGCTACAAGTAACTCTGCTGTATTCATCGAAAAATATAACAAAGAGAATAATCTTGGAGCAGAGATTGTTTATAGTAATAGTACTAATGATATTAACAATCAAATCCGTACTGGTCGTGTGGATGCAACAATATCAACACCATTTGCAGTAGATTTAATGAATGAATTAGCAGATGCACAACAAAAAGTTGTAGGAGACGCACTACTAAATTCAAAAGTCTATTTCTTACTTCAAAAAGATAATACAACTCTTTCAGATCAAATCGATGAGGCATTAGTTGAATTAAAAGAAGAAGGAGTAGTTAGTGAATTAAGTAAAAAATGGCTTGGAGCGGACTATTCAGTAGGATTCTAATTTATTTTTTGTAAAAAAGGAGGAAGCGTAATTATGGGAAAAGTATTTGATCCTTCTTTAATCATTGAATTTATTCCGACGTTATTAAAATATCTTGGTGTAACGATTGAAATTTTAGTTGCATCAATTCTATTTGGAACAATCATCGGTATAGTAGCAGCTATACCGAGATTATTTCATATTCCAGTCTTAAAACAGTTAGTTACACTCTATATTTCCTTTATAAGAGGAACTCCTATTATTATTCAGTTGTTCTTAGTGTATTACGGTCTACCTGCAGCTCTAACCCTGATTAATATAGATATTTCTAGAATGGATGCCCTTTTCTTTGTTATTATTACCTACTCTCTGAGTAATGGCGCTATATTCGCAGAAATTTTCCGTGGAGCAATCACTTCAGTAGAATTTGGTCAAACGGAGGCAGCCTATACTATCGGAATGACTCCTTATCAGAACTTTACTAGAATTATATTTCCGCAAGCCATTCGAGTTGCGTTTCCGAACATTGCTAATACAGTAATAGGATCATTAAAAGACACATCATTAGCTTTTACGATTGGAATAATGGATATGATGGGTAGAGGGGAAACATTAATTTCAGCTACTGCACATGCTTTAGAGGTATACATTGCTTTATCAATCATTTATTACATAATCGTATTAATACTAGAAAAAGGTTTTAAAGTGTTTGAAAAATATACAAATCGTTACCAAGGAACAGATGCTTCTGTTGCTTGATAATGAAAGGAGCATGCAAACATGGTGATTGATTTTCCGTTTATTTGGGTGGCGTTTAAAGAGATTGCAAAAGCTATCCCATTAACGTTAATGTTGGCTATTGTTCCAATAGTATTTGGATTCTTTATAGGATTAGCAGTTGCATTGATACGAGAGTACAAAGTGAAGGGTTTATATTCCGTAGCAAACGGATATGTATCATTTTTTCGAGGAACTCCTGCAATAATGCATATTATGTTGATATATTATGGTGTTCCTTTAGTGTTAGATGGAATAGTTAATTCTTTAAACTTGTCCTTTCAAACAAATTCCATTCCAATTGTCCTTTACGTTTTACTGGCTTTATCACTAACAGCAGGAGCATATTTATCAGAGATTATTCGTTCTGGTATATCAAGTGTAGCAAAAGGACAAATGGAAGCGGCGTATTCAATTGGAATGAACACTTTTCAAGCAATGGGAAGAATATTATTTCCACAAGCCTTAGTTAAATCGATTCCAAATTTCACGAATATTTCTATCGGTTTTTTACACTTGACCTCTATTGCTTTTCTTGTTTCGCAAAAAGAATTAACAGGAACTGCAAATATCGTAGCATCTTCGAAATTAAAATTTTTAGAGGCATTTATAGCAGCAGGGTTAATTTATTGGGGCTTATCTATTATCTTTGAAGGAATCTCATATGTAATTGAAAGAAAAGCAAAGCAGTATAGTAAAGGCGGAGTAGCATAGTTTCAGCTGGGAGGATTTAAGGAATGGAAAGTGTTATTACCATTGATACATTGAAAGAACATGAAAAAGATATAGTGCGTCAATTGCTAGTAGAAAGTTATTCGCAATTTAAAAGTTCATATATGAATGTACAAGATTGGTTGGATTATGCTAAGGATTTGAAAGAATCTGTGGATAATCCTGCTGTTGATAAAATATTAGTAGCCAGGGACGGAGAAACGCTTCTGGGAACGTTACAGTTATTTACGAATTCAAATGCTGCGTATGGTAGACCGGAGCTAGAAATTCATTCACCAATTATTCGCATGCTTGCGGTTAGCCCAAACGCAAGAGGGAAAGGCATTGCTCAAGCCTTATTGAAGGAAAGCATCCATTATGCTCGTGAAAAAAATTCAAAACATGTTTATTTACACACGAGTGACAAAATGACGAGTGCTATTCGCTTATATGAATGGCTTGGATTTAAACGTGATACGTCAAAGGAGTTTAAGAAATTAAATTTTATAGTAAAGTGCTATCGTTACGATTTACTGGGGGACAATTAGAGATGCAGTTCATAATAGGGAATCTACTTAGCAATTTGCGAAATGTAAAGACTGGTGAAAGCATACGTTCAGAAGAAGCTTTTGAAAACTTGATTCAGCAAGCTGTTTTTGCAGAAAATCTTGGCTTTGATGGGTACGGAATAGGAGAACGACATGGTGCCCCTTTTCTTTCCTCCTCTCCTACTGTCCTCCTCGGTGCTATAGCAGCAAAAACCACGAAGATTCGTTTATTGACAACGATAACTGTACTTAGTGTATTAGACCCTGTTCGAGTGGCGGAAGATTACGCAACGATTGATCATTTATCAAAGGGACGACTAAATATTATTATTGGCAAAGGAAATGATCCACGTCACTTTCCATTGTTCGGAGTAAAAAATGAGGATCAGTATGAATCTCTAGAGGAACGATACTTGTTACTAAAAAGGTTATGGAGCGAAGAAAATGTCAATTGGGAAGGTAAATACCGTTCTCCATTAGAAAATATCACGACACAGCCACGTCCTTACCAATCCTCTATTCCGATTTGGCATGGAAGTGCATCTAGCAAAGTTTCTACAGAGCTAGCTGCAAAAAATGGAGATCCTATTTTCTCATCGAATACCTTTCACGACCAAGCCAAGTACAAAGAGTTGATTGATCATTACCGTGAACGATTAAAGTTTTATGGGCACGATTCATCAAAAGCTATTGTTGGTGCAGGTGCTATGGGATTGTATATCGGGGATACAAATGAAGAAGCAATTAAACGTTTTCGTCCTTATTATGATGCACAAATGAATTCTGATGCTTCTAAGCATAATGATGCTCCTTTTAAAGATTTAGAAGATCATATTGCCCGTGGTTCTGCATTAATAGGAAGCCCAGACAAAATAATAGAAAAACTTTTAGACTACCATAATGCTTTTGGTCACCAAGTACAAATGATTAGTGTGGAAGGGTTGGAGGTTGCCGAGCAACAAGAACAATTGGAACGATTTGCAAAGGAAATCATTCCAGTATTAAAACGGGAAATCCCCGCAACTGTTTGGAAAGAGGAACAACCATCTTTAGTTTAGAACTTTATTTCCAAATTTTATGATCGAGTACATGTGAAATGCTTTCACTTATAGTGTAACTATTGAATGATGGAGTGTTTTCATGATGGAAAGGAGAATAATAATTATGACAAAAAGCTTTTATTCTGCAGTACAAAGTAGACGTTCTATTTATGGAATTAGTAGTGAAGTGGTAATATCCGATGAAAGAATAAATGAGGTTATTAATTTAGCGGTTAAGCATACACCTACTGCTTTTAATTCGCAAACTGGACGAATTGTTGTTTTGTTAGGGGAACAAAACAAAAAATATTGGAAGATAACTTTTGAAACGCTGAAAAAAGGTCTTCCAGAAGAGAAAATAGCCTCAACAGAAGAAAGAATAGAAGGATTTGCAAGAGGTTATGGTACTGTTTTATTTTTTGAGGATTATTCGATTGTAGAATCGTTTCAATATAAGTTTGCTAGTTTAGAAGATCATTTTCCTCTCTGGTCCCATCAGGCTTCTGGTATCTTACAATATCTAGTTTGGACATCTCTAGAGCAAGAAGGCTTTGGAGCTAGTCTACAACATTTTGCACCGGAAATTGATGAAAAGTTAAGAATAGCTTGGGGAATTCAAAAGGAGTGGCAGCTTATTGCACAGTTGCCATTTGGTAAACCCGTTTCCCCACCAAAAGAAAAAATTATTGAGCCGGTAGAAGACAGAGTGGTAATAGTGAAATAAAAAATAAAAAGAATGGAAGTGGATCGTATGACAAATGTAGCGGAAGAAAATTCTTCTTTGATAGACCAATCACTAGAATTTAAGAAAGCACTAGGTAATTATCCTACAGGTGTAACTGTTGTAACCACTTTTGATCATGAAAATAAACCTATTGGATTAACTGTTAATTCGTTTGCATCTGTGTCTTTGGAGCCGTTGCTTATTTTGTGGTCAATTGATAAAAAATCGAGTTCATACGATACCTTTTTGAAAGTAGATAAATTTGCAGTTAATATTTTGGCAGAAGACCAAGCTGATATTTGTAAATTATTTGCATCTAAAGTAGAAGATCGATTTAGTCAATGCGACTGGGGAAAATCAGAGATAGGGTTACCTATTTTGAAGGGGGCACTCGCTCAAATTGAATGTAAAACTTTTCAGCAAATAGATGCAGGAGATCATATTATATTCATTGGCGAAGTAGTTCAGATTAAGAATACTGAGAAAAATCCTTTGTTATATCATAAAAGAATATTTGGACCTATACCTGAAGACTTTTATAAATAATTTGATGATGGAGAGTTGCTCGTTAAAGAGTAGCTCTTTTCTTTCTTCTTAATCAAAATGAAAAGAAGCTGAACCCTTGTTCTTTTTCATTAGGGTCAGCTTTAACAGAGTTACGTAGATATTTTTTTAATGATAATAGCCGCATTTATACCGATTTGTGAACCACCAGCATCGAATCGTAGGTCAAAATGACTTGGTAGGGAGGTATGATTACGAAGAGTCAAATCAGTATTATCTTTTAAACGAAGAATTTGAATACCAACGTTTTGGTTATTTCCATTTTCAGCACCAAAGGATGTGCCTTTTATTTCTTTACCATTTGCAAATAGAGTGACCTGATTTGGCTGTCTACCTGTTAAGTGATAGAAAATTTCGTAAACACCACCATTTTTAATGTGAATAATTGCTTCTCCTTCTGTATGGGTAATTCCCGCTGTCATAATACCATTAGTATTAAAGGAGATATCTTCTTCTTGATAAGTCCTTTGCTTATCCGTATTAAAAATATAAGCATATTCTGCAATCCCAGCAGCTGGTCCAGGTGGTCCAGCCACTCCTGCGGGACCTTGAGCTCCAGTTGGCCCAGTTGGCCCCGCTTTCCCGGGAGGACCTTTCTCCCCAGGATCACCCTGCGGACCTTTTTCACCTTTAGGCCCAGGGATACCAGGAGGACCTGACAATCCAGGAGGCCCTTGATACCCACGAAGACCCTGTGGACCGCTTTCACCTTTAGGTCCAGGAATACCCGGAGGCCCGGGCATCCCAGGAAGACCTTGTTCTCCAGGAATACCTTTCGCGCCAGTTTCACCTTTAGACCCACGAATACCAGGAGATCCTTGTTCCCCAGGATCACCCTGCGGACCTTTTTCACCTTTAGGCCCAGGGATACCAGGAGGACCTGCCACTCCACGAGGTCCTTGTTCCCCAGGTACACCCTGCAGACCATTTTCGCCTTTAGGCCCCGGAATACCACGAGGTCCTCGTTCCCCAGGAACACCCTGCAGACCATTTTCACCTTTAGGTCCAGGAATACCAGGAGGACCTGCCACTCCACGAGGTCCTTGTTCACCCGAAACACCTCGAGGACCAGTTTCGCCTTTAGGCCCAGGAACACCTTGCAGGCCATTTTCACCTTTAGGCCCCGGAATACCAGGAGGCCCAGCCAATCCAGGAGGTCCTTGATATCCACGTAGACCCTGGGGACCATTTTCACCTTTAGGCCCCGGAATACCCTGAGGCCCAGCCACCCCAGGAGGGCCTTGTTCCCCAGGAATACCTTGCGAACCATTTTCACCTTTAGGTCCAGGTATACCCTGAGGACCAGGTACCCCGGGAGAACCTTGTTCCCCAGGAACACCTCGAGGGCCAGTTTCGCCTTTAGGCCCAGGAACACCTTGCGGACCAGCTTCGCCTATAGGCCCGCAAACACCTTGTGGACCAGTTTCGCCTTTTGACCCTGGAATACCTTGAGGCCCAGGAACCCCAGTAGGTCCTTGTTTACCAGGATCACCCTGAGGGCCAGTTTCGCCTTTTGGTCCTGGAATACCTTGAGGCCCAGGTACCCCAGGTGCACCTTGCGAACCATTTTTACCTTTAGGTCCAGGAATACCAGGAGGTCCTTGTTCCCCAGGAATACCTTGCGGACCAGTTTCACCTATTGGACCAGGAAACCCTTCATAACCCATTAATCCTCGAGGTCCTCTTTCCCCTCGTGGACCAGGTGGACCTGGAACTCCAGGGGGGCCTTGCTCACCAGAAGGTCCCTCCAAACCTCTTGGCCCTCGCCTACCCCTAGAGCTATGAATTTTTCCGCATTTGCTGCATGGTTTTCTTTTCTCCACTAGTTCACTTCCTCTCTTTAATAGCGTATTCATATAGGAAGAGGGGGGTTGGACTTTAGTCAGTGGTGTTTCTGTTTTTGTAAACAATAAAGCTAGGTTTGAGAAAGTTGAAAAATATAACCTCTTTTACATTTCAATAGGCGCTTTCATTCCTAGCAATCTTAAGGATTCTCCTAACAAGGTTATAACTGATTGAACAATTGCTAAGCGATATGGTAATTGAGGAGGATCTTTTATTATTGGCACGTTTCCATAAAATGAATTGAAAACTTGGGACAAATCTAATGCATATTTTGCTACTAATGATGGGTCATACTCAATTGCTGCCCGTTGAATAATGTCTGGAAATTTCTCAAGTGATTTGATAACTTCCCATTCATAATCATTTACTTCAGTGACTTGGAAAATATCATTATTCTGAACTTTTCTTAAAACAGAGCAGGCACGTGCGTACGTATACTGGATATAGGGACCTGTTTCTCCCTCAGTTTGAAGCATTTTCTTTATATCAAATTCGATGTCATGCTTTCGGTGTTGTTTTAGATCACTAAAGATGATTGCTCCTACACCTACTTCTTTTGCTACTTCTTTTTTATTCACTAACAAAGGATTTTTTTCTTCAATCGTTTCCTCCGCTAATTGAATAGCTTCATTTAATACTTCTTCTAATAATATAATTTTTCCTTTACGAGTCGACAACTTTTTTCCGTCTTTCAAGATTAATCCAAAAGGAATATGTTGAATTGCTTCAGACCACTCATATCCCATTTTATTTAATACCGCCTTTAACTGTGCGAAGTGTAAGCTTTGTTCATTTCCAACAACATATAAAGATTTTATGAAATGATAGTTCTCTTTTCGATGGATGGCTGCTGTAATATCTCTTGTCGCATATAGAGTTGCACCATCTGATTTTTTAATTAGACAAGGAGGTAAGTTTTCTCCAACATTTACAACAAGTGCACCATCAGATGCAATTAATAATTTCTTTTGTTGTAAGTCATCCACTATCGGGTCCATTTTGTCGTTGTAATACGCCTCTCCTTTATAAGAGTCAAACGTAACGCCAAGTAAGTTATAAATCTTTTGAAACTCATTTAATGATTCTGTACGAAACCATTCCCATAATGCTAATGCTTCATGATCACCATCTTCTAAAGATTTAAAGGCAGCTCTGCCCTTATCATTCAATGACTCATCCGTTTCCGCCTCCTCATGAAAATGAATATATAGAGCTAATAATGTTTGAATAGGCGCTTCCTGAACTTTCTTTTCGTCTCCCCATAATCGATAAGCTACTAGCAATTTCCCAAACTGGGTACCCCAATCACCGAGATGGTTTATCTTAATTGGTTTGTATCCATTTTTTTCTAGAATTAAAGCAATTGAATTTCCTATAACGGTTGATCGTAAATGACCCATGGAAAATGGTTTTGCAATGTTTGGGGAGGACATATCAATTGTAACTACACCTCCAGCACCTAAATTAGAAGAACCAAATAGTTTTTCTTGCTCGTGAATAATAGTCAAAACGGAATTAGTGAATGTTGTTCGTTTCATGAATATATTCACATAACCATTTACAGCTTCAACTTTTTCAATGTGTATATCCTGAATACGATTAGCGAGTTCTTGTGCAATTACATTAGGCGATTTCTTTTGCTTTTTGGCAAATGAAAAACAGGGTAGAGCATAGTCTCCTAAATGTGAATACACAGGTTCCTCGATCATATGCTCCTCTAATAACTCAGTCGTGAAATTTTGAAGAATGTCTACAACTAACTGTTTCATTTAAACTCCTCCTAATTAAAAAAAGCCCTCGTCTCATCATAAAAATGAGACGAAAGCTCGAACTTCCGCGGTACCACTCAATTTGCCTATTTTAGGCCACTTTCTCCTAACGGTGAGTCTCCGGCTTTAAAGAAAAAGGGCACTTGTTCTTTTCTTTTAAGCATCTCCAAAGTGCGGTTCACAACTCATTATAACTAGGCTTTCACCATCCCTAGCTCGCTTGGTAATCCGACGTTGTTACTCTCTTTATCGTAGATATTAAAATTGAATTTACCAAATAAAAGTGAAGAAGTCAACTTGTTTAGTGAAGTAAATAGCGTGGTATAAATTTATGTGAGCAGTGAAAAACTAAATGTAAGAAAGATGAAAAGAGGGATATTGTGGATCAGACTATTTCGTATGGTGACGATTATAAATTTATACCTGCAACATCAGTTGGAAGTGGAGTAGGATTTGACGTTCTCCCAGATATTTATTGTCATACGATACAAATTGTTAATATATGTTTAGTAGGGCATCCTCAGTCTGATGATTTTGTTCTAGTGGATGCTGGTATGCCTCATTCTTCTAAGGAGATTATCTCTGTCATAGAAGAACGGTTTGGTGAAAATAAAAAACCTAATGCCATTATTTTAACTCACGGGCACTTTGATCATGTAGGTGCAATTATTGAATTAGTGGAGAAATGGGATATACCAGTTTATGCACATAGTCTGGAATTGCCTTTTTTAACAGGAAAGGAAAGTTATCAAAATCCAGATCCAACAGTAGAAGGCGGTATGATAGCCAAAATGTCAGCTATGTTTCCAAAGGATCCAATCAATTTAGGAGACCTTGTGAAGGAATTACCTTCAGATGGAACAATTCCTCATATGCCAGGTTTTAGATGGATTCATACTCCGGGACACACGCCAGGTCATGTATCACTGTTTAGGGATGAAGATAAAGTTTTAATAGTTGGAGATGCATTTGTTACTGTAAAACAAGAATATTTATATAAAGTAATCACTCAGGAGCAGGAAATTAGTGGCCCTCCAAGATATTTTACAACAGATTGGGAGGCAGCAAGGGATTCAGTGGAAAGGTTAGCTGAATTAAAACCAAAAGTCGCTGTTACAGGGCATGGTTTACCGATGACTGGTGAACTATTGGCGAGCAACTTACATCTATTAGTAAAAGATTTTGAACAAATCGCGAAGCCTGGATATGGTAAGTATGTTAATGAAAAAAATAATTAACTTTGGATTTGAACCCACCCTATTAAAAAGGGGATGGGTTCTTTTAATTGACAGAATATAAAGTTAAAATAGAAATAAGTAAGGATGTGGAAAATGAGAGGGGTATAATGATGACATTTTCAATTGTTGGCTATGATCCGCAAACGAGAGAGTTAGGTGTAGCAGTAGCGTCCAAATTTTTAAGCGTCGGAGCAGTTGTTCCTTTTGCAAAAGCGGGTGTAGGGGCTATTGCTACCCAATCTTGGGCAAATTTAGATTATGGTAAATACGGTTTGGAGTTGCTGGAAAAAGGAGTGGCACCCGAGGAAGTTTTAAAAAATCTCGTTGAAAACGATGAAAAGTCTGCATCTAGGCAAGTAGGAATTGTAGATGCAAAGGGAAAAAGTATTACCTTTACAGGCGAGGATTGTTTTGATTGGGCAGGTGGTTATGCAGGAGAAAATTTTGCTGTACAAGGAAATATTTTAGTTGATCATAACACAGTAGAAGCAATGCGAGCATCATTTGTAAAATCAGAGGGTTCCTTAGCGGAGCGTTTACTAGATGCATTGTGTGCAGGAGAACTTGCAGGTGGTGACAGCCGTGGAAAACAGTCTGCAGCATTGTTAATTGTAAAAGAAAATGGTAGCTATGGAGGATTTAATGATCGCTATATTGATCTCCGAGTCGATGATCATGAAGAGCCTGTTAAAGAGATAGCACGGTTATTGAAATTACATCGGCTCTATTTTGAGGCAACCCTACCAGAAGAGGTTATAACAATAGAAGGTGAACTGCAAGATGAGATACAAAATTTACTCTATGAAAATGGTCATTTGGATCGAGATCTTGAAGATCGTGAGGATTTATTAGATGCGGTGCAATCCTACCATCTCTTTGAAAACTTTGATGAGCGAGTTCAAGCGAGGGGATATATCGATCAAAAAGTCTTGGATTATATGCGGATTAAATAAATGAAGTAAGTATATAAAATATAGGTTGCTCCTTTTCCCCTTATAGTATCTATGGGGTCGTCTACAAGAATAAATTAGTTTCATTTCATAGACTTACCGTTCACTCTGCAATGAAACGGTTACAAGAGCTAAAGGGTTAGGTAAGTGAAATTTTATAATATTGAAGAAAAAGAGTTGGGTGTACTATATGAACAAAAATACAAAACATGATTATCTAATTGGAGGTCATAACTATGAAAGTTAAAGGTTTTGGTGGAATTTTTTTGAGGTCAAATGATGTTGATTCATTGAAAGATTGGTATAAAGATACATTAGGAATTTCTATGGGAGATTGGAATGGCGCTTTCATCAAACACGATGCTGATAACGAAACAATTTTCTCTTTCTTTAATGCGGATAGTGATTATTTTCCAAAAGAACAATCTGTGATGCTAAATTTTCAAGTAGAAAAAATTGAAACTTGGATAGAGCATTTCGACAAAATTGGCGTGCCACTTCTAAAAGAACCTGAAAAAAGCGAGTTTGGAACATTTATTTGGATTTCTGATCCAGAAGGTAGATGGATTGAAATTTGGGAGAAATAATCACTGAAATACATCAATAATAATATTTTTGATATTCAAGATGGATGAAAGATATAATTTGTAGAGTTGTTCAATTATCATTTCAGGATGCTTGTTTTGAGAACGCAAAGAAAGCGTTTGCAAAACTCTGAACAATTACAAATAAATAATTTAGATTTATACTAGATTCATCAACCCAATGATGATGTATATTTCATGGCGTTAGATGGTAAGTAAAGGTGAAAATTAGAGGTTGGCAGTTCATCCATAATGGCAAACCGAAGCTTAAGCCTTGCAAGAAGTTGCGTTGAGCTTTGGTTTTTGTGTGCTCCTAGACCTAGTGGACAGACTTCTGACCTTTTATCAGCTTTTAGCTAACTTATTATTATGTGTTATAATAGTAGATATTTTAATTTATAAATAAATGTAATACGCTACGATATTGATTTTAAGTGAGAACAGAAAAGGTGTGTGAATAGGTAGTGCCTTAACTTGGTATGTCGCCTACATCTTTTCTGCAAATTTTAGGGAAAAGGTTGGTATAAATGAGCAACATAGAAACTAAAACAGACGTCATTTTAATTGGTGCCGGAATCATGAGTGCAACATTAGGAACAATCTTAAAAGAATTAGTACCCGAATGGAAAATTACAGTGTTTGAGAAGCTAACCAAAGCAGGAGAGGAAAGCTCAAACGAATGGAATAATGCGGGAACGGGGCATGCGGCACTTTGCGAACTAAACTACACGAGTGAAAAACCGGATGGATCTATAGATATTAGAAAAGCTATAAAAATTAATGAACAGTTCCAGCTTTCCATGCAGTTTTGGTCTTATTTAGTAAACAATAAACTGATAAATAATCCTAAGGACTTTATCATGCCCTTGCCTCATATGAGTATGGTACAAGGGGAAGAAAATGTCTCGTTTTTAAAGAAACGTTTTGAAGCGATGTCAAAAAACCCTCTGTTCCAAGGAATGGAATTTTCCGATGATCAAGCAAAACTAAAGGAATGGATTCCGCTTATTATGAAAGACCGTCTAGCGAATGAAGCGATTGCAGCAACAAAGATTGATACTGGAACGGATGTCAACTTTGGCGCTTTAACGCGTCTATTGCTTGACCACTTAAAAAATAAAAACGTTGATATTAATTACGAACATAGTGTTGAAAATCTTACACGTACGAGCGATGGTAAGTGGGAAGTAAAAGTTAAGAATGATGCTGAAGGTAAAATTGAATACCATACAGCAAAATTCGTCTTTGTTGGAGGCGGAGGAGGAAGTCTACATTTACTACAAAAATCCGGTATTCCTGAAGGAAAACATATTGGAGGATTCCCAGTAAGTGGACTATTTTTAGTATGTAACAATCCGGAAGTTGTGGAGCAACATCATGCAAAAGTATACGGGAAAGCTAAAGTTGGTGCTCCCCCAATGTCTGTTCCGCATCTTGACACTAGATTTATCGACAATAAAAAATCGTTACTATTCGGACCTTTTGCTGGTTTCTCACCAAAGTTTTTAAAAACTGGTTCCATGTTTGATTTAGTAACTTCTATAAAACCAGATAATGTCGTAACTATGTTGGCAGCAGGCGCAAAAGAGATGTCATTAACAAAATACTTGATCCAGCAAGTCATGTTATCTAAAGAGAAGCGCATTGAAGAACTACAGGAGTTTATCCCGGACGCTAAACTCGAGGATTGGGATACAGTAGTGGCAGGTCAACGTGTGCAAGTTATTAAAGATACGGAGGCCGGTGGTAAAGGAACGCTACAATTTGGTACGGAGATTGTTAGTGCGGCTGATGGTTCAATCGCAGCATTACTGGGTGCTTCTCCAGGTGCTTCTACCGCAGTCCACGCTATGCTTGAAATACTTAATAAATGCTTCCCACAACATATGCAAGAATGGGAACCAAAAATTAAAGAGATGATTCCTTCTTATGGCGTGTCACTAATGGAAAATCCAGAGCTACTGCAAGAAATTCATATTTCAACAGCGCAGGCTCTCGGTTTAAGCGAAAAAGAGCCGGTCAATACTTAATTCTTTGAATGTAGAAAGCAAGTTATTTGAATGAAAAAATTTAATTAACATTTTTATTAGTGGACAATCGTTTCTATAACGAAGCGATTTAACGATTAAGCGGTCTTAACCCTATAAAATATGGGGCTAAGACCGCTTAAATTTATTTCGACTGTCTACTCTTGACTGGGGCAGTAGTTCCCCATGCCACCCATTTTATCACTCCTATTTAAGTAATTTATTAATCCTCATTGGACTTTCGAAATAACTTAACATGCTGCTTCTTCGAATTAATAGTAAGTTCAACGTTCCAACCAGCTATCTTTTTAACTTTAAAAATATCTTCTTTAAAGTAAAATGCACACACCGTATCAAAATCTTCATCAACAATTAAATAATTTGGGTCATGATTCCAAAATGTAAACTCTGCATTCGTGAACAATTTCCAACCATTTGTTAAGTTGTGTTGTTTCATGTGGGGTAGTTTATTTAGTTTTTCCATTTTTTTATTCCATAGCTCCCTTTTTGAATTAGGTTCTTCGTTTAATTCCTCCGACATAATCTCTCACCTTTTCGTCATTATTATATTTATTATAAAGTCTTATTATAGACTCTTATCCTTATTAAGTAACTATATCTTTTCCTCTTAAACCAAAAGGGAAGATTGGTGCAAAAAACAAAGTAGAATTGATCCCGATAAGTGCTACTCCTATGGGTAAGTCAGTATGTGTTCCACCTTGGTCGTCGGAGTCAGATTAAAGAATAGGCTCTAAGGCACCATAGTCTGTGATGTAGCGCTTTTTGCTGCATGGGTGGAGGGTACTGAAAAACTTACGTTATAAAAAGATGGAATTGTTTTTTGAACAGAAAGTGCCTTATTTCTTTGTCATTTTGTAATTGTTTAGATCTCAGAATCTTTATCTAGCAAAACAAATTAAAAAGATCTAACCAGTTTATTCTGGCTAGATCTTTTTTCATTATTATAATTTCTTAAATTTCCAACTTTTAGACTTAGTATCGTAGTAGGCACCTTCTACGGTTTGTTTTTTACCATCTCCAGTAACAATTACGAAATCGTCTTTAAAACCTGTAGTGATTTGTTTATTGTTACCGTCTAGGATAGCAATATTTTTCAGTTTCAAGTTATCTTTAATTTTGTGTAGGTTCATTTCTTTTAACAGACCAGGTGGTACGTGATAGTTTAGGTGTAAGGTAAACTCACCACTAGCAGAAAGGGTATCAACGTTTTCGGCAGTTATTGTGAAAGTACCATTAACTAGATTAATCACTACGTCTTTATTGGCACCATCAATTTTGTTTAATGCGCCTTCAGTGAAGCGAATATAAATGTTTCCTGCATCATGTAGTACTGAGCCATCAACAGTGATTTTAGCTTTTGACGTATCTACCTCATCTGGAGTAATGATTGCTTCTCCATTTTTGGGAGCTTGTACAGTTACTTCGATTAAAACTTTATTATCACCGTAAGTTGCTGTGATGACTGTCTTTCCAGATGATTTTGCAGTGATTAATCCTTTATCTACGGAAATCACATTCGGGTCAAAGCCACTATATGTAGCTTCTGCTGTCACATCTTTCGTAGACTTGGAACCATCATGTTTTGTAGTTGTTTCAGTTAGTACCATTTTTCCAGTTTTACCTTTTTCTAATTCAAAAGCTGTTTGATTAGCTGAAAGGGTATAAGTGTCTGGTTGGTTGAATTCTACTTGAACTAGAACCGGATCATGGTCAGATGCACGGCCATGAATGTCCATATAGTTTGCATTAATATGAATCATGTCTACAGCTGTTTTGTCTACCAAATTATTTGTTACTAGAATATGGTCTAATACTTGGTTGTTTCCTTGGTAGTAATAAGAGAAACGTTCTCCAGCTGGAACTTTTTCAACCATATTTGTTAAGATGCCGCCTTTTAGAGCAGCTAGTGTTGGTGTGAATTCGAAGTCGTTCATATCCCCAGCAACGATTACATTTAGATCAGGGTCTTTTGCTTGGCCCGCTTTAATAAAGTTATTGATCATCGTTGCAAGCTCAATACGTTCTGCTTCAGAGCCTAAGAATGGTGGTTGGTTCTTACCGAATAAAGGCTGGTCTCCACCTTTCGAATTTAAATGTGCTCCAATAACAACGACTTTTTCTCCTTGGAAATCAAACTGAGCAGCAAGTGGTTTACGAGTGTTTTCTTGTGGTAAATCAAGAATTCGACCAGGATTTAATGTTAAGTTTCCATTTTCATCCCATGCCACTTTATCAGTAGAACCACCTTTTGTTCCTTCAGATAGTGTTACGCGTTCAGGGTTGTATAAGTAACCAACTCGGATATTCCCTCCAGGTGCTCCGCCATCCTTATTATATTCAGGTGCAATGTCTGTCCATTCATATGCAGGACCACCTGCTGCTGAGATAGCTGAGATTAAACGTTCATAGCTTCTAGAAGCATCTGTGTTTCCAGAAGCTGTTGGTCCGTCATTATCTTGTACTTCTACTAATGTGATAATGTCAGGAGATTTCATGTTCTCTACAAATGACTTTGCAATCTTCACAACCTTTTCGTCAGGTGTTTCGGATGTATTTGTGGAGAAATTCTCTACATTATATGCAGCAACGGTCAGCTTATCTTCTTGTGGCTCAATATAAGTCGCTTCAACTGGTTTTTCAACTCGTGTGATTGGTGGTAGAGACGCTTCTTCTGACCATAATTTAAAGTTTCCGAAACCAAAGCCCATTACTCCGACGATATTACCAGTATAGTAGTCGCCTGATTTTGCATCGTACTTTTCGTTATCAATATCTACTAAAATTCTTTCAGGGTTATAGTCATTTGCAGAAATATTAATTCCGCCTAATGCATTAAAGGTTGTATTAGTAGAATTGCCAGCAACTACGACAACCTCGCCGTATTCTTGAGGCCCAACTACTTTTGCATTTGGCACTGCAAGACGCATTAATTCAACAGATTCCCAGAAATCGATTCCATCTTCTTGTGGATCAAACGTGGTTAACCCATCATTATCAATGTTTTCAGTTGGCGGAATAATATCTTCACCAACTACTAATGGAGCAGGTAATTCAGCCGTTCCAGATTTTAAAGCAGTTGTTGCACGAATTCGTGTAATTGGTAAGTCATTTGCTTTCATATCTGAATAACCTTCGTAATACCATTCTTCTACCGTTCCAGCTACAGTAACTAGGTCACCAACTTTAAGTCCATTGGAAGCCTTATTGACGATGATTGCTTCAGAAGTTGAGTGATCATCATCTGGATTGATATCTTGGATAACAAAGTTTGCTGAGTTATATAGATGAGTTACAACTCCAGTAATATTCTGTACAGTCACTCCTTCGTAATCGGAGAAATGACCTTGTCCTTGGATATCACGGATTACAAGATTTTCTGATTTTAGTACGTTATAAGTAAATGAGAATACTTCAGAAGTAGTATCACTAACTGCGATTGCTTTAATAGTCGTATCTTTTGTTAGTTTAATTGGTGCTGAGTATTCTGTGCTATTTGAAGTTGGTGTAGAACCATCTAATGTGTAATATATTGTCGCACCTTCAATTGGTGAGATTAATTGAATAGCTGTTCCTTCTGCAACAGATCCTGGCAAAATGTCTGTGTAAACAGCAGGCTTGTTCACTAATTCAAAGCTTTCTAAACCAAGTGTCTTCACTTGATAGGTTGTATTAAATTTAGAAGCAATTCCAGCTACATGAACTAAATCACCAACTTTATATTGCTTCAAAAATGTGTCATAATCTAATCCGTTTCGATTGTCGTTACGAATAACGACAGATTCTCCATTTTCATGTGTAGCTGTAAATTCAAATGTTCCAAAGTCGTTTGACTTTACTAGATTTGTAATAGTTACATTGTTTAATTGAATTCTTTCGCCTTGAGTTTCTTCGTTTACTCCAGCTGGTGTAATGTCTTGCGCTGGTGGAAGTTCATTTCCAGAAGAAATTTTAGTAATCTTGGTCGGTTGAATCTGAAGCTCACCGCTATAAGGGCTAACTTTTCCTTCCAATTCTACGATATCCCCAGGACTTACATCTGATGTAGAAGTAAATGCATAAATTCCTGCAGTTTCATCTTGGATGTAAAACGCTTTTCCACCCCAGAAACCAGTGCCTGTTGTGACAGTTCCGGTTACCTTAATTAATTTGTTTGGGTCCGTTACTGCACGAGCAGCAGCGATATTTTCCATGACTTCCGCTTCAGGTGAAGGAGGGGGAGTTTCACCTTCGGAAATCATAGTATATGCGGTTGCACTTCTTAAGCCCGGTACAGAGAAATAGGCTGAAAGAGTGCCAGTGATTGTTACTTCACCTTTAAATAGGTTAGGATTATCAACTAAATTTAATCCAGCTCGTACCGCTCCGGTTGGTAACTGAACTGGTAAAATTTTTGACGGATCTGTTTCATTAGGAGAGTCGGCTAGACCCACGTTGGTCGCTACTGTAAACGGTGGTTCTTGATCGTAAGAAGTACCTGAACTTGCGGTACCAACGAGGAATCCTTTTACCGTTGCCGTTCCAGTGTTGTTCGCAATAGCCTCTGTTACAGTAATAGGCTCAGCTGCTTGTACATTTGGAACAGTGATGAATGGTAAAAATAATGATAGAACTAATAAGAGAGATAGGGCTACCTTACTGAAAGCATTATTCCAAAAGCTTTCCTTTGACATCTACAATCCACTCCTCATAATTTGTTTGGCATTGCCCATCGATTATAGCAAAAGAAAATTATCGTTTTAATAAGATTTTGTAAAATTTTCAATGTTTAAATAAAAACAGGTAAGAAGTAATTTAGAGTCTATTTTCTAATATGAGAATATGATTATAGTGTAGAAATATAAAGTTGTGAAAATGTGGTAAATAACGGTAAAGGATATAGAGCATGAATAGAAGGAAACTTCAAAATAAATATCCATCCATTAAAAAATGGCTGAGTATAATTTTGGAGTTTCTTTTATATTGCTATGTTTCTAATCATTTCTATTAAGTGCTGTGTATTTATTTGTTTGCTAAACATTCTATGGAATAGTTTAAAAAATATTAATATATGAGACCCAACAGTTTCAAAACATATATAAATTTTACTGATTTTTAATTAAGATGATGATCCGCAACTTGAACAATTAAATATGAGGGACTAGTCTAAAAAACTAATTCATGAGTGGTCAGATTTATTCAATAATTATAAAGCTTAGAGCCCCAATGATTGAAGATAAACATAACTTTTTAGTTATTTTTGAATCGGAGATTTAATGATTATTCTAGAAAGCGTTGTAGAATGAGATAAAATTGAAATAGAAGCCAATTTATATACATTAGGGAGCCCTATATATAAAAATACAGTTGTCATTAGCTATTTGAAAAATACACCATTGTCACCTGCTGCAAATGTATTTTTACAGATGACAAAAGAAGTATATAACCAATTTTAAGTATATATAGGTATTCGTGTTGTCATTATAAAAATCAAATTTAAAAAGAGGCAACCCACTTTTTGGGGCAGCCTCTAAGAAAAGAAGTATATTTTTAAATCGTTGATGCTGGAATTATATCAACAAATTTTGGGTATGTTTTATTCGTGTCTTCTTGAATAACCCAGTTAATGGATAAAAGTTGCTTTAAGGAAGATAGCTGTTGCTCATCGATTTCTAAGTGTTTTATTCCGTTTTCGAGCAGCTCGAAATCTCGTTCATCAATTTTTTGATACTTTAGTTTTAATAAGTTTTTAAGACCGTTTCTTGTAACGAACTTAACGGTGTAACCTTCCTGTAAAATCGACTCAAATTTATTTTTATCTTCCTCAAATAATGAAAATAAAGAATGAAAATTATTATTTGGATAATCGGTTTCCCAAGACTGAATATCTTTTCGTTCTAACTGTTGAAGTATCTCATTATTGGAGACGCCATTACTACGCAGTATTTCAATTAAAATAGCATCCATCATTGAAACTTTATTATTCTTCACTTATAATCCCCCAAATACTCTTTTGACTATTATAACAAGATTCTAAAAATTGAAGAAGAGGATAGAAATATTTGTTTAAAGACCAATGGCAAATGTCACCCAACTAATATACGGGAGCATGAGTTCCTCGAAGTACCCAATGAAAGATATAATTATTCAAATTAATTTCAACAAGATATTTATTAATATTTTTCACTAAATTGAATGAGAGAAACGATTTCAATGAATTATCAGAATATGGTAGAATATTCAAAGACATTTAAATCGGAGGAACCTATGAAATTAAAAATTTTACATACAAATGATATTCACAGCAATTTTGACAATTTCGCTAAAGTTGCTACCCTAATCAGTCATCTTAAAGATGAAAATACACTACTATTAGATGCAGGAGACTTTGCAGATTTTAAAAGTATCGAGTTACAAGGCATAAGAGGATTAGCTAGCTCTAGCTGGTGCAGAAATTATAAATAAAAATGTACGATTAAAACAAGTAACCATTAATAGATGAAAAAGTTATAAGTAATTAAATAGAAAAGGTTAACCTCTCAAAGGGTTAACCTTTTTCACATTAACAGAATACAACCTATAAAACCAAAATAAAGCACTATTAAGTAACTGAATATTTTAATATTTTTTAATTTTTAATAAATAAGTTGTAAAAGGTTGGAATGTGAGATATATTATTAGAAAATACAGATAATTAGAGGTGCAATTATGGTTGCAAAACATTTAGTTGATGTAATAAGAGGCGGCATTGTTGAAAGTGAACATTGGGGACATATTGCAGTTGTTAATAGTGAAGGTAAGCTCATTTACTCTAATGGAAATCCGAACAGAGTGACATTTGCTCGTTCATCTATGAAGCCACTGCAAGCGATTCCTATTGTTGAAACGGGAGCAGCTGATTTTTACCAATTTAGTCAGGCGGATTTATCGTTAACTTGTGCTTCCCATAATGGAGAAGATCAGCATACTAATCGAGTAAGAATGATTTTGAAGAACTTAGATGAATCAATCGACAGCTTGAAATGTGGAACACATCCACCAAGATGGCAAGAAAAATATGAGGAATTAATGATATCCGGAAAAGAAGTTACTGCTGAATATAATAATTGTTCTGGGAAACATTGCGGAATGTTATCTACAGCTAAATTTATGGGAGAGAGTTTAGAAGATTACTATAAGATTAATCATCCTGTACAAAGAAGAATAGTTGAAGTAATCAGTGATCTTTGTGAAATACCATTAGATGAAATAGAGATTGGTATTGATGGTTGTGGTGTACCAGTACACGGTATTCCATTGAAAAAATTGGCATTGGGTTTTGCTAAATTAGCTAATCCCGCATCACTTCCTGCAAAACGAAAACAAGCAATAGAGCGAATTACTTCTGCAATGATGGAGGAACCTGAAATGGTCGGGGGTACAAATCGTTTTTGCACTGACTTTATGAAGATTGAAAAAGGAAGGATGTTCGGAAAAGCCGGGGCAGAGGGAGTCTACTGTATTGGAGATATTGAAACGGGAATTGGTATTGCTATAAAAATTGAAGATGGTAATGGTCGAGCTACTTCTTCAGTCGCAGTCGAAGTTCTAAAACAACTTAATTTAATCACTGAAGAGCAAAGTAAACTTCTAAAGGAGTATCACTATCCAGAATTAAAGAATGCAAGGCAAGAAGTAATTGGGCAGTTACGTCCATCTTTTTCGTTGGAAAATGCATAATGCATTTATCATAAAAATATGTACAAGGGGGAAAAAGCGGATGAAAAATGCTTATCGTTTATTATCTTTACTAGCTTTAATGATGGTTTTAGTATTAGCGGGCTGTTCGAATAATTCAGGTGTAAAAGATGATGGTGAAGAGAAAGTTGCAGAAAAAGCTGCTAAAGAGGGAAAGGATATTGTTATAGCAGTTGCGGATAATTTTACAGGAATGGATCCACACGATACAAATGACACTTTATCAGGATCAGCTCAAAAGACAATGCTTGAAGGGTTAGTTGGTTTTGATAAAGACATGAAAGTTATACCGATATTAGCAGAAGAATATTTATCAAATGAGGAAGCAACTGAATTCACATTTAAGTTGCGCCAAAATGTTAAGTTTCATGATGGTACACCATTTAATGCTGAGGCAGTAAAAGTAAACTTTGATCGGCTTGCAGATCCCAATAGTGGTCTAAAAAGACATAGCCTTTATAGTTTAATCGAAAAAACTGAGGTTATAGGTGAATATGAAGTTAAGTTCACCTTATCAGAGCCATTTGGTGCCATGATTAACACATTTGCTCATCCTGCGGGGCTAATTCATAGTCCAAAAGCATTAGAGGAATTTGGAGCGGAAGTTGCTAGAAATCCAGTTGGTACTGGTCCATTTAAATTCGTTGAATGGAAACCAAGTGAAGGTCTAGAAGTTATAAAAAATGAAGACTATTGGAAAGAAGGGTTGCCAAAAGTAGACTCTATTACTTTTAGACCTGTATCTGAAAATGGTTCTAGAATTGCAATGCTACAAACGGGGGAAGCAGACTTTATTTTTCCAGTCCCTACTGAACAGGCAGATAGTATTAATGGAAAGAATGGAATTGAAATAGAAAGTAAACCTTCTATTATTGTTCGATACATGTCTATGAATACACTGAAAGCACCGTATGATGATCTTAAGGTAAGAGAAGCATTAAATTATGCGATTAACAAAGAAGCATTTATTAAAGTAGTTATGAATGGTCATGGGAATATATTAGATTCAATTATAGCTCCTGATGTACAGTACTATGAAAAGCAAGATCCATATAATTTTGATATAGAAAAAGCGAAAAGCCTACTTAAAGAAGCTGGTTTAGAGAACGGTTTTAAAGCGAAATTATGGGGTGGAAATAGCTCAAGCGCTATAAAAGCAATGGAATTCATTCAACAACAATTAGCACAAGTGAATGTGGAAGTAGAAGTTGTCCCTATGGAAGCTGGTACTATATCTGATAAAATTTGGTCAGTACAAAATGCAGATGATGCAGAAATTGAATTGTACTACGGTGGTTGGTCGCCATCAACTGGTGATGCAGATTGGGGAATTCGTCCACTTCTAGGTGGAACTGAAGCATATCCACCAAATTCTTATAATGTCTCTTACTATAATAATTCAGATGTAAACAGTCAGATTCAATCTGCACTAAAAACTGCGGATTCGGATAAGCGAGCACAAGCATATAAAGAAGCACAAGAGAAAACTTGGAAAGATGCTCCTTGGGTTTTCTTATCAACAGATAATACGATGGCAGGTAAGAAGAATTATTTAAAAGGAATTTATCTTTTACCGGATGGTTCATTAAGTGTTACAGATATCGAAATTGAGTAAGAATTTTCAAAAAGAGCGCTATATATTTAAATATAGCGCTCTATTTTTCACAAAGGAGTGAATAAATTTGTTTCATTTTCTTATAAAAAGACTTCTCGAAATTATACCGATATTGTTTCTGGTATCTATTTTCATTTTTCTTTTTGTACATATGATACCAGGGGATCCCGCACGACTTGTTGCTGGTGCAGATGCAACCATTGAAGATGTAGAGACAGTTAAAAAAGAATTAGGTTTAGATAAACCCATTTTAGAACAATACGTATCTTATATAACAAATTTATTTCAAGGAGATTTGGGGACATCATTAAAGACTAAAAGACCAGTAATTGAAGAAATTAGTGACCGATTTATGCCTACTTTTTGGTTAACTTTTTGGAGTATGGTCTGGGCTGTTGCTGTTGGGTTATTAATTGGAGTAATATCCGCAACTAAAAGAAATAAATGGCAAGACTATTTAGGTATGTTTGGTGCGGTTTCCGGATTATCTTTACCTTCATTTTGGCTAGGTCTGATGCTTATTCAATTATTTGCAGTTACATTAGGTTGGTTTCCCACTGGTGGAATTGAATCCTGGAAAAGCTATATCTTACCTGCCTTTACTTTGGGAACAGGAGTTGCAGCGGTCGTTGCTCGGTTTACAAGGTCCTCCCTTATGGATGTTTTAAAAGAGGATTATATAAGAACGGGTAGGTCTAAAGGATTGAGTGAGCATAAAGTTACTTGGGGTCATGGGCTACGAAATGCAATGATCCCGGTTGTTACGATGACTGGTTTGCAATTTGGGTTTCTACTAGGTGGATCTGTTGTTATTGAAACTGTTTTTAGTTGGCCAGGTCTTGGAAAACTACTAATTGATTCAGTCGCATATCGGGATTATCCGGTTATACAAGCTGAAATGCTTATATTTGCTTTAGAATTCATATTAATAAATTTAATTGTTGATTTGTTATACGGTGTATTAAATCCGCAAATCCGATATGAGTAGGGGGGAGCAGAATGGTAGAACTAAAACTGTCAAAAAAAGAAGAATATTTGCAAAGAACATTAGATAAAAGTACTGCTAGAACTCCAGTTTCAGAGTTTTGGAGAAAGTTTAAAAAACAGAAGCTTGCGTTCATATCATTCTTTTTTGTTATCTTTCTGATTTTACTTGCTCTTATCGGACCGTTCATTGTCCCATACGATATTGCAGAACCTGATTATGAAAATGTACTCTCAGGACCGTCCACAACACATTGGGCTGGAACGGATCCATATGGGAGGGACATATTTAGCCGTATTGTAGCGGGTACACAGATATCTTTATACGTTGGGCTGACTTCAGTATTATTGGGAGCTATTGGAGGTACATTTTTAGGAATAATAGCAGGATATTATGGTAAATGGATTGATCGAATAATCATGAGAATTTGTGATGTATTGTTTGCTTTCCCTGGAATATTACTGGCAATTGGTATTATAGCAATATTAGGTCCTGGGCTTGGTAATGTAATTATTGCGGTAGCTATTTTCAGTGTACCAGTATTCGCTCGAATTGTAAGAAGCTCTACACTCTCAGTGAAGTCAACATTATATGTGGAAGCTACAAAATCGATTGGTGCAAAACCAAGACGCATTATTTGGAAACATATTTTTCCCGGTACACTGTCTAGCGTTATCGTTTATTTTACAATGAGAATTGGCTCAGCAATATTAACTGCAGCAAGTTTAAGTTTTCTTGGATTAGGAGCGCAACCGCCTTCACCAGAATGGGGAGCCATGTTAAGTGGAGGAAGAGACTATTTAAATATCGCCCCACACGTAACCATTTTCCCAGGATTAGCGATTTTCGTTACGGTACTTGCATTTAATTTACTAGGGGATGGATTGCGAGATGCTCTCGATCCAAAGATAAAAGATTAACTGTATGGAGAGGAATGGGGATAATGGATAACACAATACTTAAAGTGAACAACTTGCAAACACACTTTACAAGTGATTCTGGTGTAGTTAAAGCAGTAGATGGAGTTTCATTTAAGGTTGCTAAAGGGGAAACACTGGGAATCGTTGGCGAGTCTGGAAGTGGTAAAAGTGTAACGTCTTTATCTATTATGGGATTACTAAAAGATACTTCTGGGAAAATTGCTGGTGGAGAAATTTTCTATGAAGGCAAAGATCTTACAAAAGCCAATGAAAACCAAATGCGAAAAATTCGAGGTAATGATATTGCGATGATATTTCAAGAACCAATGACATCTTTAAATCCAGTATATAAAATTGGACGTCAATTGGAAGAAGCAATTATTTTACATTTGAAGTTTTCAAAAAAACAGGCAAGAAAACGCGCAATTGAAATGTTGACAGCGGTGGGTATATCAAGACCTGAAAAAATTGTTCATGAATATCCGCATCAACTTTCAGGTGGTATGAGGCAAAGGGTAATGATTTCTATGGCAATGGCTTGTGGTCCTAAAGTCTTAATAGCAGATGAACCTACAACTGCCTTAGATGTGACGATTCAAGCACAAATCTTAGACTTGATGAGAAATCTAACTAAGCTATCAAACACTGCAATTCTACTAATAACGCACGATTTGGGAGTAGTGGCAGAAATGTGTGATCGAGTGGTTGTAATGTATGCAGGTCGTGCAGTTGAAGAAAGTGATGTTCATTCAATATTTAAAAATCCTAAACATCCATACACACAAGGGTTATTGGAATCTATTCCGAAGATTGGTGTAAGGGTAGAACGTTTACAGTCAATTCCTGGAAACGTTCCTATTCCATCAAACATGCCTGAAGGCTGCAAGTTTGCACCTCGGTGTAAGTTTGCAATGGATATATGTTGGGAAGAAGAGCCAGAGTTTAAAGAAGTTTCGTTCCAGCATTTTTCCAAATGTTGGCTTAATGAGGAGGTGTCTCAAAATGCAAAAAAATTTGTTGGAAGTACACAATGTTAAGAAATACTTTCCACTGAAGAAAAACATATTTAATAGGAATCAAGAGTTTGTCAAAGCTGTTGATGGAATATCATTCTTTGTTAAAGAAGGAGAAACCCTTAGCATTGTTGGAGAAAGTGGTTGCGGAAAATCTACGACTGGAAGAGTACTAATGAAGTTATTAGAACCTACTGAAGGTAGAATTATTTTTGAAGGGCAAGATATTACTGATTTAAATGATGATCAGATTCGACCTTTTCGAAAAGAGTTTCAGATGATATTTCAGGACCCGTATGCTTCACTTAATCCTCGCTTAACAATAAAAGAAATCATTGAAGAGCCACTAATCGTACATAACTTTAGTAAAGAAAAGCGAGCTGAGAGAATTGAAGGATTACTGGAAGTAGTAGGGTTAAATAAATACCATTCAGATCGTTATCCGCATGAGTTTAGTGGAGGTCAACGTCAGCGGATAGGGATTGCCAGGGCCCTTGCTGTGCATCCAAAACTAATTATTGCGGATGAACCGGTTTCGGCGCTGGATGTTTCTATTCAATCACAAATACTTAACTTATTAAAAGATTTACAGGAACAATACAAATTAACCTATGTGTTTATTGCCCATGATTTAAGTGTAGTTGAACATATTTCTGATAGAGTAGGTGTCATGTATTTAGGTAGATTTGTAGAGTTGGCGAGTAGGGATAAATTATTTGAAAATCCCCTGCATCCTTATACAAAGGCATTATTAAGTGCAGTCCCAATCCCTGATCCTTCTCTAAAGAGAGAGAGAATCATTTTAAAAGGAGATATTCCAAGTCCAGCCAATCCTCCTTTGGGATGCACATTCCACACTCGATGCCCATTTGCACAACAAGTATGTAAAGAGCGCGTTCCTGAGTTTAGAGAAATAGAGGAAGGACGTTTTGTAGCATGTCATTTTGCAGAAGAATTGGATGGTAGTTTAGATGATTAAATTGAAAAGAAAAGTTCATGTTATCTCTAGACAAGAGAGTTATTTAAATATTATTGCATATCAATTATTGGAGATTCTTGGCGATAAAATAGAATTATCTGCCTTAACTATACAACAACTAACGATGAATATTATTACGGAACAGGATATTGTTGTTTTATCAAAAGAAACCCTAAAAGGCATTACTCGACCTTTTATTCCAGACTCATGTCCAGTTATAGTAGCGAATAGAGAAGTAAATATTATAGGTACAAAAGAGTTACTTAAACTTCCGAAAGGACGCCAAATTCTAGTTATTAACGACACTGTTGAACGTGCGGAAGAAACGGCCATTTCACTCGAGAATATTTACTTTGAACATGAATATATTGCATACGACTTAATGCAATCAATTCCATCTGATATGGATGTTATTGTTACTCCCGGAGAAATGGGGCTAGTTCCTAAACAATTTGAAAATGTGATTGATATCGGTCCAAGGACTTTAGACTTTAAAACAATTTTAAAAATAGCTAATCTCTTAAACGAGGGTTCTGATAGGTATGCATTAATGAATAGATTTATTAAATCCCAACTATCTTTAGCGGAAGGATTATATGCAAAGCAAAACTTTCATTATGAAAAATCATTAATGAAACAAGATAGTGAGCAATTATCAGAAAATACTCGAACAGATTCTGAAATGACTTTATCTGAGAAAGAAATAATATTAATTATTAATAAAATAGAAGAACATGGTTTCCTAGAAGAAAGTATGGAGATATTAGAAATTTATAAAGAAGGTAAGAAAAACTTTGAATCCTTTGGTAGGACGAAAGTAAAATTGAAATTACGCGAAAATGGCATTCATTTGACTGATCAGCAACTAAGACTCCGTATGGAGGTATTGCAATATTTAGGTTTAATAAATGCACGTCAAGGAAGAGGAGGAGCGAAGATATCAGATAAAGGGGAGGATTTCTTAAAGTACCATAAAGATTTTGCTATAAAAAATTTATCAGGGTTGTATCGAGAAATAAATTATTAACATTAAAATAATTTATCTTAAGGAGAAAAAATGAATATCTTTATTTCTGCAGATATTGAAGGTGTTTCTGGGGTAGTACATAATGAGCATACATCACGAGATGGAAAAGAACATGATTACGCAAGAATGTTAATGACTGAAGAAGTTAATGCTTGTATTATCGGGGCATTGGAAGTAGGGGCAAAAAGAATAGTTGTGAATGATTCTCACGGAACTATGCGAAATATTTATCATGAAAAATTACATCTTAATTCCGAACTTATTCTAGGCTCTCCAAAAAAGTTAGCAATGATGGAGGGAATTAGTTCAGAATTTGACGCTGCCTTTTTTATTGGTTATCACACTAAAATGGGACAAAATGGGATTCTGAATCACACTTTTAATGGAAAAGTAATAAAATCGATCGAAATAAATGGAATGGAGTTTGGAGAATTTGGTTTGAATGCACTTGTTGCAGGTTACTTCAATGTCCCGGTAATATTTATTTCAGGCTGTAATTTAACTGTAAAAGAGGCAGAAGAATGTATTCCTAATATTTATCAATCAATTGTTAAAGAAACGATTAATCGCACCACAGCTTTAAATTTACATCCGATGAAAGCAAGAGAGTTAATAAAAGAAGGTACTAAAAAAGCAATTTTACATTATGGGCAAATTAAACCTTTTACAATAGATCCACCATATACAATAAAAATAGAATTTTTAAATACAGGTTTCACAGATGCAGTTGAGATATTGCCGTTTGTGAAAAGAATTGAACCACTCGCTATTTCTTTTGAGAACGACAATTTACTAGAGTGTTATCGATTGATAAGAAGTTCAATTATGATTGCAAGTTCAACTAGTTAAATGTCTTACATTTGATTATGCTTTTATTGGGAGGAAGGACCTGTGAATGAATTTGAACCAAAAAAAATTAGAAAAAGAGGAGTCGTGATAGGTCGTCTTCCAGTGGGAGAAAAGAATTGTATTACAGATGTTGAAGGTATAAAAGTGGGCCATGTAACACTAGATATTCCTTTAGGTGAAGGGGAGTATGCATGCACTGGAGTGACAGCAATATTGCCGCATGGAGATAATTTATTCAAACAAAAAGTAGTTGGAGCTAGTTATGTATTAAATGGGTTTGGAAAAACAACAGGTCTTGTTCAAGTAGATGAATTAGGACTTATTGAATCGCCGATTATGTTAACTAACACTTTTGCTGTACCAGCAGTAACCCAAGGGACATTGGAATATATGCTGGAGAGTAATCCGGAAATAGGGGACACTACTGGCACGATTAATATCGTTGTGGGAGAGTGTAATGATAGTAGATTAAACTCCATTCGTAAATTACCAATTCAGCCGAAGCATGCAATAGAGTGTATTGAAAAAGCTTCACCAGATGCCTCTCAAGAAGGTGCGGTAGGAGCAGGAAAAGGCATGATATGCTTTGGCTATAAAGGTGGAATAGGTTCTTCTTCTCGACTTGTTAAAGAAGAAAATAGCAACTTAACCTATACACTTGGTTGTATCGTTCTAAGTAATTTTGGGAGTAAGGATGATTTTCAAAGTAACAATTATAAAGTAGCCGAACAGAAAGAAATCACTAACTTTCTAAAACCGGCCGATGGATCGATTATTATTGTTCTGGCTACAGATGCTCCACTAAGTAGTAGACAGTTAAAGCGATTAGCTAAAAGATGTGGTATTGGCCTTGGTAGAACAGGAAGTCATTTTAGTAATGGAAGCGGGGATATTGTCATTGCTTTTTCCACCGCACAGAAGATTTCTCATTTTTCAAAGGAAATTGTGGAAACAAGAGAGCAACTGAGAGATGATCAACCCCTAATGAATAATCTTTTTCAAGCAGCAGCAGAAGTTACAGAAGAAGCAATATTAAATTCTTTGTCACAGGCTGAAACGACAGCTGGGCGTATGGGGAATACCGCATATGCTTTTCCTTTTTAAGTCCTGTAGTGGAAAGTGATTTAAAGGAGTGACTGTATGAAGGGTGTTTCAGGTTGTGAGCCTCTCAGGCGTATGGGCGACTCATCATGCTGCAAACACACATCCATGTTTTGCTTTTCAGTTTGCTGAAAAACATTTTTGATATTATCTTACAATATTACTTAAAAGCTTGGAGGTAAAACTCTTGTTACTTTACTTTTGATATATGTCATCTACCTATAAATTTAATACAAATTAGGAGCTGATATATAATGATTTACAAGAATTCGCTCGAGGGTATTTCTTCTGAAATGTTAAAGGGTTTTTTTGTAGATTGGCTTAATCCGCCAAATCTACAAACTCACTTAAATCTGTTAAAGAAAAGTAGTAAGGTGATTATTGCTATTGATGATAATACAAAGCAAATAGTTGGATTCGTTACAGCAATAAGCGATGGGGTTCTTTCTGCCTATATTCCTTTTCTAGAAGTTTTACCAGAGTACAAGAATAAAGGCATTGGTAAGGAATTAGTAAAACAGATGTTAATAGAGCTAGAAGACATATATATGATTGATTTATGCTGTGACGATGACTTAGTTCCTTATTATGAAAAGTTTGGGATGAGGAAGTCAAATGGTATGATTTTTAGGAACTATAAAATGCAATCTGGAAGATAAAATAATTAAATAATAGAAAAAGTGCTTGGATATTTGTCTAGGTGGTCAGACTGTAGACAAAATTACGTCGAACGAGAGTGGGGGCGCTTAAAAACTTACATTTTTTATAGCGTATTGGTTTTCACAAAAAAGAAGGCACTTTCTGTTCGACTATTAACAGAAAGTGTCTTCTTGCTTTATCTATTAGCTTCCTTATTCGCTTTAGATACAATGCAAAAGTAGCTCCATGCTTAAATAGTCCCCGCAGACGATTACCTCAACAAGATGATTTTTTAGATAGAATATTTTTTCTCTAGCCACATACTAGTTGATTGTAGTGTAAGGCGGCGACTCCGACGGGATCAGTGAGACAGATGAACCATCACAACGTACCCGTAGGGGCGGTGATGGTTCATCGTTCACCCCGCGGAACGCGCCCGCCTGGAACGTAAATCAACGATTCCCATCGAAAGAACGAGTAAGTGAACAATAAATTGTTCACTTACTAAAGATACCTTTTGGGGACTTTTTCTGTGCCTTTAAGTGAGATAGTCATTTGTATACAGTGTTAGTTGAGTTTTCCAAATAACGATATGTCCTTTGAAATAAAGCTTAGATATGACACCAGTAGATGACCTCAAGCGGAGGATTTTTTAGTTAGAATATTTTTTTCTAGCCATATACTAGTTGATTGTAGTGGAAGGCGGCGACTCCGACGGGATCAGTGAGACAGATGAACCATCACAACGTACCCGTAGGGGCGGTGATGGTTCATCGTTCACCCCGCGGAACGCGCCCGCCTGGAACGTAAATCAACGTTTCCCATCTAAAAAAGCTAGTAAGTGAACAATAAATTGCTCACTTACTAGCTATAAAGATTTTTTCACTGTCCTCAACGAGCATGACGAGAAAGCTGAAGCCAAGCATACGTAGAAGCGAAGTGTAATTCTTGCATACATTTGGAAACAATCTGGAGCTAGAATATTTGTCGAAGCGTTCTAATAAATTGTATTGTTGGCTTCCCTTAACATTTATTCCTTAAAATCTAGTTTTAACTTGCCTTCGACGAGTGCAAGGCTAGCATTAAAGGTTTTCCCATTTTCTGCAACAAATCCTTTAATCATATTTGTTTTTCCTTTTGTACAAAGCAGCTTAACCTGGCTTGGTGTAATCTTCTTTTTTAAAAAGAATCCATTAAAGGTTTGTGTACAACCTTGTTTATAATTGGTACAGCCATAAAATCCTTTTCGTGCAACGATAGATCCTTCTTTACATTTTGGACATAGCACAATTGGCTCTTGTTTATATTTAGTATATTTAGAGCTTGATGTAGTAGGCGGAATGAGTTTGATATCAATATTTTTCGATTTTAATTGGGTAGGGACTTCTTGTAATAAACTGTTTATGAACTTCCCAATACTATGAAGGAAACGTTCCTGAGAACCTTCGCCATTGCCAATCTTTCGTAAATACGTTTCCCACTTTGCTGTCATAGATGGGCTTGCTAGAAGGTTACCTTCAATAGCTTGGCAAAGAACTCGTCCTTTATTTGTTATAGAGACAATATTTTTTATTACATCAATATAGCCGTGTTTCTTAATTGTTTCAATGATTCCACTTCGGGTTGCTTCTGTTCCAAGACCTTCTACTTCTTTTAATATTTCAGTTTCCCCTTTATCTTCTACCAATTTCCCACAGGTTTTCATCATTGCAATGAGTTGACCTTCTGTGTAAGGTTTGGGAGGCATTGTTTTTCCCTCTTTAATACCGATATCGCTTTCTACTTTTTCTTGGTCATATAGAGGAGGGAGTGATGGTTCCTCTTTTTCGCTCTCTTTAGCAGAACGAATAAATAATGCCTTCCAACCTTTTTCTCTTTCCGTTTTTCCAGTTGTGAAAAAGGGAAGCCCATTTACATCAGTTGTCACTTTCGTTTCTGTATACAAATAATCATTATGAAACATTGCAAGCGTTGTACGGACAATTTCTTCATATAAATTTCTTTCCATACTCGACATGCCGGCAAGTACAGACTGCGAAGGTATTTTCTTCGTCGGTATAATTGCATAGTGCTCCTGTACTTTTGAACTGTCCACATATCGCTTTTTTGGAGCGAGTGAAGTAACAGGGAAGGGGTGTCCGATCAGCTGTTGATAATCGGATACTTTGGATGATAGATAAGAAAATTCACTTGGTGTAATATAACGCGAATCCGTACGAGGGTAGGTAACAAGCTTTTTCTCATACAATCCCTGCATTGTCTTTAATACATTAGCTGGACTCATTTTCCATAATCGATTGGCTGTTGCTTGTAACGTCGATAATGAATGGAGTTGAGGCGGAGGTGTGCGTTTTTCCTGCTTTTCGACAGAAGTTATTACCCCAGGTGAATTTGGTTGAATAGCATGTTTAGCAAGAAGCTCCTGAATGATTTCTCGTTTTGGCTCTTTCGCTTTTGCTTTCCCTTTATAGGTACCATTTGTAGCAGTAAATATTGCTTCCACTTCAAAAAATGGTTCAGATACAAAGTTCTCAATTTCCAATTGACGTTGATAAATTAAGTAAATAGTTGGTGATTGAACACGACCAATGGGGAAAACTTCTCGAATGCCTTGTGATTGTAATAAAAGAGAATAAAGCCTAGATCCGTTCATTCCAACAAGCCAATCACTAATTTGGCGAGCCTTTGCCTCATCATATAAAAGTAAATCTTTTCGATTATCCTGTAGATTGGAAAAGCCTTTTCGTACTTCTTCGATTTCGAGGGAATTAATCCACAATCGTTTAATTGTTTTACCTCTAGCTCCTGTATGATTATAAATGCTATAGAAGATATTTGATCCTTCACGGTCAACATCACATGCATTTATAATTGTATCCGTTGTTTTCATAAGTTTTTTCACAATGGTAAACTGCTTATATTTCCCCTTTGCGACTTGGAATTCATAATTATCTGGTAAAATGGGAAGACTGTTCAATGACCATTTATCCCATTTTGGATCATATGCTTTTGGTTCCTTTAATTCGACAAGATGGCCTACACCCCAGGTTATATAGGCACCTTCAGGGAAAATAGGGCATGGGTTGATTTCTAAGTAGCCCTCATGTCTTTTGACTGAAAAAGCATCAGCATATGCTTTTGCCTGGCTAGGTTTTTCAGCTAGTATAACTGGTTTCAAATAATTCCACCCCATTGTTGTAAAAAAATAAAACATTCGTTCTTATAATTGTGCATCAAATTAATAAAAAATACAAATAAAAATCCCATTCGCCCAATGAAGGGGAATGGGATTTACATATACATGAATCAATTATGAGCAACAATAACTAACTTACCTTGATCAAGCTCTTTTTCAGCAGCTGCAGCTTCTTCTTTTGATAAGCCAGTTGCTTCCATTTTATTTCGTAACTCATCGCCACGGGAAGTAAATAGGTTCTTCATCGACTCTAAAATACCTTGTTCTTTTATTCCGACATCACTAGTATCTAAAGCGTCGTTGATATTATCTGCTCTTTCTTTAAAATGAGCGAAAATATGAATATTATCTCGTGAGTATCCTTGTGTTTCAAATTTTTCAATTTCTTGTTTGGCTTGAACGGCATTTTCTACAGATACTTTAACTGTCATTTTAAATTCCTCCATTATTGTTTATTTGCTATAACTAACTTTACCCTGTTTTATGCTTATTTAAACAAAGAGTGGTGGAGAATCTAAATGTGTGAAAGAGTAGTATGATTTTGATATGCTAAAAAGAAAAGAGAATGGAAGTTGCGTAAATGGAAAATAAATTGGAACAAATAGCAAGTTTTAAAGCCGCTATGGGAAATTACCCGACAGGTGTCACAGTTGTAACAGCATTTAATCAAGAAGGTAAGCCAATGGGGTTGACGGTTAATTCATTTGCATCAGTTTCTTTAGAGCCCTTGCTAATTTTATGGTCAATTGATAAGAGAGTGAACTCTTATAATGACTTTTTAAAGGCAGACAAATTTACAGTAAATATTTTAGCGGAAAATCAAGGTGATCTATGTAATTTATTTTCAAGTAAGGTAGAGGATCGATTTGGTCAATGTGACTGGAAGGAGTCAGATATTAATTTACCAGTACTTACCGATGCGCTCGCAGTTTTACAATGCAAAGTATTTAAACAAGTCGAAGCGGGCGATCATACAATTATGATTGGAGAAGTAATCGATATTAAAAACTATAATAAAGAACCACTTTTATATCATCGAAGAACAATTGGACCTATTCCAAATGATTTTTATAAATAAGAAAAAGGATATCCTTTCAGATTAAAGACTAAAGGCAGTGGAATGAGCTCATTCCACTGCCTTTAATATTTTTCTTAATTTTGTTTAATACACCAAGAAGGTTAACAAATCCAAATAAAAGGACTATAGATAACTTTTTTTCGATTTTGTTCACGTCTGAAAGGAATATATGTGGATATCCTTTTCTCGTTTATTCAAAATCTAATTTATAGTCATTGGCTTTAATCATTTTTAGTTTACGTGAGAATACATAGATGAGTCCGATATTTAAAACAATCGGAAGAACTAAGAAAGTACTTAACATAATGGTGATATTCTCAATAGTCCATCCACCATCTGCCAAGTTTATGTAATTTAATGGACCAACTAATCCTGATAGTCCGAATCCAGCGCTATAAGGTGTTCCTTGAATATTTAGAACCCCTGCTAATCCACCAAGGATTGCAGCAGTAATTATCATAGGAAAAGCAATTTGTGGCTTCATAAAAAAGTTCTTCATTTGAATTTTAGGTGAACCTAATACGTGTGCAAGAGCAGTGCCGAGGCTATTTGCTTTATAGCTCGCAATTGCTAGACCAACTCCCGTAGCAACTATACCTAAATTTGCTGCACCTGATCCGATGCCAGATAGCATAATAACAGTAGCGACCCCAACTGTAGAAATTGGTGAAAGTATGATGAGACAAAAAACCACGGCTATAACTGCTCCCATCACAACAGGTTGTAATGTAGTTAAATGTGCAACCACTTGTCCTAGCAATCCAGTACTTTTTTTCATAAATGGTAATAGTAAATACCCAAGCATTCCAGGAATCAATATACTTAGTGCTGGAATAAGAAGAATTGAATATTCTTTTAATCGATCTCCAACTAATTGAACGAATAAAACTGCAAGTGCCGCAGTAACACCAGTGTTTATGACAATTCCAATCCCTTGAAGGGCAAACAATCCATCAGCCGTTTTTTGAACAGCACCACTTCCTACCATTGAAGCAATTCCGATACTTGCAGTTTGAATAGGTGTAAGTTTAAAAGTAATTCCAACCATTACACCAATCATTACTGGTAACAAACTCATGACAAAAACAGTAATATCAAATAAATGCTGTAAAACAGGATAATGTGGAATCAATAACTTTAATATTTCTCCCAATAATGCATTTGGAATTAATGCTACAACAATTCCGATACTCATTCCAGTTAATAACTTGCTGAAAAAATCTTTCACCTTTCAAGACTCCTATCCTAATATAATGTTTCTTAGTATAGAAAATATTCTGAAATTAGTCAATGCGCTTTAATGATTTAAAGCATCAAATTAACAAAGATAATCAAATAAATATCATTTTAGATATTTATTTGATAATTAATAAAATATCCCTCCACTTGGGAGGGAATAAATATAATTTTATTAAAATAAATTAAGAACTCATTATTTAGTCTGGCATTCTATACCCGTACGGCCAATTTGAATGACCTTGTTGATTTTGTTGATCTTGCATCCGAGGATATCCTTGCTGATCGTATTGTTCTTGCCCCGCAGGATATCCTTGCTGATCGTATTGGCCTTGCCCCGCAGGATATCCTTGCTGATCGTATTGGCCTTGCATCGGATATCCTTGCTGACCATACTGGCTTTGCATCCCAGGATATCCTTGCTGATCGTATTGGTCTTGCATCCCAGGATATCCTTGCTGATCGTATTGGTCTTGCATCCCAGGATATCCTTGCTGACCATACTGGCTTTGTATCCCAGGATATCCTTGCTGATCGTATTGGTCTTGCATCCCAGGGTATCCTTGCTGACCATACTGGCTTTGCATCCCAGGATATCCTTGCTGATCGTACTGGCCTTGCATCCCAGGATATCCTTGCTGACCGTATTGGCCTTGCATCCCAGGATATCCTTGCTGATCGTATTGGCCTTGCATCCCAGGATATCCTTGCTGACCATATGGGCCTTGCATCCCAGGATATCCTTGCTGACCATATGGGCTTTGCATCCCAGGAAACCCTTGCTGACCATATGGGCTTTGTCCCCAAGGATAATCTTGCTGCCATTGTCTTTTTCGAAACTTCCCAAACACTCAATTTTCCTCCTTTTTATCCTTCAAAATAGCATATGTAGAAATAAAAAGAGGGGTTGGGAACTACTAAAATGTCAAAAGTTATGATTGGGTTAGTTTTTTAAGTAAAAAAGCTTTAACATTATTTCTCTTTGAGGAACTTGGAGCGTGTTGAACTTTTGGATGAAAGCTTCTTTATCATAGGTAGCGTGTTTAATTTGAACAGTAGGTTTACTTTTTGTGAAATCAATTATTCCATAAGGAGCAGTATTTCCTTTTGAAACCCCAAGAGCACCAGGGTTTAAATAGACCTGCTGCTCATTATGAAAAAAATGCTCGGGATGATTGTGCCCAAAACAAATAATATCAGCTGGATAATCTTTGTACATTTTTTCCATATTTTCTAAAGTTGGCTCTAATATACTGTAAAAAGGTTTATCTTTAATATGTGCATTGCGCTTACTTAATTCAATATGATAATGAATACCGATAATCTTGAAGCCATTTACTTCTTTTTCTATTATTCGAGGAAGTTGCTTAAGCTTTACTATATGGTCTAAAGATAATTGATCTGCAATCCAGACGTGATGTTCACGTGTATGTTTATAACTTTCGGGGTGTCCTTCGCCAGCCAATAAGGACAAAATGGCTTCATCATGGTTACCTGTAATCATACGAATATCGCTACGAGCAAAGAGTAAATAGTACTTCGTTTGTTTCTGGTCCCATTGCAATCATATCTCCGAGGCACCAAATTTCTTCTATATCCCCATGCTGATCAATTTCTTGAAGAACTGCTTCTAGCGCCATTTCATTGCCATGTATGTCAGTAATGATTGCAAGTTTCATATGTATTCGCTCCTATTTTTTATTGTTAATAATGTACCAAAAAAGTTCTATTACATCCATAAAAAAAGTTGTCCCCAAGCAGGGGACAACAAGTTAAAATAAGCTATTCTTGCACTTTTTCCTTGAGAAATTAAAGGAAGAGATGGATAACGATCAGTAATAGGAATCTAAAAAATTGGAAGGGAGTGAACGATATACTCCCTCCATCTCAAATTTGGACTATCTATTTAAAGCTTAAGAATCCATCGTCTACAGGTACTGTTTGACCGTTAATAGCACTTGCTGCATCTGAGAATAAGAAGGCAACAACTTCTGCTACTTGTTGTGGTTGAATTAATCGATTGTGCATATGTTGCGCAGCTAAATAGTCTTTCATTTCTTTATCTTCACCAAGGATAGGAGTATCAATGAATCCTGGTGCAACACCGTTTACTCGGATACCATGTTCAGCCAATTCCAAAGCTGCTGATTTGGACATCATCACCACTGCAGCTTTTGCGGCGTTATAATTGAAGCTACCTTTAGCAGCCATTGTACCGTAAATAGATGCAGTGTTAACGAATACTCCTTTGGCACCGATTTCCACCATTTTTTTCGCTGCATAGTACATACCATAATATACGCTATGTTGATCGACATCGATTACTTTATGATAAGATGCAGGATCCATTTCTAAGAAAGGTTTAACTAAACCGATACCGGCATTGTTGAAAATTCCATTTAATGTACCGTATGTCTCAACTGTGAAATTGATTAATGCCTCAACTTCTTCTGCTTTTGAAACATCTAATTTATAAGAGGTTGCTTTACCTCCACTTTTTTCAATTTGAGCGACTGTTTCCTTTGCACCAGCTTCATTAAAATCAGCAATTACAATTGTGTTACCTTGCTCTGCTAGTTTGTACGCTGATTCTCGTCCAATTCCACTACCGCCACCTGTAACAATAATTACTTTGTTTTCTGTTGCCATAATAAGTTCCTCCTCAAATAAAATTTTGTCACTTTTTGTACATATTTAGTATAAAACTTAAATGCCTTGAATTCAAAGTATATGCTTTAGTAATAAAACACAGTAGTAATATGTTCGGATTTAATCCATGTTATCCTTATCTAAAGTAACTGCTTTTCTTTTTTTATTTCTCGCAAGTTTAATTAAATAATATAGGGCAACGGCAGCTATAATGATTACCCAAATCATATATTCATCCCATTCTGCAGACAAAATCCCTGCTGGTATTAAAGCTAGAACAAAGAAATAAAGAAGGTTACCTATTGAGGTTGCTAACAAATACGGGAATAATCGTATAGTACTCAGCCCTGCTAAAATATTTATGATACTCGTTGGTACAAAGGGGAAAATTCTTGCTTGGAATACATAGGTGAAACCATTTTCGTCAATTTTTTTAATTAACTTCGGATTGAATTTTTCCATGATAAATTCTTGGAAAATATAACGAACAGAGTAATAGACAATTACAGAGGCAACGACACTTGTTAACCAACTCCATAAAAACCCATTTATAAATCCAAACAAAGTAATATTAATTGTAATGACAAGGATGAGGGGAAACACAGTAAATGAGTTTTGGATGAGCATAACAATAAATAGGAAGAATAATGCAAATTCCATGTTTTTATTTAGGTAGCTTCTGATACCTTCGACATCCCCATCTAATAGCATGGAGATTAAATCTTTATTTAATAAAAGAAATAGAATTAGAAGTAATAGTCCGCTCCATATAATCCATTGTTTTTTTAGGAGTATATTTATTAACGTCTTCATAGGTCACCTGTTCTTTCGATATAGGTCATTAATTTTATCCTACCATGCTTTTGCTTTTGTCAAAACTTTTGGGCGTTATTATTCTATAATGAGTGTAAGACTTTCTTTGTGAAAGGAGAAAATGAAAATGCCTACAAAAACAATTACTGAAAAATTAAACCTAGAAAAATATTTGAAAAAGTTGATACTTCACGTGCCATCAGATATTAGTGATTTCGATGAAATGAAATATGATACTGACATTAAAGAAAGTAAATATGATCTTGCTTATATATTTGTTTATAATCTGGAGGATTATACGAATTATTTAAAGGTAATGATCGAAAAGCAATTAATAGAGAAAAACGGTTATCTATTCTTTGCTTATCCTAAAAAGAATAATCCAACTTATAAGGAATATATTGATCGAGACGATATGATCAATACGATTTCGCCAGATGAGGAAGGATACGTGACTGGTAGTGATTTGAAATTTTCTAGAATGGTTAGTATGAATGATATTTTTACTGTAGTAGGCTTAAAGTCAGTGCCAAAGAAAAAGAAAAAAAGTACAACAACTCCGAACAGTCAAAGTGTAGATGATTATATTGACAATGTGGGGGATATTATAAAATACTTGGAGCGGAATGAGAAATTACTCGATTTTTATAATCAATTAACACCTGGTTATCAAAAGGATTGGGCACGTTATGTATATAGTGCAAAACGTAAAGAAACCCAAGAAAAAAGACTGCTTGAAATGGAGAAAATCCTTGGAGAAGGTTATAAAACGAAGGATTTATATAGAAGAAAAGAGGGTAATTAATGGACTACCGAGGCTCTAGTGCTTACGACCAATCGGAATTCTTTTCAAGCTATTTGAAAAGAACAGGAAGAAAGGACAGTCCCAATAATGCTATCGAAGGACCAATTATATATGAATTGGTTGGAGATATTACTAATAAAACAATTCTTGACTTAGGCTGTGGGGATGCTCGATTTGGAAAAGAACTACTGGAAAAAAGAGCAAAGTATTACACCGGTATAGAAGGTTCTAAACAAATGGCAGCTTCTGCTATTCAACAAATTTCTGGCATGAGTGGGGCAATCCATTTGGAATCAATGGAGTCATTTCGTTATTCCCAAAATGAGTATGATCTAGTAACCTCTAGATTTGCACTACATTACGTAGAGGATATTCAAAAATTGTTCAACAACGTGCATAATACATTAAAAGAAAATGGAAAGTTTGTGTTTAGCGTTCAACATCCACTTACTACTTCATCCTTTGAGAGTAAGAAGGCTGGAGATAGACGGGAGAGCTGGATCGTAGATGATTACTTCATCGCTGGGGAACGAAAAGAACCATGGATAGATGAAGTCGTTATTAAATATCACCGAACAATTGAGCAATACTTTCAAGCGTTAGTTAGAGCTGGGTTCCAAATAGTCGACTTACGAGAAGGTGAGCCAAAGCTTGAACATTTTAGTAGCGAAGATGAATTCAAAAGAAGACAAAGAATTCCTGTTGTCTTGGCTTTTTCTTGCGTGAAATAAGGAAAGGGGAATGATGTTTAATGAGATCATTCCCCTAGCTAACTATTGATCGGTCAGTGTAACATTATGTTCTTTAGCCAAATCTTCTATTTCATTTAGAGTTTGGCGCATTAATTCTCTACCTTCATTAAGTATTTGATTGGCTTCGTTGATTTTATCATAATCTTGAGCATCAATTGCTGCTAAAACGGTTACTATACCATTAAACTGCATGTTGCTAGCTTCTATATAAAGTTCATGTATCTCTCTCACTTCTTTTGTTTCGGGTCTAATTTCCTCTAATTTTTCTATAAGCTTTCTATATTTCGGTATGACAACATCTTGTATATGGATGTATGTTGTTTCGTCATCCACATAATTTTCTCCAATAACACTATCGTATTCCGTCACTGCTTCATTTTCTAGTTCTTCTAATGCCTTTACTTCATTGTTTATATAGTTAAGTAAATCATCTTGCACAGGGTCACCACAAGCACTTAAAGCAAACACTAGACTAAAACCTAAAATGAAAATTAATCGCTTTATCATAGTCCCTCCTAAGAAAAAGATGGATTCAAGCACTAAAATCAGCATATGCAGCTCAGTAACAATACGGTACTGATTATAATGAATGAAATTAGATGAATTGACTCAAGCTTTAATGAAAGGAGTGGTTTCGTTGGTTTCTCTTGAAGAATCTATTAAAAAATATGCCTTGCCTTTTGAAACAAAAAAGGACTTAACGCCTGTAATTGATACAATTGGTGATGCGAAAATTGTACTTCTAGGAGAAGCTAGTCACGGTACATCAGAGTTTTACACCGTCCGAGCTGAATTGACTAAACGTTTAATAGAAGAAAAAGGTTTTTCGATAATTGCAATTGAAGGGAATTGGCCATCAACACAGCATATTAATAGGTTTGTTAAGGGCTATACGACAGAACCAAGTGATGTAATGGAAGTTCTTCAGGAATTTGAACGTTGGCCAACTTGGATGTGGGCTAACGAAGAAACTGCTGAATTTGTTAGTTGGCTAAAAATGTACAACGAGCAAAAAAGGGAGAAAGTCGGCTTTTATGGAATTGATATATATAGTTTGTGGGAGTCCTTAGATGAAGTGGTTACATATCTAAGTAAAACAAATCCGGAAGGGACGGATTTAGCTTTTGCAAAAAAGGCACTCGCTTGTTTTCAACCTTTTAATCGCCATCCGGAAACCTATGCATTTTCTTCACTGGATATTTCAGATGCCTGTATAGACGAGGTTTCTAAATTAGTGTCTTCCATACGTGCTCACGAGGACAATTATAAGGACGAAAAAGAATCTGACCTAAATTTAAAAATAAATGCAATGGTTGCCAAAAATGCGGAGGAATATTACCGGGCAATGGTTCGCAGTGACGAATTGTCATGGAATGTTCGTGATGAACATATGGTGGAGGCAATCAATGAAATAATGGACTATCATGGGAAAGATGCAAAAATTATAGTCTGGGAGCATAACACACATATCGGGGACGCATCTGCTACGGATATGAAAGAATCTGGTATGATCAATGTCGGGCAGATTCTTCGCCAGGAAAATAGAAAGGAAAATGTATTTGCAGTTGGCTTTGGTACGCATAGAGGAACAGTTATTGCAGCGGATGAATGGGGATATCCTTATAAAATAATGGACGTTCCGCCTGCACGTAAAGAATCTTGGGAAGATGCATTGCATAACGCAGGAGCATTTGATAAATTATTGATTTTTAATGAAGAAAACAGGTCTTTATTTAATGACTGGATAGGGCACCGAGCAATAGGGGTGGAATACAATCCGGATTATGAGGCATATGCCAATTACGTACCATCTAAAATAGGAAGACGATATGATGCTTTTATTTACATCGATCAAACTAGAGCGCTTTCTCCTTTAGATGGAGGGCGATAAACAAAGGCTGCTCAAAGATTTTGAGCAGCTTCATTTTATTAATTAGTTGCTTTTTTCATTAACCAGGAAATTAGTAATAAAATTGCACCCATTCCAAGTGAAACCTTCCATGGAAGTACAAAGGAAGGACCGAAATCCTTGAGGAAATAGCTAGCTACCATCACAACTAAGAAGCTCCCTCCTCCAAATAAGCCCGCTTGCGCCATCATTTTCTTATCACTTGAATTTTGGTCGAAAGCTGTTTTATGAATTAAACCAAAAATTACTTTTACTCCAATAACAATTAATATTGCAATCAATAGGAAAATAAGAAGAGAAGGGATGATATAGACTATAGAAGCTCTCTCTTGTCCTATTAAGAGAGTAGCAAAGCTCCGTATTACCAAAAACCATCCAAGTAAGTTAACTGCTATTTGGCTGAGAAATTTAGTCATGCTTCTTCTTTCTTCTTTTGGTAGATGGTTAATTATTTCGTCTGCATAACCTCTTGGGTCATTTCCAAATATATCTTTCGCTGTTTTGCCATCTTGTTGACCTTCTATTAAATGATCTAACATTTCCATTAATACTTCTTCTGACTGTTGTTCAGACAGACTTAGTTTAGTACGTATATAAAGCAGCAACCCAGAATAATATTTTTCATTTTCTTCTGTTAGCAATTCTCTTTTTTGATTGTTTTGCTCAATTAATTCACTTGCTTTCATTCGTATTTCCTCCTTTTGATAATAAGGTGTTAATCGGTACTGATAATAAATTCCATTCCTCTGAAATGATTTCAAGAGCTTCTTTACCTGCTGCTGATAAAGAATAATACTTTCGATTTGGACCAAAATCGGAAGGTCTCATTTCTCCGATAATGAGTTTGTTTTTCTGAAGTCTTAATAAAACAGGGTAAATTGTGCCCTCGCTAACATCCGATAAACCAATTTCTTGCAGTTTTTCGGATAGTTCATATCCATAAACAGCTTCCTTTTCTATTACAGCAAGCACGCATCCGTCTAAAATTCCTTTTAAGAGTTGACTTCTGATTGACATAAGTGAGCCTCCACGACAGCTATCTTGTAAAACATAATAGCTAGCTAAAAATTGACTACCTTGCTTTGCAAAGTAGTTAATTAGATTATATACAAGGGAGGAGAAATTGTCTACTAGGAAAATATGCCGTATTTTGTCTTTTTTGAAAAAAATACGGTATTATCTGATAATTTGGTGTTAGAATAGTAATATCATTTTAACCTTATTCAGTGGGTGGAAGAAACACAACTGAATAGCGAATTGAGTTGGACAAATTCTAATTCAAAGTTATAGTGCAACGTGTGAATAACATAATAAAACTTGGGAGGTAAAAGGTGAAAATTTGGCGAAAATTCTTAGTTAGTGCCGTTGCTGCTTTTATGATTTGTGGATCAGTAATTATTCCTGTAACCGATAATTCTAGCGTTGAAGCTGCTACTACTTATTCAAATTTAAAAAGTACGCTTAATAATATTATGTTAGATAGTAGGATGAAAAATGCAAATACAAGCGTGACTGTTAGAAAGGCGTCTACTGGAGAAGTGATTTATCATTATAATCCGGACAAAGGAATAACTCCAGCCTCATCGCTGAAATTGTTAACCGGTGCAGCTGCCTTGGATACACTAGGTGAAAATTATCGTTTTTCTACAGCTGTTTTAACAGATGGTAATGTGAAAAAGGGAACGTTAAATGGCAACTTGTATTTACGTGGTCAAGGAGATCCGACTTTATTAATATCACATCTCGACAAATTTGCGGATGGATTAGCGAAACAAGGGATTAAACAAATTTCGGGTAATTTAATTGGTGATGATACTTGGTTTGATTCTGTACGATTATCCGCAGGAATTTTAGCAGAGGACGAGCCATATTATTACGCAGCGCCAATTTCAGCGCTTACTCTTTCGCCAAATGGAGACTTTGATGCTGGGTCTGTAATAGTGGAAGCGAAGCCTGGGGTGAATGGTAGAGCTACGAAAGTATCATTAACTCCTGTAACAAGTGTATTGCAGGTGGTCAATCAATCTAAAACTGTACCAAAAGGTTATAAAAACACCTTAAAAATAACGCGGCAAGTTGGTACAAATAAGGTATTGATTACTGGGAACTCTCCGATTGGTACATCAGGAACTAAAGAATGGATTTCAGTGACAAATCCAACCTTGTATACACTGGATGTTTTTAAAAGTTCATTAAAAGCAAAAGGTATTACATTTATCCCTTCGTCCAAAGTTATCCAAGGAAAGGCTCCAAAACAAGCTAAAGCGCTAGTTTCGAGAAAATCAATGCCATTAAAAGAATTAATCATCCCATTTATGAAGTTAAGTAATAATACACATGCAGAAATGTTAGCCAAAGAGATGGGGAAAGTAAAATATGGGGAAGGTAGTTGGGATGCAGGGTTGAGCGTAATGCGTGAATATGCAACATCCGTTGGTCTAGAAAGTAAGCAGTGGAAATTTGAAGATGCATCAGGAATGTCTTACTCCAATAAAATTACTTCCGAACAATTATCTCAATTACTTTATGTTGTACGTCACGAACCTTGGTATAATACTTATTATAAGAGCCTTCCAGTAGCGGGCGAATCGGATCGATTTATTGGAGGAACACTGCGGAATCGATTGAAAGGATTCCCTGCAAAAGGTAATATAATGGCAAAAACGGGTAGCTTAGAAAATATAAAATCACTTGCTGGCTATGCGAAGACCAAAAATGGTGAAACGTTGATTTTTACAATACTAACCGAAGACACAAAAACGAGTACAATTCCAGTAATTGATCAATTCGCAACAGCCATCACAAACTTCAAACAATAATAAAAAAACTCAGAAGATATTGTTACAGTAGTGTTACTGGTGCCAGGCACCAGTAATACCACTGTAATTTTTATTTGGATGGATTAGTTTTCGGTTTTGCCTTGGTATACTATACTTGAGTTATGAACGAGGTGAGTACTTTGGGTAGAGAACGTAAGTTTACAGATGAGGAATTATTTAATGCTACAAAATCAATGATTATCCATGATGGATACGATGCATTTACATTTAGTCGATTGGCGGCGGTCTTAAATGTTTCGAGAGGTAGTATATATAAGTATTACGAAAATAAAGATGAACTTATATCGGAATTTCTGATGTACGAAATGAATCGCTTTCTACGCGAGTTTAATACGTTGGATAAAACGGGTGATTTCCAAAGTCAATTTGAATTATTAATTGATTTCATATTTGAACATAATAATATCCATCAAGTGTTGGAAATTATCCATCAAATACCTTCTAACACAACAAAAAGGGTAGAGGATAACAAATCTAAATTAAGTGAATATCATGTGGATATGTATGCGCAATTCCAAGGCTTTATAGAGTTAGGCCGAAAAGAAAATGAGATAAAAAGTCATATCCCTACATCGGTTATGTTGGGAATGATCTTTCAAACGATTGCAATTCCAAATCATTTTGGCATACCACAAGATGAATGGATTGCGTCTATAAAAGAGATATTAAGTCATGGAATGTTCAGCAGAGATTAATTGACACATCTGTCACTTATAAAGTATTGTAAGAGACAGATATGTTTTTTATTCAAAGTGACACAAGTGTCACTAATTATATATTATTGGAGAGTGAGTAAATGAAGAACATTTTACGCCACATAACAGATTTTGTAGCTACCAAAAAAGGAATGTGGATTACTCTTGGAAGTTGGCTAGTTATTACCGTTTTGCTTGCTGTGTTAGCTCCGAGTGCGAGTGAGTATAAAGTGTCTAGTGTTGCCTCTTTGCCGGAGGATGCCAAATCCGTCATTGCGCAAAAAAATATTGATGAGCATTTTAAAGATGCAGAAAGTCTTCCTGCAATTTTAGTTTTGCAATCAGAAGAGGCTGAACTAAATATAGATGCAATAGGAGTTGCTTTAAATAAGGTAAGTGCTTCTGATATTAACGGGCTGAAGGAAGTCATTCCTTTTAGTAGCTTGCCTCCTCAAGCACTCGCTGGATTTTTCTCAGAGGATAAAGAAACAGCTGTCATTCCACTTAGTTTCATAACTTCTTTACAAACCTCAGATTTAGAAAATAGTTTAGAAGAAGTAAAAACGATTGTAGCAGATGAAACTGGTTCAACTGTTTACATGACAGGACCAGCAGGTATTGCGGTGGATACGACCAAATTATTTGAACGTGCAGATATTGTATTGCTGCTGGCTACAGTAGGAATTATATTAATTCTACTAATCATTATATATCGTTCCCCTTTGCTAGCTTTCATTCCATTACTAGCAGCAGCATTTGTCTATGAAGTAGTAAATCAAATCCTAGGTTTGTTTGGAAAAGCAGGATTAGATCTTGCTAGCCAATCAACTTCAATTATGTCTATTTTATTGTTTGCGGCGACAATCGATTACTCATTATTCGTGTTCTCAAGATACCGCGAAGAATTAAAAAACTATGAAAGTAAGTTCGATGCGATGAAATGGGCGATGCGTGAAACTGGTATTCCGGTATCCTTCGCTGGAGGAACTGTTCTTGCCGCAATGCTTGTTTTGTTCTTTGCAGAATTTGGAGATTACAAAAACTTTGCACCGATATTTGGGACTACGATGTTCGTCATTATGATTGCATCTGTTACATTAATACCTGCACTTTTCACGCTTTTTGGAAGAAAGTCCTTCTGGCCAAAGATTCCAAAGTTTGGGGAGGAAGAGGTAAAAGCAAACTCTTTATGGAATAAAATCGGTACATTTGTTGTAAATAAGCCAGTCGTGGCTGCACTTTCCATTCTAGCTATTTTAGTAATTTCTTCATTAAACTTGTTTAATTTAAAATATGAGTTTGATACGATGAAGTCTTTCCCAAGTGATATGGCTTCACGTGAAGGGTATGAAATTATTGAAGAACAATTTGAAAAAGGAGATCTCGCACCAACGACAGTACTCTTTGAATCTGAAAATGACATTACAGAAGACGTGCAAGCTAGTTTAATAAAACAACTTTCTAAGCAAAATTTAGTAAGTAGTGTCCGTGCATCAGGAATTTCTGAAGATGGCCTAGCAGCCCAATTTCAATTAACCTTTAAAGAAAATCCATATTCTTCGGAATCAATGGATGCATTGGAACAGATGATAGAAGACGCAGAAAGCATTGTGAGTGATAGCAACGTTCAAGGTGATATTTATTTTGCAGGTGAAACAGCATCCCAAGTGGATGACCGCTCGATCAACAATAGAGATTTAATCGTCATCGTATTATTAGAAACACTATTGATATTTATCTTATTAATTGTGTTAACAAAATCCATTAAAATGCCTGTATACATGATGGGAACTATCTTATTATCCTTCTTAGCAGCGCTTGGTCTAGGTATGTTCCTGACAAACCTTTTCTTCGACATTGATACAATTAGTAATCGCGTTCCGCTTTATTCGTTTGTATTCCTTGTAGCATTAGGAATCGATTATAATATCATTCTTATATCTAGATTCATGGAAGAAAGGGAAAAGCACTCAGTAAAAGAAGCGGTACAAATAGCGGTTTCTCATACAGGGGGAGTTATTTCTTCTGCAGGGATCCTACTAGCAGCAACTTTCGCCGTATTGATGACACAACCTATACAATTACTATTTGTATTTGGTTTTATAGTAGCAGTTGGGATTATACTCGATACATTCTTAATAAGAGGAATACTGCTTCCATCATTAATTGTATTATTTGAAAAAGATAAGAAATTATAATAAGAAAACGCTTGGTATAGGGAAACCCTAGATCCAAGCGTTTTTTTTATTTATATCAATAAGTTTTTACGTTGTGACAAGAATGTTACTGGTGCCAGGCACCAGTAACATTCTTGTCATATTTGGGCTGGGGGTTTAGAACACTTTTTTGCGATCTCTTTCGTCTTTTATCATCTCGACTGCTTCTCGGAAGCGGAGAGAGTGAATATTTTCTCTTTCTCTTAGAAATCTTAAAGCATCACTAACGCCAGGGTCATCGGAGATATCAATCAACCATTGATAGGTTGCACGTGCCTTTTCTTCCGCTGCAATGTCTTCATATAAATCAGCAATTGGATCTCCTTTTGCTTGAATATACTCCGTTCTAAATGGCACACCTCCCGCATTTTCATAGAATAGTGCATGGCCATGATTGACAAAGTGGGCGCCAAGACCAGCTTTTTCTAATTGCTCTGGTGTTGCGTCTTTCGTTAATTTATAGATCATCGTTGCAAGCATTTCTAGATGAGAAAATTCTTCCGTCGAAATATCCGTAAGAAGGCCAATTACTTTATCTGGAACCGTGTACCGCTGATTCATATATCGTAAAGCTGCAGCAAGTTCGCCATCAGCTCCACCATATTGCTCCATTAAATACCTAGCAAGCATAGGATTACAGGTAGTTACTTCCACAGGATAAAGCAGTTTTTTTTCATAAACCCACATGGCGTTTCCCCTTTCTCATCGTTGCCATGGCCATGGAGTTGAATTCCATTGCCACCCGACTTCTATTGCTTGTTTGGAAGGGACTGATAATAATGAAAGTGGTCCGTATTTACTCTCATAGTGTTTACGAACTCTAGCAGCTTCTTTTATTGCTTCTCTCCACTGATTTCGTGCGTCCTCATCATCAGGATGTGTATCGGTATACAAGGTTAGCTCCACTACTACAAAATCCAGTTGCTGCATTTTTTTCATTAAGTTCCACTCATCGTCATACACATTCATGAAATTCCCTCCTCCCGAAAAAATCCATCTACAAATGCTGGCCAGAGGGACCCGTGCAAAAGTGCCTCCTCGGGAGAAAATTGAGGAAGACCGGGTTGTTGGAAGTTCGTGAAAATTTGTGGAGGTAAAACAAAAGTCTTTACTAAAATAGGTGGACAGGGGTCTCTTGGCGATACATAAGGCTTAAAACTTCCTCGGAACATTGAACGGTCCAAATGACATCACTCCTTCCGTTTATCCTATGCAAGGAAAGGCTCGTCTGATTCGAGAGTGGCCAACGTAAAAAAAAAGGGAATTATCCCTTCCTACTAGTTAGATAAACACCCAATATGGTGAAAATTCCTCCAATAACTTGGAATAATTGAATGGATTCTCCAATAAATAAAACTGCAAAAACTGTAGCAAAAACAGGTATTAAATTCAAATAAATGCCGGCTTTGTTCGCTCCTATTTTGACTACTCCTGTATTCCAAGAGAGGAAGGCGACGATGGAGGCAAAAATTCCAGTATAAAAAATTGCAGAAATGGATTTAGCAGTCCAGATTACATTAATAGTTGGATTCCATGTTTCGTATAGGAAAAAAGGAAATAGAATAATGATTCCCATTAAAATAGTTACTTGAAAGGTAGAGTGAACGGGAAGTCTTTGTGAATATTGCTTCACTAAGATGGAATAAATACTCCAACAAATAACGGCGGTAACTACTAACAAGTCTCCTCTGTTAAAGGACAATTCAAGGAAACTTTGAAAAGAACCTTTGGAGATGATAAATAACAGACCAATCAAAGAAATAAAGGTACCAAATAATTGATTTTTATTTAGTCTCTCCTTTAAAAAAACAAAAGATATGATATAGATAAGGATTGGCGTAGATGTATTTACTAAAGAAGCATTGATAGACGTCGTATAATGCAAAGCTAAATATAAAAATGCGGTAAACCCAACAATTCCTGTAAAAGACATCGCCAATACAATTTGCCAATATCTCTTTATTTGCTTCCATTCCTTTTTTAAGGGCATCCAAACAATTGGTAAAAAGATGATAAATGCTACGCACCATCGAATAAAAGCAAATGTAAATGGAGGTATTTGATCGGCAACAGTTCTACCATATACAAAATTACCTCCCCAGAGTAAAGTAGCAATTATTAGTAATGCAACAGGTGGAACATTATTCATAAGAAATCCCTTCTCTCAAAGTATGTAATTTATACCCCTAGAAAAAATAGAACTAGTGGAATGCTGATTATACTTATTAATGTCGTGACAAAGGTAGTAAAAGAAACCAAATCTGGTTCAGTTCCAAATTGAAGTGCGAGAAGTGTTGTATTTGCTGCAGTTGGCATTGCTGCTTGTATGATAAACACTGTTTTAATCAAATCATTAAGTGGCATGAAATAGACAATTACAGCAGCAAGTATAGGTGATACAACCATTCGTATAATAGTTACGGCTGATACAAACCGATAAGCTACTCTTTTGCGTGAAATAACTGCTAGTTGCATCCCGAGTACGAGCATGACGGTTGGGATAGACGCATCTGCCACAAGACCGATTCCTTCCATAAATACTGTAGGAACTGTAACTTTCATTAATTGAAAAATAATACCTGCGACGGCTGCATAAATAAGTGGCATACGTATTACCTTATGTAAAGATTGTTCCCAAGTAGCTTTTTCTTCCCCTCCAAGAGAGGCAAAAAATATTCCAAATGTATTAATGATTAGGCCATGTAAAACCATAATAACAACGGCATAATCAAAACCGACAGCACCTAAAGCAAAAAGTACGACTGGTGCCCCATAGTTACCACTATTCGGAAACACAGACCCGAGTATAATTGCTGCATATTGAGGTCGAGTAGTCTTCATTAGGCGTGCAACTAGCCAGGTAATAAATAAAAGTATAAATGTAAGCGATAAACAAGCCAGCACAATATAGAAATAATCTACGGTCAATTCATTCGTATAAAATGTACGAAAAGCTAAGAATGGAGACATTAAATATAGAGCAGCACTGGAAATCGATTTAATATCAAAGCCAATTAACCTTTGTCCCAAGAATCCAATAAAAAAAATTAAAAACACCGGTAAAATAATCAAAATTAATTCCAAAAAAACTCACCTCTATTAATATATTACATTTATATATTAGGTAATGGCAATAACTTCTAGTAATTTATACTTGGCATTTGCATATATAGTAAGAGTTTAAAAAAGGAGGATTTTTGCTGGGAAAAACATTCGAAGAGTCAGCGCTGTATGAGTTTCATTTCTGGTTAAAGGTTTTGGAGGACCACGGAAGATTTATTCACGATTCATTGGCCCCAAGTGAGAAAGAAAAAATTGAGGCTGCAAGCTCATTTATTAAAAGATTTAGCCAGTTATTTACTATTTCCAAACAATCCTTGTCTAAAGAGGAATTAATATCTTTGGCCGCTAAGGCGAAAATATCAAGTGAAAAAATACGTGCATTTAAATTATATTTATTAAAAGAACACTTAGTTGGTAATATAAAAATTGCATTGCCACCAACCTTCATCAATCATATGGTCAATGAAGTAGAAGAAGCGATACGTGTGTTTTCATACTTAGAGAAGGGTGAGAAAGTTCCTGCTGTACATCCACTTCACCACGATTTACTATGGCTATTAGATGCTGCCGGTCATGCAGGTGCAATTGATTCAAATTTGGACAGTGTAGAGAAAAAACTAAAAGAAAAAGGTCAACAATTTATGAAGGAATGGGAAGATTTCTATTTGAAAGCAGTTGAATTTGCCGGTTATTTACGTGCCAATATCGAAAAGTTTCCGGCCTTAGAGAAATTCCACGATGACGTAGAATTAGAAATGAAAATATTTAAGATGTTTCTAAAGGAATTAGAAGAATTGAGAATAAAAAAAGAAGCGCTTGGAACTTTTACGCCACTCATGGCTGATCATATGGCGAGAGAAGAAACCTATTATTTAACAAAACTAGCGCAGACTACCTAAAACCCTCACTATTAGTGAAGGTTTTTTTATTTGCAACTATTCCATGAGCATTTATAGAGATACCTGGAGGGTTTCTGAGAAACTCATAGAATTCTTGAGATTCTTCACTATTGTTGATTACCTGCTCGAAGTAGAACGATTAACAGGTGTCTTGGAAAGATAATTTTATAGTAGGCAGAAGGATTGACACTTTCAAAATTATAATTTATAGTTAGTTTGAATTCAAAATATATCAAAACGAGATGTATTAATTCAGAGTAGAGGTAGTGGTAGGTAATGGGTTTTTTAGACAAATTATTTGGTAAAACCAAAGAGGAGGAAATAGTAATGACAGCAGAAAAATTAAGAATCGGTATCGTTGTAGGAAGTGTACGCCAAGGACGTAATGCGGAATCAGTTTCTAAATGGGTGTATGACTTTGCAACAAAACGTAACGATGCAGAATATGAATTAGTAGATCTTGCAAATTACAAATTACCATTCCTAGGGGAAGAACTTCCTGCAGATAGACAAGATGCAGCTAATACAGCGATTAAATCTTGGTCAGACAAAATGGCTTCATTTGATGGCTATATTTTTGTAGCACCAGAATACAACCATGCAATTGGTGGAGCGCTTAAAAATGCACTTGATTATCTTAAACCGGAAGTTGCAAACAAAGTAGCTGGTATGGTAGGTTACGGTAGCTTAGGTGGTACTCGTGCACATGAAAATCTTCGTTTAATTCTTGGAGAGCTTTCTGTAGCAGACGTTCGTACAGCTGTGACATTCTCACTTATGAGTGATTTTGAAAACATGAGCGTTTTCAAACCTGCTGAATATCATGCAGGAAATGCTAACCAAATGCTTGACGAAGTTCTTGCATGGGGCGGCGCTTTAAAAACAATCCGCTAATATAGAAAAAATATAAAAATGCCAAGTTGAGTTTATAATTCAACTTGGCATTTTTTTTATACCTTAAACTCTATAGATAGAGGAGTTGAAGAGAACCGGAGGGCACATCCTGGAAATAGCAGATGATACAATACGTTTTAAAAAAAGAATGAATGACACTTTTTTTTGTATCCTCCATAAAACATCCCCGTTTATTAAATTTATCTCCATTAAATTATTAGAATAATTAGAAATATAATAGAAAAAGAGTTATAGTTTATGTAAACGCTTTTATTTTGAACTTCTTAAAAAATTTTTTTCTGGGGTGATGAATGTGAATATAAAAGGTAAAGTGGCGGTCGTAACTGGTGGAGCATCTGGTTTAGGTTTAGCAACAGCTACGAGTTTAGTAGAGCAAGGAGCAAAGGTTGTACTATTTGATTTAAATGAGATCAATGCAAAAAAAGCTTGTGATGAACTTGGCCAAAGCGTGACTTATTTCATTGTAAACGTGTCCGATTCAGAATTTGTGCAGACTGCGATTCAGCAAACAATCGAGCGGCACGGAGCTATTCATATTTGTATTAATTGCGCTGGAGTTGGGACTCCACAGAAAACAATTGGGCGCTCAGGTGTCATGCCTCTAGAAAATTTTAAACAAGTAATTGATATTAACTTAGTAGGTACCTTTAACGTTTTAAGGCTAGCTGCAGCAGAAATGACTAAAAATGAGCCTTTACCGGAGTCGGGAGAACGAGGGATTATTATTAATACTGCATCTGTTGCAGCCTTTGACGGTCAAATGGGGCAAGCAGCTTATGGGGCAAGTAAAGCAGGAGTAGCAGGAATGACATTACCAATTGCACGGGATTTGTCTGCTTATGGGATAAGAATAAATACGATCGCTCCAGGATTATTCCGTACACCTATGGCAGCCTCTTTATCAGATAAAGTAGTTGAAAAATTAGAGTCGATGGTCGAGTTTCCAAAACGTTTAGGACGACCACAAGAATATGCCTCTCTAGTAAAATTCATCATCGAAAATGAGTATATTAACGGTGAAGTGATACGGCTAGATGGTGGTATTAGAATGTCACCACGATAAGTATTAGTTAAAAATGATTTTAAGTTACAAAGAAGGGTGGATATAAAATGAGAGAAGTTGTGATAGTAGATGGAGTTCGAACTGCGGTAGGGCGTAGAAAAGGGACGTTTACTAATTATAGACCGGACGAACTTGCAGCAGTTGTTCTAGAAGAACTTGTAAAGCGTACAGGTGTGGATAAGGCGGAAGTGGAGGATGTGATTTTAGGCTGTGTCACACAATCAGGAGAACAGTGTGGTAATATTGCGCGAACTGCTGCTTTGATTGCAGGATTTCCAATTCACGTTCCGGGAGTAACAATCGATCGACAATGTGGCTCCAGTCAACAAGCGGTTCATTTTGCTTCCCAAGCAATCGCATCTGGAGATATGGATATTGTGATTGCTGGAGGAGTAGAAAGTATGACGCGTGAGCCCATGTTTTCGAATATAGGAGATGCTAAACCGAGTTCTAAACTAACAGAAAAATATGAAATTATCAATCAAGGATTATCTTCTGAAAGAATGGTAAAGAAGTGGAATTTAACACGTAAAGAACTTGATCAATATTCTTCGGATAGTCATAAAAAAGCATTGGAAGCAATCAAGAATGGTCACTTTAAAAAAGAAATCATACCAGTAGCAATACATCAAGAAGATGGTAGCGTTAAAATTTTTGAAACAGATGAAGGCCCAAGAAATGGTTCAACGCCAGAAGTATTAAGTCAATTAAAAACAGTATTTGATGAAGCTGGTGTAATTACTGCAGGGAATGCTAGTCAAATGAGTGATGGTGCCTCTGCTGTTATGCTTATGTCTCAAGAAAAAGCCAACCAACTTGGCTTACGGCCAAAAGCTAGAATTGTTGCTCGTAGTGTAACCGGATCGGATCCTACACTTATGTTGACTGGGCCAATTGAAGCAACTAGAAAAGTACTTTTAAAAGCAGGTCTAACTATAGGCGATATTGACACATATGAAGTAAATGAGGCGTTTGCGCAGGTTCCACTTGTTTGGTTAAAAGAGACTGGGGCGGATCCAAAAAAATTAAACCCTGATGGAGGAGCAATAGCGCTAGGACATCCACTGGGAGCAACTGGAACAAAATTATTAGTTACATTGTTAAATAGACTAGAACGAACAGGCTCTCGTTATGGGCTTCTTGCCATTTGTGAAGGAATGGGTATGGCCAATGCAACTATTATTGAACGGATAGACTAAGGGGGAAATAAATTGGCAAGGTATCGATTTGAAACGGAAGATCATGAAATATTTCGTCAATCGCTTCGTAAATTTCTTCAAAAAGAGGCTGTTCCCCTCTATGATACTTGGGAGAAAGAAAAAGCAATACCTATTTCATTTTGGAAGAGATTAGGAGATATGGGATATCTTTGCCCTCAAGTGGAAGAAGAATTTGGGGGACTAGGTTTAGATTTTAGCTTTAGCGTAATCATTTCTGAGGAATTAGAAAGAGTGGGAACTAGCTTAGTAGGAGTTGGCCTACATAATGATATCGTCGTGCCTTATATTGAAACTTTTGGTTCAATGAAACAAAAGCAGCGTTGGTTACCAAATTGTGTAACCGGTGAAACAATAACTGCCATAGCAATGACCGAGCCAGGCACAGGATCGGACTTAGCTAATGTTCAAACTACAGCAGTTATGGATGGTGATCATTATGTGCTGAATGGTCAAAAGACGTTTATCACTAATGGCATTAATGGAAATTTATTTTTGGTAGTAGTGAAGACAAATCCACAAGCAGAACCGAAACATAAAGGTATAAGTTTGATCATCGTAGAAGAAGGAACTCCTGGTTTTACAAAAGGTAGAAAACTCGATAAAGTAGGACTTCATGCACAAGACACTGCAGAACTATATTTCGAAGACTGTCGAGTACCTATTGGCAATTTAATTGGTGAAGAAGGTCGTGGTTTTAGCTATCTAATGGAAAAACTCCAGCAAGAAAGGTTAGTGGTTGCTATAGCAGCACAAATAGCTTCCGAGGATATGTTGGAAATGACTTTGGATTATGTAAAGTCTCGTAAAGCATTTGGTAAACCAGTGTCCTCCTTTCAAAATACACAATTCAAAATAGCGGAGATGGCAACCAAGATTGAGATAGGGAAATCATTCCTTGAGTCATTAATTGAAGATCATATTGCTGGGAAAGACGTTGTGACGAAGGTGTCTATGGCTAAGTATTGGTTGACTGAAACAGCTCGTGAAATTTCCGTCGAGTGTATGCAATTGCATGGGGGCTATGGCTATATGGAAGAATACAAAATAGCTAGAAGGTATCGGGATATTCCAGTCGCCTCTATTTACGCTGGGACTAATGAAATCATGAAAGTGATCATAGCAAAGAATTTAGGGTTATAAAAGTAAAAGTGAGACCTCCCTTCCTAGTCTGTATAAAGGAGGTCTCGAAATGTTTGACATAAAAATAGAAAAGGCATATAATATCTTTAATTCAAGATAATCAAATTCAAAATAAAAAAGTGGAAGGAGAATTATTATATGAGTGAAAATTTATCATTAAAATCTTTTGTTGTGTTGATGAAAGCCTCTAAATCAGTACAAGATGAGTCGAAAAAGGACATTCGTAGTTATGAAATGCATACATCTGAATTTACAGTGTTAGAAGCTTTATATAATAAAGGAAAGCAAACGGTAAGACAAATTTCAGATGCAGTACTTATCAATTCTGGGTCAATTACTTATGTAATCGATAAATTAGAGACAAAGGGTTTATTGGAACGATTAAATTGTAAAGAAGACCGGCGTGTCGTATATATTCAAATTACGGAAGCTGGAAAACAATTTATGGATGAAATATTTCCAAAGCATGTACAAGTAATTGAAGATATTTTTTCAGGAATAACGGATGAAGAAAAAGTGGTATTGATTGATTTATTAAAAAGAGTTGGAAAGACTACTAATAATCATTAAATGTAGAGAGGAAATAATACATTGAAAAAAACAGCAGGAATACATCATATTACGGCGATTGTAGGACATCCTCAGGAAAATGTAGATTTTTATGCAGGTGTTTTAGGTTTAAGACTAGTGAAGAAAACAATTAATTTCGATGATCCAGGGACGTATCATTTATACTTCGGAAATGGTAGCGGAAAACCAGGAACTATTATTACATTTTTTCCTTGGGTTGGCGCATATCAAGGGAAAATTGGGGATGGACAAGTTGGGGTGACAACCTATGCCATACCAATTGGTGCAATGTCTTTTTGGGAGACTAGACTTGAGAAATTAGGAATTTCATTTAATAAAGAATCACGTTTTGGAGAAACATATATTACTTTAGAAGACCCCCATGGCCTGCGCTTAGAGCTAGTGGAAAGAGCAGGGGGAGAGGCAAACAATTGGACGTTTGGTAATATTACGCCTGAAGTAGCTATTAAAGGATTTGGTGGTGCGATATTACTTTCTTCTCAACCAGAAAAAACTGCAAAGGCATTAGAAGAAGTGATGGGACTTGAAAAAATTGCAGAAGAAGGTGATTTAGTTCGTTTTAAATCATTCGGTGAAATAGGGAATATAATAGATTTAAAAACAACGACTAGTGGTCTAGGACAAATGGGTGTAGGTACAGTTCATCATATAGCATGGAGAGCAGAAGATAACGAGGATCAACTAGATTGGCAACAGCATGTAGGTAATCTTGGATATGGTGTAACGGAAGTAAAAGACAGAAATTACTTTAATGCAATCTACTTCAGAGAACATGGGAAGATTCTATTTGAAATTGCAACGGATCCACCAGGATTTGCTCATGATGAATCAATCGAAACAATGGGTGAAAATTTAATGTTGCCAATTCAATATGAGCAATTTCGTGATCAGTTAAATGATTCTTTAATTCCAATCAAGATAAGAAACTTTGATGAATAAGGAGGTTCACATTGATTTCATTAAATCCTAAAGATAATACGGAACGAGAAAATTATAAACTATTAATTGGAAGTATTGTGCCTAGACCAATCGCATTTGTTACTAGTGTAGCGGAAGACGGAACGATTAATGGCGCACCATTTAGTTATTTCAATATCGTATCATCAAACCCGCCAATGGTTTCTCTTGCAATTCAGCGGAAAAATGGAGTAAGAAAAGACACTGCACGAAATATTTTTGAAAAAAATGAGTTTGTTATCCACATTGTAGATGAAGAAAATGTGGAAATGATTAATATAACTGCAGCATCACTGCCACCGAATGAAAGTGAGATTCAAAAAGCGGGATTATCCTTGGTTCCTAGCGAAATAATCGATACACCTGGAATTAAGGAAGCGAAAGTACGGTATGAATGCACTTTAGAGAAAATAGTTGAACTAGGTGACAGTGATTCAATTGGAACGGATCTCATTATAGGGAAAGTAGTTCATTTTCATATGGATGAATCTATTTATGAGGATGGTCGAATAAATCATCAAACACTTGGAGCGGTGAGCCGTTTAGCAGGTTCTAACTACGCTAAGATTGGTGAAGTGTTTTCAATTGAAAGACCAAAATAATAACTGGTAGATATAAGAAGTGCAGACCCAAAAAGACAGGGACTGCACTTCTTTTTTATTTTAAAATTTGAAATTAATAATTGTCATTTTTTCAATTTCCTGCGTGTTTCCATTTTGTTGGAGATCCAGACTTAGGGCAAGTCGGAAACGTAGCTCCTGCCTCTAACTCCAATTCATCACCATCTTCATCTATATAATTACCAGACTCAGTTACCTCATCTCCGGAATTATGGTGATGACTTTCTGCATGCTTCCATAAAGTCGAAATTTCCGATTCTGGACACGAAGGAAATTTATCACCTTTATATAATGTTTTCGTTATACCAGCTTCGCAAGTATATTCTCCAGTTTCTTTTATGATGTCGTCAGTTGAATGTTCATAAAGATGATTTGTCATTTAATTTTCCTCCTTTAACTTATTGTGTATATCTCTTCTTTACCCGAGAAAGAGAAAACCAAACTCTAACATATAATAGTCCTTATTTTTACTAAATTTTGTATTCTATTTAGGTTTGATTAATCTATAATAAGGAAATATAAAAAATAGTCAGAATTATTAAATATAAAAGGTGAGGAGGTGAAAAGGTGAAAAATAGATTACTAGCCTTATTGTTAGGTTGCTGTTTGTTTTTACTGTTTCCCGTTCAAGTATTCGGAGAGGAGAAGAGTGGATTACTTGAAACAAATGTATATCATCTTGTTGGGACGACAGGGGAGGTTGTTAATTCAGTCCAATCTATTGGTAGCGAGCCCCTTTCAGAAGAAAGTCTTTCAGATCAAAAACATGATACTGATGGTAGAACTGAAGCACAGGAAAGAACAATTCCGGTTATCGAGGAGATAGTAGCAGAAGTTACAAGCAATACCGACTCGATTACTACAGTTGTAATAGATGATGATGACGAAACAATCGAAGCTAACCCTGAAATACAAGTTGTGACTCCTGTACTTCGAGAAACACAAGAGACCATAAAGAGGTTAAACACTGAGATAAAGAAAACAGTCGTATCTGGTAATGAAGAAGTTAATGATTTAGTAGAAAAGGGACTAAATACAATTCCCCAAAAAAGTCCTAAGAAAGATACCTTGTCGAATCAATGGCGCACAAAAATTCCGATTACGCCAATTAAGATAATGGAAGTTGAAACTAATCAGACGCTCGAAATTGATGATACTACTGAGAAAGTAGTAATTTCGACTAACTCACTTGATAAAGTAGAAATCTTTGAAAACCAGGTGATGAAAAGTGATAAGGGAATAATGGATGGAGAGATTTTCTTAAAGATTGAAAACACTTCAGCTTTAAAAGAGGACAATACTTCCCTTAAGAAAGCAAAGAATCAGAAAGATCCTGAAGCCCCAGTTCTTCCATTTATCCCATTAGCACAAGAGCTCATATTTATTCAAACTACGAATCCAATAGGAAATGGAAATTCAAAAGTAGCATCAACTAGTTTTACATTTTTTACTGGGAGTGACATAGTAGTTGGAGCATTGCCATCTGAAAAACTAATGAAAGAATTGAGACGAAAGAAATGGTATCACAAAAATAGCTATGCGATTATCCAATGGATTCATACACCTTTGAGGAAACCACCCGAATCAATCCTTTTTTATACATGATAATAAATCATATTTAAAAAAGGAGAGAAAATGAATGAAAAAGTATTGTTGGAAGCTTTCTTGGATTCTTCTCGGGATCTTTGCATTGGTATTATTGGTACCATCTATTGTCGTTGCGGAGGAAAATGATTCACAATCCTTTCAGTTGGAGGTAAATATATTAAATAACGACACTGAATATGCAGAAATTGTGGATGTAGAAGTAACAGATTTACAAGGTGTCAATGAAATAAATGTAGAGATTCCTAATTCCGATGAAGAAGGTAAAAATGTGGAAGCAGTTGCTAATGTAACTGCGACAGAAGAATTAGTGGCTGTTGAAGCGAATGTGATTGCTCAATCTAATTCAACAACAACTAGTGAACAAGAAGTGATTGATATCGCATCAGATGAAGTCGATGTAGAGGCTCTAAATCAGAAGGAATCTTCAAGTTTTACAGCTGTATCCAGTGAACAAGCAGTTGTCGACGTAAGAATTGAAGAGTTAATCCAAACGGATGATGTAGATGTGGAAGTACTGAAAGAGGAAGAATCGTCAACTGCAGCATCTAAATCTAGTGAAGAAGCAGTTGTCGACATAGGGATTGAAGATATAATCTTGACGGATGATGTAGATGTGGAAGTACTTAAAGAGGAAGAATCATCAACTGCAGCATCTAAATCTAGTGAAGAAGTGCTTGTCGACATAGGGATTGAAGATAAAATCTTGACGGATGATGTAGATGTGGAAGTACTAAAAGAGGAAGAATCATCAACTACTACAGTTAAATCTACTAAAGAGGCAGGAGTTCATTTGGGAATAATAGATTTACCTCTTCTCGATACTTTACATGTTGGAGTGCTTGAAGATCATCAATTTTCACAAACTAATAGAGAAATTTATTCGAACTCGAAACTATTAACAGTGGGGCTAAATGATGGAAGCCCATCTGCTTCTGATAAAACAATTTTAGATGATTTGGAATTGAATGTTTTAGAGGATAGTAATAAGGAAAACGATTCTATTAAAATGGACAAGTCATCAGTTGTAGGTATTGAATTAGTGAATCGTCAGCTAGGGGACTTAGCTGCATTTGTTATATTGGATGAATCAGTACAAAATGAGAAGGTTACTTCTAATGATAGAGGTGTCATTGAAATAGCTAGTAATGAGTTACCTTTAGCTAATGGCATTCATTTAGGAGTGCTTGATCAACACGACACTAGCAACGATGGAAGCAACTCTTTTTCAGAAGGTGTTTTACAATTAGATGTATTATCTGATGTATTAGATGAAATCAGTGTAGATGTATTAACAAGTGAAGGTCAAACAACAAGTAATGATGGCACTATTCAAAAAGACAATGCAGCCTCTTTGAGATTCAATAATAGATTGTTGGATAACGCAGTTAGCATACTTCCAAGAGTAAGTTCTGCGTCTGCGCCATCTGTTAATAATCCAACTAATCCTAGCGATAATTTAGTGGAAGATCCTGAAACAATTATTGGGGATGTACCTGGTATAAATGACGAAGATGGATCAGTTAGTGAGGCCGAAAATGAAGGAACAAATAACGAAAACAGCAAAGGAACAAATGGAGATTCTTCTGAAGAAACGACAAAAGGTACAACGGAAGAATCAAGTGAAGATTTAAATGAGAATCTTGGCTCCGACAGTGATGGGTCAACAGATGAAAATGAAAATCTTTACGGTAGCGGAGTAGGAAGTGAGGAGGAAGAAAATAATCAAAGTGTTGCAGTTGGTTCAGGTTCGGATTTCAATGGTGGAAATGGGAATAGTGCTTTGAGCGATAGTAACTATTTCTCGGGTTCTTCATTACCGAAAACAGGTGGATTTTTCACTGGCATTATGCTGTTAGTTATAGCTATAAGTTTATTTGGCGGCGGATTGACTATACGTAAATTCGCTTAAGGAGGCCAAGCTAATTATGAAAAAGTCCTTAGGCAATATAATGATTGGTTTGGGTCTCGTCATTCTTATACTAGTTGGCTATGGAATGATGGAACATAAGCGACAACAAAATGAATTGATTCAATCCTTTACGGCAATAAAAACAGAAGCAGCAACGAATGACTCGATTGATAAAACAATAGGACAAGCAATGAATTCTCCGAAACAAGAAACAAGAGAAAATGATGTAGTAGGGATATTGAAAATTCCAGAAATTGAGTTGGAGGCACCGGTTTTAAAAGGAGCAACGACAGATAATTTGAATAAGGCACTTGGGATGATTAATGGTCTTGATGATCCGGGCACTTTAAATGGAAGTACAGCGATTGCTGGTCATCAGTCCCATGTGTTTGGACAGTTTTTTAATCGTTTGAATGAACTAAAAATAGGTGATCGATTTGAACTGGAGACAAGTACAGATACATTGAATTTTAAAGTATTTAATATTCAAGTCGTTAAACCGGAAAATGTAGAAATTTTGATGAGACAAGAAGGTATATCTTTGCTATCGCTTGTCACTTGCTACCCTGAAAGATCTAATCAGTTTCGACTAGTTGTACAAGCAAAGAAGGTGGAGGATTAATCTCTAAAAAAGTGTGCGATCTCTTAAAGAATCGCACACTTTTTTAGTTTAGCTATTTTAATGAGAAAAGGTTGCTCTTATCTAAACTTCACCACGATGCTTTATTTCCAAACGTCATCTGCAATTTGCACGACATGGCCAATTTTATCCCATTGTTCTTCTTCTGTAAGAATGTTTCCTTCCTCCGTAGAAGAGAAGCCACATTGGGGGCTCAAGCATAACTGGTCTATAGGTACATATTTCGTAGCTTCTGCAATTCTTGCTTTTACTAGTTCTGCATCTTCTAAAGCACCGTGTTTGGAAGTAATTAAACCTAGTACGATATATAAATCAGGACGATTAACATGACGAAGCGGTTCAAAGCTGCCAGATCGCTCATCGTCAAATTCTAAGAAAAGACCGTCTACATTTAATCGACCAAAGATTGTTTCAGAAACCAACTCATAGCTTCCACTCGTAATATAAGTGGAACGGAAATTACCACGGCAAATATGCATCGTTACAAGCATATCATTAGGTCTTTTTGCAATAGATTCATTGATCGCGCGAGCAGAAAGTTGAAGCGCATCCTCCAAATCTAAACCTCGTTCTTTTAGAGAAGTAATACCTTCCTCAGAGAAAGAAGTTGCCCAAGAAGTATCATCTATTTGAAGGTAGCGGCACCCTTCATCATACAGCGCTTGAATAAATCCTTGATAAGCAGTGATTAAATCTTGAAACAATTCTTCGTCACTGCTGTAAATACCTTCTTCAATCGTTGCTCGATAGTAGAGCATATTTGGACTAGGGATAGTAAACTTCACAACAGAGTCGCCAGCAACACTTTGTAAAAACTTGAAGTGTTCAATCATGTAATGTGAGCTAAAACCGATTTTACCTGTTACTTTAATGCCATGTGCTCTAGTCTGTACTCCTTTAAAGGAGAGTCCTTTGTCTGTTTCGTAAAACTCTACTCCATCCAGGCCTCCTAGAAAGTCAAAGTGCCACCATTTACGACGGAATTCACCATCAGTAATGGACTTCAGACCAGCGTTTATTTGCTTTTCAACAAGCTTTGTAATTTCTTCATCTTCAATTTGTTTTAATTGTTGTGCAGAAATTTCTTCGTTTTCATATTGTAAACGTGCTTGCTTTAAACGTTCTGGACGTAAAAAACTTCCTACGTGATCTGCTTTAAAAGGTGCGTTAAGTACTAATTGATTTGTCATATTAAATTCCAACTTTCTCTTTTTGTTTTGCAGCTACTTGAAGCGCTTGATCGAAGTCTGCTATTAAATCATTTACATTTTCTATTCCGACCGAGAATCGAAGCAATCCATCTGTAATTCCTCGTTTTTCCCGTTCATCTATCGGCATTGCGGCATGAGACATCTGTGCAGGGTGGGATAGAATGGATTCCACTCCGCCAAGGCTTACAGCAAAAACAGGAATTTGAAGGCTTTCCACGAATGCTTTTGCAATTGCCTTAGTAGGTAAACGGAACGAGAGGACAGCCCCAGGACTTGTTGCTTGCTGTGCATGAATTTCAAATCCAGGATGCGTTGATAGACCTGGATAATACACTTCTTCTACTAATGAATGATTCGTTAAATAGTTTGCAATTTGTTGAGCAGAATCTGCTGATTTTTCAAATCGGACACTCAATGTTTTAATTCCTTGAATAAGTGAAAATGAATCCTGGGCACCTAAAATCGCACCAAACGAATTTTGTAGGAATGCTAATCGTTTTCCTAGTTCCTCATCTTTTGTAACAGCAAGACCTGCAATTATATCACTGTGTCCTGATAAAAATTTAGTAGCGCTATGTAATACTACATCTATACCAAGGTCAAGTGGACGTTGGTATAGTGGTGTCATAAATGTATTGTCTAAAAAGGTTAGGCAATTGTTGTCTTTAGCTAGCTCCACGATACCAGCAATATCAGTAATTCCTAAACATGGATTGGAAGGTGTTTCGATATAAATCAATTTTGTATTTGATCTAATTGCAGAAGCTACGGCTTCTAAATTAGTGAAATCGACAAATGTATGCTCAATTCCAAGACGAGGCAAAACCTCGGTTACAAAACGAAATGTCCCTCCATACACATCTTCAGTAATAACAATATGATCGCCTGCGGATAGGAGCATGAATGCGGAAGAGATTGCAGCGATTCCAGAGGCGAAGGCCAATCCTCGAGTGCCACCTTCTAGTTCTGCAATCGTTTTTTCTAAAGCATCTCTCGTTGGGTTTCCAGAACGGCTATAATCGTAGGGCCCAAATTCATCAAAGCTTTCTTGATGGAAGGTAGAGGAAAGGTAAATCGGTACATTGACAACACCAGTTTTTCGCTCGGAATACTCACGAGTTGATGCCACGACAATACTTGTTTCTAACGACTCTTTATAGACACTCATTTTACGGACACCTCACTTTCCAATACTGCAAAAACTTGTTTTAAGTCGTCAATTATATCCTCTGCTTCTTCAATACCAACAGAGAAGCGCAATAGGCTATTATCGACACCGCGTGCTGTACGTTCTTCTTCTGGAATTTCCGCGTGTGTTTGAGTAGCTGGATAGGTGATAAAACTTTCAACTCCTCCAAGGCTTTCTGCAAAAACGATTAATTGAAGATTTTGAAGAAATGGATTAACCCATTCACTTTTTTGTAAGCGAAAAGAAAGCATTCCGCCTTTCCCAGAATATAAAACATCCTTTACTGCCGATTCCTCTTGTAAGAATTTCACAATCTTTTTTGCATTTGCATCATGCTGTTTCATTCGTAAGTGAAGTGTTTTTAACCCTCTTATTAATAACCATGAATCAAATGGAGAAAGAACTGCACCTGCTGCATTATGATTTATTAATAATTTTTCGCTTATTTTGGTGCCCTTAGAAACAACAAGACCAGCAAGGACATCGTTATGGCCACCGATATATTTCGTTGCACTATGAAGAACTATATCCGCACCAAGTTCTATTGGTCGTTCTAAGTAGGGGGTTAAGAATGTGTTATCCACGATTAATAGTAGTTGATGTTCTTTTGCTAATATCGCATATTGCTGAATGTCAATTTCTTGCATTAATGGATTAGTAGGTGTTTCGATAAAGATTGCCTTTGTGTTTGTAGTAATGAGGTTCTCTACTTGTTCAACCGATTCAAACTTTGAATAGGATGTGCGGATATTATAGGAATCTGCGTATTGGTTAAATAAGCGATAAGTTCCACCGTAAAGATCCTCTGAGGCAATCAGTTCATCTCCCGATTTAAATAAAGATAATACTAATTGAATTGCTGCCATTCCGGAACTACAGGCAAAGCCTGCATCACCAGCCTCTAGTTTTGCAATACCTTCTTCCAATATAGCTCTTGTAGGGTTTTTTGTACGTGTGTAGTCATAACCTGTTGATTGACCAAGTCCTGCATGCTTGTATGCGGTAGATAAATAGATTGGTGGATTTACAGCTCCTGTCCTTGGATCACTTTGGTTTCCTAATTGTACTAGCTTAGTTTCTATACTCGTTTTAGACATCATTATTCATCCTTTGCTATTAAAATAAAAAAGAGGATTCTCTAATAAGAAGAGAATCCTCAATAAAATACTGAAGTTAGTCTTCTTATCTTCAAGACGATCAACGTCTATTGGAATTAGCACCACACCTTCATTCGGCTGGTTGCTGAGACATCTTCGGGCCAATCCCTCCGTCTCTCTTGATAAGAAATAAAATATAAAATTTTCAAAAAATTGATTTAAGTTAGTTTATCATGCGATGTATATTAATACAAGGTCTTTTTAAAATAGAATCCCTAAATAGTACATAAGGAGGTACATAATTTTTCGGTATAGAAACCTAATGCCCTTTGGAGACTTCTACTAATTTTGATTGCGCCTATTGATACCTATCTTTTTTCCAATTTTCCTCCATTAATGACCTTTTTTCATTGCTTCAATTTTAGGAATTGGAATTGCTGGTAGTAGTGATTTTGTTTATTGGTGAAATCATTGCTCATACTGTGATGAAACGTCCATAAGTTAGTGGGCAAGATGTGAGATGTTAGAACAAGAGATTGACGTCGTAAACAATGTGACAATATTAAAAAACATTAGAACAGCACCAGGTCAAAAGAGTATGTCACGTAAGGATAACTGTTTAAACAATGCAGTCATTGAGAATTATAAGACTATCTATTGCAATCACAAACGAATGAAGGCAAAGTTAAAAGACCTAAGTCCAGTAGAGTACCGAACTCAGGTCCTTTAAAGGAGCCTAAAATATTTGTCTAACTTTATTGGGTTAGATATATAAAGAAGCGAGTAGCTTTTTGTTGTTGTCTAATTCTATGAAATGTAATGATTAATTAAATAAGTGATCCGCCTTTTTCCATATACTTAAGAATACCTTCAGCTGCACGGTAAGATAATGCACCTACTGTACCAGTTGGATTGTATCCAGCGTTTTGTGGGAAAGAAGATGCCCCTACTACAAATAGATTTTCTACATCCCACATTTGAGAGTAATTGTTGACTGCAGAAGTTTCAGGATCTGCACCCATTATTACACCACCAGTATTATGGGTAGATTGGTATTCAGCCACATTGTATGGTCCAAGATCTCTACTAGTATCGATGTGATCTGCACCCATTTCTTTGAGGATTCCTTCACACTTATCAGCCAAGTATTTCGTCAATTGACGGTCTTGTTCTTCGAAGTCAAAAGTAATTCGAACTAATGGATCCCCAAATGCATCTTTATAAATAGGATCCAGATCAAGGAAATGTTGTTTATAAGCCATAGAAGCGCCTTCACCTTTGACAGTTAAGGATGCGTTTGTATATTTTATAGAAGCATCCTTAAATTCTTTACCCCAAGACTTAGTGCCTGATGGGACTTGATTATTTGCGATAGGTCTTTGCCCAGTTTGTCCAAGGATAATCATGCCTCCGTGGATAAAATCTAAATCGGAGTGGTCGAAATTATCTCCATTATAATCATCGATTATCATTCCTAAACCGCCGGAACCAAGAAAGTTGTTGAATTTATGCTCATCGAAGTATCCTGTTGAACTACCTTTACGAATTTGGTAAGCATAGTTTTTCCCAATGACTCCAGTACCTGTGTTTGGATCATATGGTCTTCCAATACCAGATAATAGAAGAAGACGAACGTTTGTAAATACATATCCTGATAATACGACAACATCCGCAGATTGCTCGAATTCTTCACCGGTAATTAAATCTGTGTAAAGAACTCCAGTAGCTTTTCCGTTTGAATATAAGATACGACGTACTTCAGAATGTGGACGAATTTCAAAGTTACCCGTAGCTTTTGCAACTGGCAGTACAGTTACACCAGGTTCTGCTTTTGCTCCGTATTCACAGCCGAAACGCTCACAGAATCCGCAATACTGACAAGCTGCTCGAGAAATTCCATCTGGGTTTGTATAGTTTTCTGATAGATTGGCAGACGGTTGTACGTAAGGGTGATAACCCATTCGTTTTGTTGCTTCATCAAACAAGCGCATCGCTTCTGTTTTTTTCATCGCTGGAGTAGGGAATGGGTTAGAACGTTTACCACCTAGTGGATTGTCCTCACCAGAAATCCCCGCCATTTTTTCGTATTGATCATAATAAGGCTCAATCTCATCATACGTAATACCCCAGTCTTGAATAGTCATGTCAGCAGGTATTTTATCCGCACCATATTTTTCAATCGTTTTAGAGCGTAATTCAAAATCGTATGGTAGAAAACGGAAGTTTTGACCGTTCCAGTGTGCACCGGAACCACCAACACCAACTCCAAGTAAGAACGAACCATATGATCGCATCGGAAGAGAACGCATTTTGTCGTTGTTACGGAAAGTAATCGTTTCTTTTGAAAGATCTTGCATCATTTCATGGCGAACTGCATATCTAAGTTCGTCATGCGCCATATAATAATCTTCTGTTTTTCTATCTTTGCCTCGCTCTAATCCAACAACTTTTTTACCTTGTTTTGTTAGCTCAGCTGCGATGATACCAGCAGACCAGCCAACACCTATTGTGACAACATCTACTTTAGGTAATTTTGTTACCATTATTATTTCCTCCTCAATCGTTAAGCTCTATGTGGTTACGATATTATTAATGTTTGTGTTGAGAATTTAATGCCATTGGTTCAATTTTAGTAAATTCTTTTTCAACGATATCTAAATAGCTCATTTGATGACCTGGGAAGTTTTTCATCTTCCATCCTTCCATATTTGCATTACCACCATATAATGGGTCAGCATAAGCTCCTTCAATTGTTGCAGTACGTAAAACTCCAAAGAAGTGAGCAGAAGATACTCCTTTAAGTTCCACTTTTCCATCAGCAAATTCTGTTAATATTGCATCTTGTTCTTCTTCTGATAGCTCAACGAAAGATTTGTCATATGTTTTTAAACTTTCATCTTCTATCCCTTTCAAGCCAATTTCAAAAATTTGTTGTCTATTCTGACGACCTTGATAGCCTTGGGTAGCTTCACCGGGGAAGAAAGGACCTGATGTATATTCTTTTGATCCCATACCCCAAGCACCTGATAGTTGATGGTCAATATAATAAGCAACTAATAATTCTTTCGCTCCAGGACCGTTTTCATCTGCAGGGAAAATTCTTTCTGCTGCTGCTTCCGTAATTCGATATTGATCCGGCGTAAAGTACATTAAAGCAACGTTTGCATTTGAAGCAGTACCTGTCGAGTGATCTTGCGTTTCGTTAGTTGTCGTTTTTTCTTCTTTCGTTAAAAGACTACCAAGTGCACCACCTAGAACAACCCCACCAACTGTTAATCCCGAATTTTTAATGAACGTACGTCTAGAAGAACGTTTATCTAAAAGGGGAGCATTTTTTTCCTGTTCTGACATAATATAACCTCCAGTATGAATTAGTAGAAAATCGAGTTTATTTATTTAATTAGGTAAATAACAAGCAAAAGAAATTAATGAACAATGGTATGCCAGTTGTAAACTAATGAGAATAAGATAGTACAAACCAATAAAGAAGCGATAAAGTACAGATGTTTTGTGCCAGTCCAGCAAAGAACTATAATAGCTAGACCAATACCTGCACCTAATAATGCAAACCAGGGAAATGCATTATTTTTTAAAAAAAGAAGTAGTGCAAAATCTGCGACGATAAATAACGCAAAAAGAACTTGGTTTAAGATTTTAAGTTCTTCTAAATTGTATTGAGACAAATGGAATCTCCTCTCCTGTTTTTCTAGTTAATAAAAAGTATTAACTATAATTATTATTTAAAAATATAGATTCAAAACAACCATACTTATTCTACTATAATTTTTCATACTTTGGTCACATTTTGTCGAAGTTTTTTAATTCTGAAAATTGGATAGTGAGGTTTATATGCAAAAAGTCGGGCTTTGTATCAAAAATACTATTCAAGTACAAATCAATTCCTTCTAAAGGGTCTAATTTAAATATTTTATCGCCTAGAGATTTTCCGCATCTATTTATTTACAAATTGAAACGAAGGAGTATAATGTGTAATTGATACAAGACAACCAATATTTTTTAAGAAAAACAACTATTGAGTAAAGCCACATGATTAATATATAGACAGTTATGAGGAGGAAACACCATGCCAAATATCGGTGTACCAGGTTTAATCATTATTTTAATAATTGCTTTAATCGTGTTCGGTCCAAAAAAGTTACCTCAATTAGGTAGAGCAGTTGGACAAACGTTAAAAGAATTCAAAAACTCAACGAAAGATATCGTGGACGATGTAGCAGATGAATTTAAATTAGACGATAAAGAAACTGAAGCTAAAAAGAAAATCTAATATAAACAGCCAACTATTTTAGAAATGATCTGCCCCGTAAATGTTAGACATCAGTCCAACATTTACGGGGGTTTTTTAATGGCTCATATTTACAATAGAGGAAAGAATATAAAAGACCTAAGTCCGGTAGAGTACCGAACTCAGGTCTTAAAGCAACCTAAAATATTTGTCTAAATTTTATTGGGTCCACTTCATCTTTGCGCTAGCGTTAAGGTAGGAAGGCTAAGAGCGCCAAATCGTGTGGCAACGCCTTCATGATCACCATCCTGTTGGCCTAAGGCTTAGCGACTGCTCGCTGAAAGCGACCGCCTGAAAAAATGGAAATCAACAGTATTATTAAACCGGGTGTAATAAAGGGCCAAATATTGAATAGATAACTAAAGACCGTGGAAACCCACGGTTTTTTTTGCCTGAAAATGTACTTAATTTCTTGGTATAGCAACCCAATGCCCTTTGGAGACTTCTACTAATTCTGATTGTGACAATTGGTACTTATCTTTTTCCCAATTTCCTTCCATTAATGACCGCTTTTTCTTTGCTTCAATTTTAGGATCAGGAATGGGAATTGCTTCTAGCAGAGATTTTGTGTATGGATGTAATGGGTTAGAATACAATTCTTCACTTTCTGCCAACTCGACAATTTTTCCAGCATACATGACTGCTACTCTATCACTAATATGCTTGACCATCGACAAATCATGGGCAATAAAGAGATAGGTAAGTCCTAAACGATGCTGAAGGTCTTCTAGTAACTCAACTATTTGTGCTTGGATAGAAACATCTAATGCAGACAATGGTTCATCACAAACGATAAAATCAGGTTCTACAGCAAGAGCACGAGCTATTCCAATTCTTTGTCGCTGCCCACCTGAAAACTCATGTGGATATCGCATTGCATGCTCCGGTTTTAATCCAACCATAATGAGCAATTCTTCTATTCTATTTTTTCTTTCCTCATTGTTTTTACTCAACCGATGGATATCAAGTGCTTGCCCTATAATATCAAGGACTTTAAAGCGTGGGTTTAATGATGAATAGGGATCTTGAAAAATCATTTGCATATGACGACGCATCGTTTTCAATTCATTTTTGTTTAATCTATTAATGGCTATACCCTGGTAGAGTACATCACCATCAGTAGGTTCGTGAAGCCGCAATATAGCTCGACCAGTTGTAGATTTTCCGGATCCCGATTCTCCTACTAAGCCTAATGTTTCGCCTGGTTTTATAAAAAAGCTGATATCATCGACTGCTTTTAATACATTGCCTTTTCCAGTATTAAAATGTTGTTTAAGAGATCTAACATCGAGCAATGGTTTTCCTTCTTCTATTCCAATGGTGCGAAGAGGGGGGCGTTTAGGTTTTTTCTTTTGATCCAGACGAGGAAGGGCATTAAGCAATCTCTTGGTATAAGCATGTTGAGGATTTTCAAAGATTTCCTCTGTTGTTCCAGTTTCAACAATTTCCCCATCTTTCATTACTGCGACCCGATCACACATACCTGCGACAACTCCTAAATCGTGGGTGATCAAAATAATGGATGTTCCAAAACGTGTCTGCATATCTTTCATCAAATTTAATATTTGTGCTTGAATCGTTACATCAAGCGCTGTAGTAGGTTCATCTGCAATTAGTAAATTAGGACGACAAGCAAGTGCAATAGCGATCATCACACGTTGACGCATACCCCCAGAAAATTCATGCGGATATTGATTAAAACGTTCTTCGCTATTTTTAATGCCTACAAGGTTAAGTAGTTCAATTGCTTGTTTGTATGCTTCTTTTTTAGATAACTTTTGATGTTTGATTAGGCTTTCAGCAATTTGCTTTCCAATTCGGATAGTAGGATTTAGAGAGGTCATAGGATCTTGGAAAATCATACTAATATCTCTTCCGCGAATACTTTCCATATCTTTTTCTGGCTTATTCACCAGGTTTTCACCGAGGAACTCAATTTCTCCATTTTTCAACAAGGAAGGGGGTGAGGGAAGAAGTCTCATGATGGATCGGGCTGTTACACTTTTTCCACTACCAGATTCCCCTACAATACCTAAAGTTTCCCCTTTATTCACTTCAAAACTGACACCTCGTACAGCTTCAAATTCTTTGTCGCTGGTTAGAAACGAGATATGTAGATCTTTTACTTTTAAGACCGTCTCCAACATAAACACCTACCTAATTCTATATATGTAATTAATTAAAAGCCATTGACTTAATAAAAGTTCGAATCTATACTATACTATACCACTAGGGTTTATACAATATCGGGAAGGAGGTAAATTTTCATTGGGTTTAATTAAAGAGCTATCGTTCAATCCAGGTATTTCTAATCATCTTTCATTCGTTTTTGGTAAATTGATGAAGAGAGTGCCGTTTAAATACTTGTTGATAATTTTAGGATTTCCGTTACATTTTATCACTTTTTTGTATTACCAATTGAAAAAGAAGAACGATACATATTCTATTATTTATGAAAAAATGAATGCTTCCTTGAAAAGTTCTGGTCTTAAAGAAGAGCTGAAAAGAGAATTTACAGACCAATATGTCCGCAAGTACGCTTTTTTTCGTGAAAAAGTAAATGAACAGGAAATGGAAAGAGAAGTAGAAAAGCTTACAGAGGAAAGATACTCAAAAATACTCTCTGAAAAGATAGAAGAGCAGTATGAACAAGATGGATTAAAAAAGCTAACCTATGTTTCCTATTTTCAAAGTTTACTCAATCAAAAGTCATTTTTAGTTGTTTCATTTATACCCGGAATACTTATGTATCTATTGCTAGTTTTGTATAGCAATCCGTTTGTTAAGTTTATCTTTGAACGACTAATTATGAGTATATTTGTTATAGCGGGTGTATCCATTCTAGTATTTACTATTCTGTACTTATCTCCTTTTGATCCTGCAGCAAATCTCCTTGGAGAAGCAGCGACAAAAGAGCAAATAGCCGCTTTCAATCGGATGCATGGATTGGATCAGACTTACTTGGCTCAATTATGGGACGCACTAAAAGGAATAGCTATGTTCGATTTAGGAGCTTCATTTACTGGAAATGAAGAAGTAGCCACTAGTATAGCTAATAAGTTTCCAATTACCTTAACAATTGCAATTTTTTCATTGTTAATGGCGATTGTTATTGCAATACCGGTAGGAATTATCTCAGCTACTAGACAAAATACGTTTTTAGATTATTCATTCATGTTTATTGCTTTAATAGGATTATCTATTCCTAACTTTTGGCAAGGTTTAGTATTTATTTTGAACTTCTCGATAAAATTGCAGTGGTTACCTGCTACTTATAATCCTCAAAATTTGTTGTCGATCATTATGCCGGTGATTGTTCTTGGGACTGGTCTGACGGCATCCGTTGCAAGGATGACACGATCCGCCATGCTAGAAATCATTAATGAGGATTATATTATTACAGCAAAAGCCAAGGGGCTAAACGAAAGACAGGTACTTTGGAAACATGCAGTTGGAAATGCGATGATTCCTATTATTACAGTAATCGGTTTACTGTTTGGAGGTATGCTCGGCGGGGCAGCAGTAACCGAGAAAGTGTTCAATATTAGTGGTTTAGGAAGTTATATTGTAGATAAACAATTCGTTCCGGATATACCAGCCATTATGGGTGGGGTAATTTATATTGCCATAACAATATCATTAGTAAATGTGCTCATCGATATTTTGTATGCGTTTTTTGACCCTCGCATTCGATCTAAGATGAAGCAACTGTAAAGAGAAGTAGGTGTAAAGGTGATTTCAAATCAAAAGCATGCGTTGAAGTTATCCCGAGATTATACACAAGCAAACTTTGCATGGATTCTTTCTCTTATCGTGACCCTTTTTTTATTAGTAAATAGTATTAACTTTAAAGAGGGAACCTTGAAGGGTGCTGTCTTTACTGTATTTCTTGCTTATTTTGTATTTACTGTTTTTCAACTTTTCCTTGCATGGAAAATGAAAAGGGATCTTTTGAAAACAGGTGAGATACAAAGCAAAACAAGAAAACTCGGCTATATTCAACTTCTTAGTATTTTAAGTGCAAATATATTTATTGCTTCATTTGCATTTAACATAATTAAAAAGAAAAAAACACCAGAGTACACATTTGCTGTGTATATGTTGTTTACACAAATATTTATTCTAGCTATTTCGTCTCTCAATTTGTTTAAACCATATGTAACAGACACCTTTTTACCGGCAATGGGTATTTTGATAGGAATAATGATATTCCAAGTCATAACACTGGTTCTAGTGTCGAAACATGTGCAGGATGACTCAGCACCATCTTGGATGATGACTATTGCCATACTACTGATAATTACTTCCCTAACGGGAAATATATTTAACTTATTATTAGGTATTAGTTTAATTATAAAAGTCCGTAGTCATGATCAATCTAGAATTATGAAGTGGAATACGATGTGGAACAAAATTACTCGCAATTCAACGGCAATATTAGGAATGTTTTTTATTATTCTTATGTTTTCATTATCGGTTTGCAGTAAATTCACGTTTGATTATGATATGGCTGTTGAAAACAATTATGGAGAATTGCTCCAAAAACCTAGCTTAGAGCATCCATTTGGTACAGATAACTTTGGACGAGATTTATTTTCTAGAATTGTCTTTGGTGCAAGAATATCACTTATTGTTGGATTTGCTTCGACAATAATTCCAGTGATTATTGGGGGTTTTCTAGGAGCTTTAGCAGGATATTACACGAAACGTGCAGATAATGTCATTATGCGTATTCTTGATATTTTGTACGCAATTCCTGGGATTCTGCTTGCAATTGCTATTATTGCTGCATTTGGGGCAAACACAATGAATTTAATTTTGGCATTAAGTGTCGGATCAATTCCGACCTATGCTCGAACGATGAGAGCTAACGTACTAATGGTTTCGAACTATGAATTTGTCGATTCTGCGCGTGCACTTGGATCGTCTGATTTGTCTATTATTTTTAAACAAATCGTGCCGAACTCGCTAGCCCCAATGATTGTGAAGGCAACCTTGACAATTGGAGGAGCCGTCATCGCTACTAGTAGTTTGAGTTTCCTTGGTCTTGGAGTGGAACCACATATTCCTGAGTGGGGAAATATTTTAAAAATAGGAAGTACCTATCTTGAGTCACATTCGTATCTTGCTGTAATACCAGGGCTTGCTATTATTGGCCTAGTATTATCTTTCAACTTTTTAGGTGATGGGTTACGAGATGCTTTTGATCCAAGAATGGATTAAAAAGAATTATATTTTAGGAGGAAATTAGTATGAAGAAGAGTATATTGGCCGTCCTGATTGCGTTTGTATTGGTGTTAGCAGGATGTGTAAATACGAAGTCAGATGTTGCTGATAAAGCAAATGATAATAAAGACGTTAACACTGATCAAAGTAAGGTAGAAATTGAACTTTTAGGTATGAGTACAGGTGAAGCGGATATGAACATCGTCCGTGACCAACTGATTAAAAATGGTTTTGATGTAAAGTTAAATATTCAACCTGATTACGGTAGCTTTACTGCACAAAAAGATGCAGGAAACTATGACTTAGCATTATCAAGCTGGACAACGGTTACAGGAAACCCTGACTACGCAGTTCGTTCGCTATTCAAATCAGATGGAGATAACAGTATTATGTCTGATGAAGAAGTGGATAAATTAATTGATCAAGCAAGTACAGAAACAGAAGAAGAATTTACCGAAACATATAAACAATTAGAACAACGTCTAGTTCTAGATAAAGCATATATTGCACCGCTTTATAATTCATTCAAAGCTCAAGGTGTAAATAAAGAAATCTTAAATGCAGATACAGTAAGACTTGCAACATCACGTGCAATTGCATGGGAAACGATTGATTTTGCAGACACTTCAAAAAGAGCAACACAACCATTAATTATGCAACAAGCAATCGGAACTCTAACATCATTAGATCCAATTAAAGGTAATGATGGATCTATCAATACGCTAAATACAAATATGTATGTAAGACTCGTTAATTTAACAGATGACGATAAAGTGGTTTCAGATGGTTCTTTGTCACTTAATCACGCAATCGCTGAAGGTAATGAATCATATTACTTCCTTCTTCGTGATGATATAAACTTTGCTGCAATTACGGACCAAAAAGCAGTTGACACTGGGGAACGCGTTGGAGCAGATGATGTTGTATTTACTCTAAACCGTGCAAAAGATCAAAACTCAGTACCAGATCACCGCACATACAGCTTACACGAAAGCATGAAAGATATTGAAGTAGTAACGGACTTATCAGAGCTTGATGTAAAACAATCAGGAAGTGATGTTACTGTAAGAGAAGCTCTTGAAGAAGGTTTAGATGCAAAAATTACAGAATTAGTAGAAGACAAAAATACAGCAGATAATGCTGCAGGTAAATATCAAGTGGTGAAAATTACAACTGTAAATCCATTTCCACAAGTACTAAACTATTTAGCGCACCAATCTGCAGGAATCGTATCTAAAAAACAAGTAGAAAGCATTAATACTTATGATGTGGCAACATTTGATGTAAATAAAGATATTCCTTATGGAGATCAAAACACAGTTACAGAAGGTGACAAATATAACAATACGTTATATGCAAGCGGACCGTACATCTTGTCACATAAAAATGATTACGAAGCTATTTTCTTGAAAAATCCAGCTTATATGACAGGTACTGAAAATGAAGCTAAAATTTCAAATGTAACTGTACGTTTCATTCAAGATCCAGATAGCGCACTATCAGCATTACGTAATGGGGAAATCCATATCTTCAACGGCGTGCCAGAAACAAAATACGACTTAGTGGAAGGCGACAGTAAATTAACCCTTCAAAAAAGTGACAGCAATGCCGTATCGTATTTGTTGTTTAATACAAAAAATAGAGAAGTATCTAATAGCGAAGATTTAAGAAAAGCTATACTATATTCTATTAACCAAGATGAAATTTTAAATTACTACCAAGGTAACAAAAAGAAAGCAGTTTCCACTGTAAGCCCACTTGTTGATACTGGGAATGAGCTAGTAGCAGATCCAGCAAAAGCAAAAGAATTTTTAGATGCCTATAAAGCAAGTAAATAAGTAGAGAAAAGCTCGGTAAGTGATAACACCACTTACCGAGCTTTTTTATGGTATATAGCTATTAACTAGGCATAAAACTTAGCCATCTTAAGGCTTACCGACTAGTAGGAGCTTATAGTATGAAGAAACCGTATGAAAATCTGCTATTTGGACAGAAAACTTTTTATGTGGACAGATAAAAAGTTATACGGACGTAAATTTCTTTTATCCGGATGCATTTATTTCTATCTGGACAGAAACTTTTTTATCCGGACGAAAGTGCACAATTAGCGCTTTTCAATATATAAAAAGGCATGTGCGGTGACTTGGCCTGGACATGCCGTAAATACAAAATTACCATTTAGCTAAAAGAGCATTGGAAGAAAGATAGCTATTGCTCCAAGTACAATGGCACTCCAAGCAAGGAACTTTTGTGGGGAAGTTAAGCCGAATAGACCTAAGATTATTGCAGCACCACCAAACCAAATAGGAGAGTAAAAGAACCCTAACACTGCAAGGATAATAGCAACCCAGCCAACCCACATACCTAAAGAAGCTTTCATATTGAACACCTCCTTTTTTCAACTTGAGAACAATAAGAAATGTTCAAATTATTGATCTCATTCATAGTATATGAAGGGGTGTTCGAGTGAAAATAAACAATTTGCCGACAAAAGTAAGTGGACAGGCATTATTTCTTACACAAAAAAAGAGGCCTTTAAAAGGCCCCCTACGTATACTATTTCCCACCTAATAGGTCAAACAGTCCTCCAGTAATACTTCCTTCACCTGGGGAACCCCCACCTGGAGTTTGTGGAGCTGCTGCAAACACACGGCTTGCTAAACGGCTAAATGGTAAGGATTGAATCCACACTGTACCTGGTCCACGAAGGGTAGCGAAGAATAAACCTTCACCACCAAATAGAGCTGTTTTTACACCTTTTACCATTTCTATATTGTAATCAACGTCGGAAGTCATTGCTACTAGACATCCTGTATCTACTCGTAAAACCTCTCCTGGTTGTAAAACTTTTTTATGGATTGTTCCGCCTGCATGAATGAATGCAAGTCCGTCTCCTTCTAACTTTTGCATGATAAATCCTTCACCGCCAAAGAATCCCGTTCCCAATTTTCGCTGAAACTCAATCCCTACAGAAACGCCTTTTGCTGCTGCAAGAAATGCATCTTTTTGACAAATTATTTTTCCTCTATGTTCGCTTAAATCCATTGGAATAATTTTTCCAGGGTATGGAGAGGCAAAGTAAACATGTTTCTTTCCGCTACCTGTATTCGTAAATGTTGTCATGAATAAACTTTCACCTGTAAGCATACGTTTACCTGCGCCCATTAATTTACCCATTAGTCCACCGCCGCCACCAGAGCTGGAGCCGTCACCGAAGATTGTTTCCATTGAAACACCATCTTCCATCATCATTAAGCTTCCGGCTTCTGCAACTACTGTTTCGCGTGGATCTAGTTCAATTTCTACGAATTGCATATCGTCTCCGTATAATTTGTAATCTATTTCGTGATTGTTCATGTTTATTTCCTCCTCATTTTTCATTATTTATTAATACGAATCATGCTTTGAAAAGTTTCACTCTGAAAATTCTTATTTTCAGAAAAAATTAAAGGGATTCAACAAGTAATAGAGAATGTATTCTTTATGTTAGCGCTTTCAGAAAAAAAGAAAAGAGGTTAAAAATTATGAAGCTCACTAACTTTTTTGATGGGAAATGGCAAGATATTGGAGAGGGAAAATACACAGCTGTTTTAAATCCTGCGAATGGAGAACAGTTGGCGGAAGTAAGAATGTCAACAAAAGATGACGTTGACTTAGCTGTTGCGGCTGCTAGAAAAGCACAGAAAAAATGGGCACTTGTACCAGCACCAAAACGTGCAGACTACTTATATGAAATTGGTAGGCTAATGAAAGAAAAGAAAGAGCATTTGGCCCAAGTTTTAACGAAAGAAATGGGAAAAGTGATTGAAGAAGGCCGTGGGGAAGTACAAGAAGGAATAGATATGGCATTTTATATGGCAGGAGAAGGTCGCCGTTTATTTGGAGAAACTACCCCTTCTGAGCTTGCGGATAAATTTGCGATGAGCGTACGAGCACCAATTGGAGTAGTTGGACTGATCACCCCTTGGAATTTTCCTGTGGCCATTGCTACGTGGAAGTCATTTCCGGCAATCGTAGCAGGAAATACTTTTATTTGGAAGCCTGCAACTGAAACACCAATGATGGCATATGAAATGGCGAAAATATTTGAAGAAGCGGGTTTACCAGATGGTGTAGCTAATATAGTTTTTGGCTCGGGTTCTGAAGTCGGGACGGCAATGATTGAACACCCAGATGTTAAAGTAATTTCATTTACAGGTTCAACGGAAACAGGTAGTAAAGTCGCAGAGCTTGGAGGAAAACATTTAAAGAAAGTGTCCCTTGAAATGGGTGGTAAAAATGCTGTTCTTGTGATGGAAGATGCAGATTTGTCTCTCGCTGTAGAAGGGATTTTATGGAGTGCATTCGGAACAGCAGGCCAACGCTGTACTGCATGTAGTCGTGTAATTGTGCATAAAGATGTAAAGAAAGAGTTAGAAGCTAAGTTACTAGAGCAAATGGAAAAATTGACTATTGGGAATGGATTAGATGAGTATGTCAAAATTGGCCCAGTAATTAACAAGAAAGCATTGGAAAAAATTCATTCTTACACTTTAATTGGAAAAGAGGAAGGGGCAAACCTTCTAGTCGGTGGAAAGATATTGGAGGACGGAGACTTAGCTTACGGAAATTATTATGCTCCAACCATTTTCACAGACGTATCGCCTAACATGAGAATAGCTCAGGAAGAAATTTTTGGCCCAGTAGTTTCACTAATTGAAGTAGGCTCACTAGAGGAAGCGATTGAAGTGAATAATGGTGTAAAGTTTGGTCTTTCTAGTTCAATCTTTTCTAGAGATGTAAATAAAGTCTTCCGAGCTCAGCGTGACTTAGATACGGGGATTGTTTATGTCAATGCTGGAACTACGGGAGCTGAGATTCATTTGCCATTTGGTGGAACAAAAGGTACAGGAAATGGACACCGAGACTCAGGAGTGGCAGCACTTGATGTTTATACAGAATGGAAGAGTATTTATGTAGACTTTAGTGGGAAATTGCAACGAGCACAAATAGATACAGAATAATAGGGGGATGATTACATGAAGGTTGCTGTATTGGGAGCAGGATTAATGGGAAAAGAAGCAGCTCGTGATTTAGTGAAGAGTCCTAATGTGGAAAAGGTACTATTATGTGATTTAGATGTGGGACAGGCAACGATGTTTAAAGAAAGACTACAAAATTCTAAAATAGAAATTTTAAGATTAGATGCAAATGATGATGTGAATATACTGCAAATTATGGAAAAGGTAGATGTAGTCATTAATGCACTATTTTATTCCTTCAATGAAAAGGTAGCTAGACTTGCTGTAGATGCTGGTGTTCACTCAATTGATCTAGGTGGCCACATAGGAGGAGCAACAGATACAGTCCTATCACTTCATGAAAAAGCCAAACAGAAAGGTATCACACTGATCCCAGATTTAGGTGTAGCACCGGGTATGATTAATATTCTTGCAGGGTATGGAGCTAGTAAACTTGATGAAGTTTCAGGAATCCATTTATACGTTGGTGGAATACCGGTAAAACCAGAAGGGATATTCGGTTACAACATCGTCTTTTCATTAGAAGGTGTATTTGACCATTATACTGACCCATCCCATGTTATCCGAGACGGTAAATTGCAAGAAGTGGAATCCTTATCGGAGATAGAGCCGATTTTCTTTGACGAATATGGTGAATTAGAAGCCTTCCATACTGCAGGGGGAACTTCTACATTACCTAAATCCTTTCCGAACATTGATACATTGGAATACAAAACGATTCGTTACAAAGGGCATGCAGATAAGTTTAAATTGCTTGTAGATTTAGGGCTGACAAATAAAAAAACAATTGTGAATGTAAATGGAAATATGGTGAAGGCCCGTGATGTCTTGAAAGAAGTATTAACACCACAATTATTACTTGGTGATAAAGAAGATGCTGTTTTATTGCGGGTAATTGTTAAGGGTGTAAAAGAAGGAAAAGACACAACCTACTCGTATGAATTGGCTACGAAAAAAGACAGACTTTCTGGTACGACTGCAATGGCAAGAGCGACTGCCAATACAGTTTCTGTAGTAGCGCAAATGATTGGGAATAATGTTATTTCCAAAAGAGGCGTATACCCGCCTGAATTGATCGTCCCTGGAGAATTATATATTAGAGAAATGGCTACTCGTGGCGTAGATATTGTGGAGTCTGTTGTGAGAGGTGAAGCTTAATGAATTTTGAATTTACAGAAGAACAAGTCCTTTTACGTAAGACAGTTCGTCAGTTTGTTGATAATGAAATAATTCCTCATATAGCCAAATGGGAAATGGAAGGTGCTTTTGATAAAGGCATCTGGAAACGTCTGGCGGATCTTGGTTTAATGGGCGTATGTGTTCCGGAGAAATACGGCGGAAGTGGAATGGATTATAATTCACTTGCGGTTGTTTGCGAAGAACTAGAGCGCGGAGACACAGCTTTTCGAACAGCGGTATCGGTGCATATAGGATTAAATTCAATGACGCTTATGCAGTGGGGAACGGAAGAACAGAAGCAAAAATATTTAGTCCCGCAAGCAAAGGGAGAAAAAATAGGCGCTTTTGGGTTAACGGAACCGGGAGCAGGTTCAGATGTAGCAGCCATGTCTACTGTCGCAGTGCTCGATGGAGATCACTATGTCATTAATGGGCAAAAAACATGGATATCATTATGTGATGCCGCTGATCATTTTATCGTGTTTGCATACACGAATAAATCTCAAAAGCATCAGGGTATCAGTGCTTTCATAGTAGAACGGACGATGGAAGGCTTTTCCTCAAAAGCGATTAAAGGAAAGTATGGTATTAAATCAGGAAATACTGGAGAACTATTTTTCGAAAATATGCGAGTGCCGAAAGAGAATCTTTTAGGAAAAGAAGGAGAAGGCTTTAAAATTGCTATGTCCGCGCTCGATAATGGAAGATTTACTGTTGCAGCAGGAGCGGTAGGTCTGTCTTTAGCTTGTCTAGAAGCAAGTGTAAAGTATTGTCATGAAAGAGAAACTTTTGGTAAGGAAATTGGAAGGCACCAGCTCGTGCAACAAATGGTTGCAAAGATGGAAGCAGGCCTACAAATGAGCCGCTTACTTGTTTACCGTGTTGGAGAATTAAAAAACAAAGGAGTTCGCAATACTCGTGAAACCTCCCTTGCAAAATGGCAAGCATGCGACTTTGCAAATAAAGCTGCAGATGACGCTGTGCAAATTCACGGAGCATATGGGTATTCAGATGAGTATCCAGTAGCAAGATATTTACGTAATTCCAAGGCACCTGTGATTTATGAAGGAACACGCGAAATTCATACCATTATGCAAGCGGAATATGTACTTGGTTATCGAGAAGATAAAACACTCTCTCATATGCTACCAAAATGGCCATTCGAAGAAGAGTGATACTGTAAGCTACTGTAAAACTAGATAATATATAAAAAGGTTTTCTTGACTTGATCAAGAAAACCTTTTTCTTATAAATGAGACTGTATGGCGCACATCAGTGTTCTCTCTCTAAGTTACTATATTAGATGCTTCAAAAATTATTTATTTCTCTTATCTGGTTCGTTCTTTTGCGACTTTTTAAATCAACCATGAAGTTTAGCACTTTTATTATAGTCTTAAAAGTAAAACGAATAGTTCAACATTAACAACATCATATTAACTAAAAAGGAGAGATGATTAGATGACTCGAAAAAGTGGTAACCAGCATGTTGAAGCAACTCCGCATTTCGATGGAGAAAAGGAAAATATCCTTAATGACCCAACAGCATCTGCTGCAACAAAAGTAGGTATACAAGTTAATGCAAGAGAGGAATTTGCGCAGGAAAGAAACCCTTTCAATTACCTTCCAAAATACGATAAAGACATGAAAGAATTCGAAAAATTGACTAGAGGAAATAAAGTAGAAGAATAAAAAGAAAAGACCCCTTAATGGGGTCTTTAGATTGACACAAAAGTATTTTTCTAAACAGTTATAAATAATAAACCTCCTAAAGAGGTTGCTTTATCCAATTAAAAGTAAAGATAGTAGATTCCAATATGGAATTGTTTATGAGGCAAGGACCACCACGAAGACTCCTGTGGGAACAGCTTGAGCAGAAGACCCCGCAGGAAAGACACTGGCCGAACTTTATTAGGCCAGTGACTTTGCGACGAGTAACCGCAGAAGCACATGTTTTTGAAGTGACGAGGAGGCTGAAGCCAAGCCCACGGAAAGCGAAGTGGTGGTCCCCGCCGAGTTTTATAAAAAATTCTATGCACTCAAAATCGAGGTTGTCTAAGACCCCTTAATGGGGCCATGTTTTATAAATTATTTAAAAAAAGTAAAGTCCAACACTAATAACTATTCCACTTAATAGGAGAACGAAGACGCAGTAACCCATTATATCCTTTGCTTTTAACCCAGCAATTGCTAATGCAGGTAATGCCCAGAATGGTTGAATCATATTAGTCCAAGCATCCCCCCACGCAATAGACATAGCTGTTTTAGCGTAGCTTAAGTCTAATGCTGAGGCAGCATCTAACATAATTGGTGCCTGTACAGCCCATTGACCACCACCTGAAGGTATAAAAAAGTTAACAATACCAGCAGCGTAAAAAGTAAAGAGATAGAAAGTATGTTCATTTGAAATACTGATAAAAGCCTCGGATACAACTCCTGCTAAACCGGAGGCTACCATCATACCCATAATCCCAGCATAAAAAGGGAATTGAATGACGATATCTCCAACTGTTTTAGCCGCATTTTTCACGGCGATTAAAAACCGTTTAGGTGTACCATGACAAATGATACCAAGTGTCACGAATATTAAGTTGACGATGTTTAAGTTTAAATCAAAACCTTTAGTAATGAAATGTTGTACTAGATATACAAGCCCAAGTAAGCCAATTAAAACCGAAATGACGTAACTACTTTCTAATCGGGAAGCAGGAGTTTTTGTTAATGGTTCTTTTTTCTCTATTACTTCCTCCTCGAGAAGAGTAGGGTCAATTGAAAAGGTCTCTTCTTTCCTAGGCATCATCCATCTGTTTAATAATGGAACTGAAATTAATAGTACTATTACAATTACTAAGTTATAGGTTGAAAATAAAGTTTCAGTTGTAGGAATAACACCCATTTTCTCTGCAAACGGGTGACCTTCTGTTGCGATAGACAGAGGTATCGATCCTGCTAACCCACCATGCCAAATGATAAATCCTGAGTAAGCACTTGCAATAAGTAAACGATAGTCGACATTTTTTACTTTACGTGCAATCTCTTTTGCAAATAAAGCCCCAATAACTAATCCAAAACCCCAGTTAATCCAACAACCTATTAAGGAAACTACTGATACTAGAATAATTGCGGAACCAGGTGTTTTAGCACTGCTCGCCATGGTACTTAGTAACTTTTTAAATACCGGACTACTAGCTAGAACATGTCCTGCTAATAAAACGACAACCATTTGCATAGTAAAAGATAGTAATCCCCAAAAACCATCACCCCAATAAGATACCATCTCTAATGGGGTAGAATCTGTTAAAGTTACCCCCAATAAAAATACTAATAAAGTTAATATTGCAACAAAAATGTATGGATCGGGTAAATACCTCTCCATTATTGCATTTGAAAACCTAGTTAGTGTTTTCACAACATTCCCTCCTTTGTAAAATACTATGTTGCAAATCTAATAATAGACTAATAACAGTAAATTCTCTACATTCAAAAAATAAAACAGAAAAAGTGAAACGAATTAAATAAAATGAAGTCTAATGGTTTAACAAAGGAATAGAGAGGGAGATCATATGAAGAAGTGGATCATGTCGATAATTGGAACGCTCTTAATTGTTGGATTGGTCATAGTATTTTTTTCAGCTAGAACGTCCGTGAGTGCTCAGGATGCTGTATTATCCAACCAACCATTTATCGTTAATTTATCTTCGGCAGTTAGTGAGGATGCATTCGAAAAAGGGGAAATGTATGTAATTGACCAACAAGGGAAGAAAGTAAATGCAAAGCATAGTATCTCAAATAAGGGGAAGTTAGTTGAAATAAAAGGATTAAAAGAAGGTGCTTATACTTTATTTGTAAAAAATAAGATTCTAAAAACGAAATTTCCTTTCACGGTGTACAAAGAACTTCAGTCCGTAAAATCAAAGGAAGAGCTAAAAGCTTATTTCGAGCAAGCGAAAAAAACTCAAGGGTATGAAAAAGTCACAATTATGGAAGACACTATGGCGGAAGCATCAAAAGAATCTTCCAATGTTCAGGGAGGAGATTATTCTTCTACGAATAACCAGGTAGATGGTGTAGATGAAGCAGATATGGTGAAAACAAATGGTTCCCATGTATTCTCGATTAGTGAAAATAATGTTGTTGTAGTAAATATAAAAGATCCAAAGAAAATGAGTGAAGAAACGAAAATCCGCTTCACGAATGATTTTTATCCTTCTCAACTTTTATTGTCTGATGATACGTTAATTATCATTGGGCAAAAGAATGTTTTCCGAACACTAGAATCAGATGGTAAACAAAATATTGATAGAATTGGAATGCCGATGGATTCCATGACGAGTGTATATTTTTATGATATAACAAACCCTGCCTCACCAAAACTATCTAGGGAGATTGCAACCGAAGGATATTTGAATGGGGCGCGTTTAACGAATAATACTATGTACTTTGTCACAACTGTCTATCCAAAGTTTTGGATGATGGAGGAGAATGAGAATATAGAGTTACGTCCAATTATATATGATTCCAAGACCGATAATGAACCAAAACCTATGAATTATGATAGCATTGCCATTCTTCCGAATTCCATGCAAGCAAATTATAGTATTATATCAGCAATCAATATAGAAAACCTAAAAGATAATAGTGTTATGACAAATGGGTACCTTGGAGGAAGTGAACAGCTATATATGTCCAAGGAAAACTTATATTTAACCTCCACAATTTTTGAATCAACAAATTCCAATTCTAAAAAATTGATATGGAATCCAGGTAAAATGGATACGGAAGTATTTAAATTTGCACTTAACGAAACAGCCGTTCAATTCGTTGCATCAAGTCGTTTGACGGGTACGATATTGAACCAGTTTTCCATGGATGAACATGATGGTTATTTCAGAGCTGTAACAACAAAAGAAAATAGGTGGGAAGAAAATGAACCTTCCGAAAACAACCTTTTCATTCTAGATAAAGGGATGAAAATAGTTGGATCCATAACGGGTCTAGCTAAAGATGAGCGTATTTATTCTGCGAGATTCATGGGTGATAAAGCATATATGGTGACTTTCAAGCAAACGGATCCACTATTTGTCATCGATGTTGCAACACCGACAGCACCAAAAGTATTAGGTGAACTAAAAATACCTGGCTTTAGTAATTATTTGCATCCATTAGACGAAAATCATCTAATTGGATTTGGATATGAAACAAAGACGGTCCCACAAGAGGGTTCTAAAGAACCGCTTATTATGACAGAGGGCATGAAAGTGTCTTTGTTTGACGTAAGTGATTTATCAAATCCTAAAGAATTAGATACAGAAGTTATTGGAGGTCAAGGAACTTTCTCGCCAATTCAATACGATCACCATGCATTGTTCCAACATCGTGAAAAAAATCTATATGGCTTTCCAATATCTATTTATGAGCAAGGGACTGGTCAAGAGTATGCTCAGTTCAAACAAGACGGAGCATTGGTTTATGAAATTACACCTGAAAAAGGAATTGTAATGAAAGGAAATTTATTGAACCCTCACAATCCAGCTCAGCTCTACGAAAATTGGGAAAGTAGTATTCAACGAATGGTTTATGTTGGAGATTCTTTGTACACGATAGCAGTAAGGGAAATCACAAGCTATAACTTAAATAAATATGAAAAGATAGGGAAATTGAAATACTAGAAAAAGGGATGAAGCCGACCGTTAACGTTGACTTCATCTTTTTTATGCAGAAAACATTAATCGGGAAGAGATAAGTTGTCGTTTAATGTATACCAACGCTTTATTTTGTTGAAACTTGGAGTACTAAATGAAGATTTTTTATATGATAAAGTAATAAACTGGATTGTTTTTATGTTCAGCGTTCGATAAGATTATCGTAAATAGGGGAAGGGCGGTGTTTTGATTGAGACCTAACTATGATTTAGCAGTAGAGTGTTGTATTCTTGCAGGTCGTTTAATGATGGAGAGCGGAGCAGAGACGTACCGTGCGGAGGATACAATGGATCGCATGGCTCAGTCGCAACAATTGACCGAATCACAAAGCTTTGTGACGCCAACAGGTATTCTTTTCAGCGGAACTAGAGCTATTCCAACTAGATTAGCAAGAATTAATAATAGAACAACAGATTTAGAAAAAATTGCACTCGTTAATGCAGTCTCCAGAAATTTAGCCAACAAAGTAATTACTTTGGATGAAGCGTATTTAGAATTGAAAAGAATAGAGGAAGAACATAAAAAGTATCCCTTTTGGATACAAATAATTGCGGCGTCCATAGCATCCGGGGCTTTTCTCTTTCTCTTCGGTGCAGATCCTATTGATATACCGATGGCCATGTTAGCAGGAGGAATAGGATACACTGTATCTGAAATGCTACAGGAAAAAACAAAGGTTAAATTTTTTGCAGAATTATTAGCTGCATCAATAATTAGCGTGATAGCTATTACTTCAGTTGAATATAGTTTTGGAAGTGAAGTAGATAAAATTATTATCGGTTCTGTTATGCCCCTTGTACCTGGACTACTCATTACAAATGCTATTCGTGATTTAATGGCAGGCCATTTTGTTTCAGGATTATCAAAAGGAGCAGAGGCATTTCTTACCGCAACTGCAATAGGGGCAGGGGTTGCAATAATACTGTCACTTTAAGGAGGAAGTCATGTCCTATTTATTACAAGGTTTTTTAAGTTTTATTGCGGCTGCAGCGTTTGGGATAGTTTTTAATGCACCCAAAAATTCACTTTTTTACTGTGGGCTTGTTGGTATGACAGGCTGGTTAATATACTCTTATGTAAATGAATTAAGCAATGATCCAGTCAAAGCTTCATTTGCGGGTGCGTTTACTATTGCATTTGTTGCGCATTTGATGGCAAAGCACTTTAAAATGCCTATGATAATTTTTAGTGTAGCTGGAATTATACCTTTAGTTCCGGGGGGAGTTGCCTATAATGCCATGAGACATATTGTAGAAAAAGATTATGGGGTAGCGATAGAGTATGCCTCTCACGCACTAATGATTTCTGGAGCGATAGCAATTGGAATGGTATTTGCAGAAATAATTACTAAATTACTATTAAAGACTTTTAAAAAAACAACATAAAAACCGTGAAAAACTTATATGTTTTTCACGGTTTTTACATTTAATTTAATAAATTTTCAACTTCTCTTGTGGAAATAGGACGGCTTATATAATACCCTTGTAAAGCGTCACAGCCTATTTGCTTTAATAGGCTAAATTGCTCGGCCGATTCTACCCCTTCTGCGACTACTCGAAGGCTCAAGGAGTGTCCAAATTGTATCAATCCTTGGACAAGCTGTTGGAGCTTTTCTTGTTGTAAAAGTGAACTGATAAATGATTTATCAATTTTCAGTTGGCTAATTGGGAGAAGTTGCAAGTACCGCAAAGATGCATAGCCGGTCCCAAAATCATCTAGTACAAAAGTTACGCCATCTTGCTGTAACGTCTGCATTTGTTGAATAATGGATTTTTCCGCTTCTGCTTCTAATGCAAATTTCTCCGTAAATTCTATTTGCAATGCTTCAGGTGGGCAATCATATTTCTCTAAAACTTTTCGAATGGTTTTCACCATATTCTTGTCACGAAACTCCCTAATAGAAGAATTAAAGCTAACCTTTATTGGAAATCCTTTGCTGTGCCAAATGGCCGCTTGTTCGCAACATTTTTCTAGTATAAACGTGCCGATTTCATTAATTAGTCCAGTTTCTTCTGCAATCGGAATGAGTTCCTCCGGGGAAATTACTCCAAGAACTTCATCTTCCCAACGAACAAGAGCTTCGACAGCTGTAATTTTATCGGACTCCAAATCTTTTTGTGGCAAGTACATTACATGCAAATCACGATGATTTAATGCTTCTAACAAGCGTTTCTCGATTTGTATTGACCGACTTAACTTATCATGTTCAGATTGAGAAAGACTGGCAATCATACCTCCGCCTTCTTGCTTAACCTTTTGAATTGTTGTATTGGAAGCTTTAATTAAATGTAAGAAGGAATGTTGAGCTTCTGGATATTTTGTTATCGCTCCACTTATAGTAATTGGAATGGCCTTATTATTTAAATAAATTGGGTTTTGTCTAAGATAATTCGTAAAACCTTGGATATACCAATCACTTAATGGAGTGATCAATGCAAATTCATCTCTTCCAACACGAGCAATAGTCGTATCTTCAAAATATACTTTTAATCTTTTTGCGAACTCGATTAATAATTTGGATTCGGTTTGATCGTTAAAAATCTCTCTTAAAGTATAGAATTGATCAATTGTAATAAATACAAATGAAAAATGTCTTTTTTCCTCTATATATTCTGTTACAATATCCTCTAAACGGTGCCTACTCATAAGCCCAGTTTCCGTATCTACATATGCAATTTTCTCTAATCGAGACTGAAATAATTTTTTTTCAGTAATTTCCTCTTCCAATAAAAGATAGTAGAGGGTATCATTTTGAGTGTCTCTAACTGGGAAAGCAAGCATGTTTACCCAGTAGTTCAACCCATCTTTTGTCATTTTTTCTATAGTACCTTGAAAACTCTCTCCTTTTCGGAGTAATTTCATAATGTTATTGGCGACTTTTAGATGATCCGGAGTATCCGGAAACATTTGCCAAAAAGATTTTCCTAATATCCGTTTTGGAGTCCAATTGCTTTTCTTTAAAAATTGAGCATTTGCATCCGTAATTAAACCTTCTTTGTCTAAATAAACAACCATGTAGGAATTAGATAAGCTTTTCTTAATGGATTGTAATTCTAAAAAAGAAGCTTCTTCGGATTTTGGTTGATTATAAAGGTCTATTAGAAATAAAACGAAGGAATTATGATCAATAATAAAGGATCTTGCCACAATAGAAGCAATAGAATGCTCTCCGTTTTCATGATATAGCAGAACAGAATCATAGCGGACAGGATCTTCATTGTGTGAATAATTGTTGTATAAATCTGAGAAAGATTCTTTTACACTACTATCAAGTAAGGGCGGGTTTTCGACTTTAACATCATCATGACTAAACCCAAAATGTTTTTCAGCCTCTTTACTCCACCAAATAATGTTACCTTCTTTATCTGTAAGAAAGGCAGGGTAGGGTATATTATTGAAAATAGAGCTGCTAGAATCTAATGTTGCTTCAATTGAATACATCTTTTCAACCCCTTTCAATATGATTATTTGTTTCTAATTATATAGAATATAGGTAAATTAGTCATTACTCTAGAACAAAATAATCATATATTCAAAAATAATAGTTAATTAGTCACTGAATAACTATTGTATACTAGTAAACTTACAATTAATAAGAGGTGAGAAGTACGTGAATCGTTGGAAAGGTATACTATTAATAATAGTTGGTTCTATGCTTTGGGGCGCTACAGGTCCGATGATGGAGTGGGTATTCAACCATAGTAGATTGTCTGTTTCTTTTTTCCTAACTATAAGATTATCTATAGCAGGTCTATTTCTTTTATTGTTTATGAGATTGAGCGGTAAACAAATTTTTGCTATATGGAAAGAGCCTAGTTGGTGGAGACAGTTAATAATCTTTGGCGTATTTGGGATGCTTGGTGTTCAATATACGTTCGTAGCAGCAATTGATGCTAGTAATGCATCTATTGCGACTTTATTACAATTTTTAGGACCTATCTATATTATTCTATTTGTTTCATGGAAAAGTAAAATGTTCCCACCAAAATACCAAGTGGTAGGTATTATTGGCACTTTAATTGGTCTGTTTTATTTGTTAACCAATGCTGAAATGAACAACTTATTAATAAGTACAGAAGCATTGCTTTGGGGGTTAGGTGTAGGTCTTGCTTTTGCATTTTATACCGTTTACCCAGCTCGTCTCATGAAGGAATGGGGAGTACTAACTATTGTTGGTTGGGGAATGCTAATCGGTGGTTTTTTGTTGGGGATAATCACTCAATTATGGCGTTCAGATGAATGGATATACCTTGCAGATTATCCTTTAAATTTGACGATTATTTTTATTATATTAATTGGTACAGTAGCATTTGTTCTCTTTTTATCCAGCATGAAATACATAACTGCAGTGGAAACAAGTATTCTCTCTAGCCTAGAACCTTTGACAGCAATGATTATCTCTGTAATATGGTTTGGACAAATTCTGGGAGCATGGCAATACTTTGGAGTAGTGGTAATGCTTATTTTTGTCACATGGCTTTCGGTAGCAGGAGAACTTAAATGGATAAAGAAAGGAACAGAGGGTCTAGAAAGTTAAAGATTGATACTGAATAAGCGTTCAAGCTTGTCCGTTTTGGAATTATGTGAATAATCTGAGATGACTTAAATTTTAAGTCATCTTTTTCTATATGTTCTAGTTTGAATATGTCATAATAGGTCTTATCAATAATTAATTCGAGCAACGAAGAATCTAGGGGTGATGGAAACATGAAGACAGTTTTATCCTACTTATCTCCATATAAGTGGCTTGTAATTACGGCATTAATCTTTATGCTGATCGAACTGTCCGTAGAGCTTATTCAACCTTTAATAATAGCAACTATTATTGATGATGGAATTCTAGCTAGAGATCAACAAACAATTATATTTTGGGGAAGTATTATGCTTGCTTTGTCTTTCATTGCATTTCTGGCAGGGATAATTAACACATTCATCGCTTCTCATGCAGTCCAAAGCTATGGATATGACATCCGACAAGCGCTATTTAAAAAGATTCAATCCTTTACGATGACAACCTTTTTAAAATTTCCTACTTCTAGTTTAATTACACGATTAACAACAGATGTGACGATTACACAAAACGTAGTTTTTATGGGCCTACGCATCATGCTGAGAGCTCCTTTGCTCGTTGTAGGAAGTATAATTATGTCATTTGTTGTTCATCCATATTTAGCGCTATATTTAGTGATTGGAGCTCCTTTTTTAGTAGTTTTTTTATATTGGATGAGCCGAAGGGGATTAAAGCTTTTTGGAAAAGTCCAAAGAAGTGTTGACCGTGTGACTCGTAAAATCCAAGAGAATCTTCAGGCAGTACGTTTAATAAAGGCATATTTACGTGGAAGTTTCGAATCCACTCGATTCGAAAAAGTAGCAGATAGTCTCAAGGTGGATAATGTTACTGCATTTCGCATAATGGAGTTAATCTTACCAGTTCTTTTGTTTGTGATGAATGTAAGTTTAATGGCCGTTCTTTGGTTTGGTGCAAAGGAAATACAAATTGGAAACGCTCAGATGGGTGAAGTAGTTGCAATCGTGAACTATGCAACCCGTATGACCGGTGCTTTTTCAATGTTCGCTTTTATCATCATTTTTTTCTCTCGTGCAAAGGCATCATCCGAGCGTATGGAAGAGGTGTTATTAGAGAAGGAAGGAATAGAAGAAATCGATACAGATTCTCCTTATTCTCCTACTGGAATTGGAGAAATTGAATTTAACGATGTATCATTTCATTACCCTACAACGGATGTTCCAGTTTTAAAGGATGTGTCCTTTATTGTCACGCCTGGCTCAAAACTAGCGATCATGGGTGCAACAGGATCTGGAAAGTCAACTCTGTTAAACTTAATTCCCCGCTTTTTTGATGTGACAAAAGGAGAAGTCTTGATCAACGGAGTAGATGTCAAGGAATGGCCTTTAAAGGAGCTTCGTCAAGTGATAGGGCTTGTCCCGCAGCAGTCGATTCTATTTACTGGCAGCATTGAAGAAAATTTAGGCTGGGGTGACTCTAATGCAACAGAGGAGTTATTAAGAGAGGCAGCAAAGCAAGCACAAATTCATAATTCGATTGAGCAATTCCCCGACCAATATGATACAAGAGTTGGTCAAAAGGGAGTGAATCTTTCTGGAGGCCAAAAGCAAAGACTTTCGATTGCGCGTGCTTTAGTTCGAAAACCAGAAATTCTATTGTTAGATGATAGTACAAGTGCATTAGATGTATCGACAGAAAATGCTTTGTGGGGAGCATTAGAGGATGAAAAGGCAACTATGCTCGTGGTCACACAAAAAATTAGAACTGCTAAAGGTGCAGATCAAATCCTCTTGTTAGAAGAAGGAAGAGTTTCGGCCTATGGTACCCATGATGAGTTAATGGAGAGCTCGTCTCTATATAGAGAAATTGCAGAATCACAGCAGGAGGGAGACAATTATGTTGAACTTCATTCGTAAGCCTTTTGGTTATGAACCAATTGTAACAAAAGAAGATTTGAAGAAAAGTAATAAGAAGAAAGTAGAGAAAGCATCCGACTGGAAAGGTGTACTTTCGCGTATATGGAAATTAGTGGATGAACAACGGTTTCTTTTAATAATCGTTCTTTTATTAGTAGTTGTAAGCTCTGCTTTAGCATTACTGGGACCTTATTTAATTGGTGTCATAATAGATGAATACTTAACAAAGAGCAATTTTGCTGGTCTTGCAAAGATAATTGGCATACTAGTCATTGTATATGTTTTTTTATCTGTCTCGATGTACTTGCAAAGTTATTGGATGATTGGAATCTCTCAACAAACGATTTATCGTATGCGAACTGGTCTATTTAATAAGCTACAAAAATTACCGGTGTCCTTTTTTGATCGAAGACAGCATGGTGAGCTGATGAGTCGTATGACAAATGATATTGAAAACGTCAGCCAAACGTTGAATTCTTCATTTATCCAGGTGTTTTCGAGTATATTAACATTAGTAGGTACGACCGCAGTCATGCTTTTATTAAGCCCCTTACTTACAGTAATCACTTTAACAATTGTTCCATTTATGTATTTTGCGATGAGATGGATTACGAGACGAACTTCCAAATTGTTTAAGGAGCAGCAGCAAGCGGTAGGCGAATTAAACGGGATGATTGAAGAAACAATTTCTGGTCAACGAATTGTCAAGGCATTCTCTCAAGAAAGCCGTATGCTAGAAGAATTTTCAGTAAAAAGCGATCGATTGAAAAGAACAGGATTCTGGGCCCTTACATACTCTGGTTTTATTCCAAAAGTGATGAATCTTTTAAATAATGCAAGCTTTACACTGGTAGCCGCAGCAGGTGGGATCTTAGCATATTATAATTACGTAACAATTGGTGAAATTGTTATCTTTACGGAGTATGCTCGTCAATTTACCCGTCCTTTAAATGATTTAGCCAATCAATTTAATACGGTTCTTTCTGCTATCGCAGGAGCAGAACGTGTTTTTACGATTATGGATGAACCTGAAGAAGTGGATGCCGCTATTGACAATAAAGATTACAAACTAATAGGAGATGTCACTTTCGAGAATGTGACGTTTCGATATAATCTAGAGGAAGAAAGTCCAATCATTCAGCATGTTTCTTTCCATGTAGATGCAGGGAAAACAGCTGCTTTAGTTGGTGCAACTGGTGCAGGGAAAACGACTATAATGCAGCTTCTTGCTCGTTTTTATGAAGTGAATGATGGGCGAATATTAATTGATGGGATCCCAATGGATCAATTACCAAGACATACATTACGTAGCCAAACAGCGTTTGTATTACAGGACCCTTTCCTTTTTGAGATGACGGTAAAAGAAAATATTCGTTACGGTAAATTAAATGCAACAGATGAAGAAGTAATAAATGCAGCGAAAGAAGCGAACGCCCATGACTTTATTAGGAAGCTGCCAAATGGGTATGATACGATTTTAACGGCCGATGGTGGAGAGATTAGCCAAGGTCAAAAGCAACTATTATCGATTGCACGAGCATTAGTAGCCGATCCTGCCCTACTTTTATTGGACGAAGCAACGTCTAGTATTGACACAGTTACGGAACTAAAGATCCAAGAAGCGCTCGAACGATTAATGGAAGGAAGAACGAGCTTTGTTATTGCCCATCGATTAAACACAGTACGAAAAGCTGACCTAGTATTCGTAATGGAAGGTGGAAAGCTTGTAGAATCAGGAGATCAAGAAGAATTATTAAAACAAAAAGGTCTCTATTACAATATGTTAACCAATGCGAAAATTTAAGGAGGAAATATGCATATGCATATCTCGATCATGACTGTTTCAATTCCATTAGATGTTGATACGATGTTAGAAATAAAAGGATTGATACAAGAAGCCTCTATAACAGATAAAGAAAACTACACATCCTTATTAAGTGTAGATGAACTTACAGATTATTAATTAAAGGGTTTTTGCGTGCTTGCTTATAATGATGAAGCAGATAAGCTAGTCGGATTAGCAACTGCCATTGATCGTATCGCCACACTAGATTTTGAGTGGAGTGCAGTAGTCTCGCCTAGCTTCCGTCGTCAAGGTATAGGGGAGCAACTTGTGGAGGAGCTTAAAAGGAACTTTGAGCAAAGAGGAGCAGAGACCGATTTAGCTCTAGTTCCAGAAACAGCAGAAATTGGACAGCTTTTGCTAACTAAACATGGGTATAGCCATGACTTTTCAGAGAGAACGATGGTAGGAAATGCTGAAATCATTCCAGTTTCAAATGATATAAAAATAATTCCCTACACGGAAGAAGAATCCGCAGTAATTAAAGTATTAGTAAGTGCATTTGGAGACACAGAAGAGGAAGCAAGGGAACTAATTAGGTTTAATACTGTCACTCCAAACCGTCAACTCATGATCGCATTAATGGATAATGAAGTAGTAGGTACTGTGTCTTTAGTGGACGATTCTGATAAGTTATGGGTGACCGGGCTAGCTGTTCATGAAAAAGCTCGAGGTCGGGGGATTGCCACAGCATTATTAAATTGGTCTAAAAACGAAGCACATCTTTTAGGAAAATCGTCCGTATATCTAGACGTAGAAACAGATAATGAAAATGCATTATCAATATATTCAAAAGCAGGATTTCAGACAATCCAACATACACATTTTTATAGAAAGGAATGATTCAATTGGAGGGCACTGAAAAAGTCCTCAAAAGGTTTTCATAGCGAGTAAGTGAACGACATATTGTTCACTTACTCGCTTTTTTAGATGGAACCCGTTGATTTCAGTTCCAGGCGGACGCGTTCCGCGGGGTGAGCGATGAACCATCACCGCCCCTTCGGGTACGTTGTGATGTTTCATCTGTCTCACTGATCCCGCCGGAGTCGCCGCCTTCCACTACAATCAACTAGTGTATGTCTGTCTACAGTAAAATAAAATAAAATAAAGTAAATGCAGGTGGTGCTCCTCGTAATCTTTCAAACCAAGAGACCCTTTTTCAAAGCCTGATAACAGGAAGTAGGGTTGCTTCTTTCAATAAAAATTCATCGGGAAGTCTACAGGATGTGCGCCTTACACGCCGCATGAGCGCGAAGAATGAGACCCCGTAAAGGATGTGGGAGCGACAAAGGAGCGACTCATCCTGCGGAGGCTCATGCGTAGCGTGCGGCAAGCGCACATCCCGTATTTCTATTTTCTGTGATTGTTATTTTAGCACCTTTCTTAAAAGCAGAAGTCGAATTGGATGAAAGCATCCAATCCTCTTACGAAAGCAACCAACCAACTATCGAAAGCAACCAAATATAATGGAAAGCAACTAGATTAACAAACTCTAAACATAACCTTCACATCCCTTTCATAAACTACGTATATGATGAATGATGAAGACATCGTTCAATCGAAAAGGAGAGATACATATTGGGTTTAAACGAACGCAATGTAACATTGAGAATTTCGAATAAACGATTAAAATCTTTACCTTTCACTCACTTGAGACAAATGATTCAAACAAGTCTACAATGGACTATTCTTAAAAAAGCACGTCCACCTAAGCTAAAATATATTCCAATCCCACCTCGGGATTAATTTAGATGGCGCCATTTCCTTTTGGAGATGGCGTTTTTATTATTATGTTCTAAATGTGTATAATAGAGAGTATAAAAAAGGAAGAAATATTTTGATGGGGGGCCTTTTATTGAAAATTTATGCACATAGAGGATCATCAGGTACACATCCAGAAAACACAATTGCTTCATTCAGAGCAGCTGCAGCTCTTCCAATACATGGAGTAGAATTCGATGTTCATATGACAAAGGATGAGGAGCTAGTAGTCATTCATGATGAGACAATTGACCGTACATCAAACGGAAAAGGCTATATCAAGGACATGACACTAGCTGAGCTGAAAAAGTATGATTTTGGAAAAGGCTTTTCCCCTAAGTTTAAGGGAGAACTAATTCCGACACTTAGAGAAGTGTTATATGTATTTAAAGATACCCATCATCATATAAATATTGAATTGAAATCAGATGTTTTCCCATATGAGGGGATGGAACAAAGAGTTCTAGAGATGCTGAAGGATTACCGATTAGAGAGCCGAGTCGTTATCTCTTCTTTCAATCATGAAATGGTAAGAAATTTTAAAAAGTTGGCCCCCCAAGTAGAAACAGCTATTTTATTTATGGAGGTAATGATCGCTCCACATGATTATGCACGTTTGGTAGGGGCTGATGCGCTTCACGCTTTTTTCCCGACGGCGCTGAGACCTATGGGGATAGAAGCGGTTGCTAGCGGACGAAAGCTTCGTGTATTTACAGTCAATGAAGAGGCATATGCTGACATGCTAAGAGCTGTCAAGGTGGATGCTATTTTTACGGATTACCCGGAGAAAATGTATAACTATTTGAATAAATAAAGATAGAATGGACTTCAAGATGGTTGGATGTAAACATATAAAACAAAAACACGAGCGGTTTACTACCGTTCGTGTTTTTGTTGTACCTAATTATTTCTTCCATAACAAATACATAAAATATGGCGCACCTATTAGGGCGACCATGACCCCTGCTGGAATTCCATTTGGTTCAATAATATTTCGACCAATTGTATCTGCAAAGAGCAAGAGCCAACCGCCTATTAAAAGTGCTATTGGTACAAATAATTGATGTCTAGGACCAACTAAGGACTTTGCGATATGCGGCGCCATTAGACCTATAAAAGCAATACCTCCAGTAACGGAAACAGCAGAAGCTGCCAGAGCAACAGCGGCTAGTAGGAGAACAATGCGTTCCTTTTCTATGGATACGCCAACACCGACAGCTACAGGTTCACTTAATCCCAAAAGGTTTAACTTATTGGCTTTATAAAAAGTGAAGGGGATTAGAACAAATAACCAAGGTAATAAGGCAATAATAAATGGCCAATCAGCTCCCCAAATGTTGCCCGCTAACCATTTCGCGATAAAATCAACCTTTTGGCGTTCAGCAGAGGAGATAAGCACAATCATTAAACCTGATAATGCCATGGAAAAACCTACTCCGACAAGGACTAGTCTTACTGGTTGCAAACCTTCTTTGCGAGTATAAGATAATAAGTAAATTAAACATGCACTAAGTAAAGCCCCTATAAACCCAACAACAGGCAGCAAATAAACAAAAGAACCCGCCTCTATAGGAAGGAATAAGAAAAATAAAGAAATGGCTACTCCTGCCCCTGAGTTGATTCCAATAATGCCTGGGTCTGCTAAATCATTTCGTGTAATACCTTGTAAAATAGCACCAGATAGCGCTAATGCCATTCCAGCAAGAATTGTAATAAGAATTCTTGGTAAACGTATGGAGAATAATACAAATTCTTCTTTAAATGTCCCATTCCCTAGAATGGTTTGTATAAGCCGATCAAAAGTTAAAGAAGAGTATCCAAGTCCAGCACTAATAATGGCCGTTATTACTAGTAGTGCAAGTAAACTAATCAGGATTATACGTTGTTTTTTTAATAGCTCTGATTGTATCATCGGAATATGCCCCCTCCTTTACGAACTATTATTAAGAAGAAAGGTAATCCCATTATTGCAATAATGGCAGTGACAGGTGTTTCATAAGGGATGTTAATTGTGCGTCCAAGCGTGTCCGCAATCAGCATTAAAATTCCACCAACAACAATGGACATAGGAATAATGAAACGGTAATCGGTTCCAACGACAGCTCGTACGATATGTGGAACCATTAATCCCACGAACGCCATATTACCGACAATTGCAACTGATGCTCCTGCAAGTAAAATAACGACGATAAAAAGGATAATCTTTATTTGAACTGTTTTTTGTCCTAGTCCAACAGCAACCTCTTCATTAAGACTTAAAATAGTAAGCTGTCTAGAGAGTAGTAGGGCAATCAATATACCGATACAAATGAATGGACTTATGATTGCAAGTTGTTTCCATGAGGTACCTATTAAGCCTCCTGCTGTCCACATCGAGACATCTTTTGAAACTTTAAAGTAAATTCCAACACCATCTGCGATTGCAAATAGAAAAGCGGAAACAGCAGCTCCCGCAAGAACGATTCGAAATGGTGAAAAACCACCTTTTTTTACAGCACCGAGGCTAAAAACCATTAATGCGCCAAAAGCAGCGCCTATGAAACAAGCGATCGTTATCCCTAAATAGTTGGTAACGGGTAACAGAGCAATTGTAATAGCCAGTGCAGCGTTAGCTCCAGAAGTTAATCCTAATAAACCCGGATCAGCAAGAGGATTACGTGTGATACCTTGCATTATGGCTCCAGAAACAGCAAGAGCAGCGCCTACAATTATTGCTGCAACTTCCCTAGGAAAACGAATCTCTCGAAGAATATTAATTTGATCGCTCTTCATATTTGAAAAAATAGCAGTCCACACATCTTGAATTGATGTTTCTGCTGCGCCAAACACAACAGATACGATAAACATAGTAAGAAGTAAGACCAACCCGACTAAAAACTTTATACCAAAATGAAAAGAAGATTTCATACTACTTATCCTTTCTAATTGAAAGAGGAGGAATCTATTCCTAGAATTCCTCCGCTATTATTACTTACTACCTAAAAAATGATCTTTAAAGAATTCAAGTTGGAAATCTAATGAAATTGGATCATTAAAATAAAATTCCTTTGCATTCGCTTCAAAAACTCGATTATTTTTAACAGCGGGGATATTTTTGTATACATCTGTTTCTTGGAAAGAGTTATCTTGATCTGCTGTTTTACTAAAAATGACATAATCTCCACTGTATTCTGGTAGTACTTCTAAGGATAAAGCGTAGTATCCAGCTTCTAATGCCATTTCTTTTACTTTCTCGGGCATTTTTAAGCCCATTTCTTGATAAAGTACTTCTGTTCCACGTCCCCAGTTATCACCGAATACATATAGTTGTTTATCGAAATTCTCAATTACTGAAACGGTTGCATCTTCACCAATTACATCTTTTATTTCATCACCAGCAGATTTAGCACGTTCTTTAAAATCATTGATCCAATCTTGCGCTTCTTTTTCTTTGTTTAATAGTTTTCCTATTTCTAAATGCTGCGTTAAGTAATCTACTTTTCCATAAGTGAATGTTACAGTCGGTGCGATTTCTTTTAATTTATCTAGATTTTGTGCAGTAGAAAGTCCAATGATTAAATCCGGATTTAGTTCAATAATTTTCTCGAGATTTTCTTCAGATACTTCCTCCACATCTGCTAAATAGCTTTCGTATCGAGGATTTTGTTTGGACCAAGAATCAACTCCCACTAGATTAACGCCAAGTGCAGCAACATTCCCAGCGAAAGAAGAAACAACAACAACTCGCTTCGGATCTGCCGGAACTTCTACTGGACCTTCTTCTGATTGATATGTAATTGTAGTAGGCTCTTCTTTTTCTTCACTTGCTTTCGTTTCAGCTGGTTCGCTATTACATGCTCCTAATATTAGTACAGTCAAAAATAACATAGATAATAATAGTTTTCTCATGATCTTATTCTCCTTTGAGTAAATTGTATGTAATGCACATTGGTTTATTTGTTCGTGGATCAACGCCAATTTCAGCATCAATTTGGAACACATTTTGTAATACTTTTTGTGTAATCACTTCATTACAGCTACCTGCTTTAACAATTTGACCTGATTTTAAGGCAATAATATAGTCAGCAAATCGTGCGGCTTGATTGAGATCGTGTAAAACCATAACAATTGTGCGTTTTTCTTCTTTGTTCAGTTTTTGTAAAAGCTCAAGGACTTCCAGCTGGTGGGCCATGTCCAAGTAAGTAGTAGGTTCATCCAAGAAAATAATTTCTGTTTCTTGAGCAAGGGCCATTGCTATCCATACACGTTGGCGTTGACCTCCCGATAGAGAGTCAACGGGGTAGTACTTAAATTCACTTGTACCTGTAACTCTTAGTGCCCAATCGATTACCTCATAATCTTTTTTTGAAAGACGACCAAATCCAGTTTGATATGGAAATCGACCATACGAAACAAGCTCTCCAACAGTTAGACCTGCAGCACTTTCAGGAGTTTGGGGTAAAATGGCCATTTTCTTTGCTAGATTCTTCGTGTTTTCTTTTGTAACGCTTTTCCCATCTAAGACGATTGCGCCAGAATGGTGCGAAATAATACGAGTAATTGCTTTTAGTAGGGTAGATTTCCCGCATCCATTTGGGCCAATTATGGTTGTAATTTTTTGGTCAGGTATTTCAACAGATAATTCTTTCACAATTAACCGATCGCCATAGCTTATAGACAAATCATCTGTATAAAGACGAACCATATGTAATCCTCCAAACTTAAGATTGCTTTTATAATTGATAACGATTATCATTATCATATATGCAACTATAGGTAACTTTATGAATGATGTCAACAATAATTTTTAGCGGAGGACTGGGTAAAATGGATAATATTTTTGATGTGACGATAATTGGTGGAGGTCCAGCAGGGCTATATTCAGCGTTTTACAGTGGATTACGTGAAATGAAAACAAAGATTATTGAATATCAGCCTCATTTAGGTGGGAAGATACATGTTTATCCAGAGAAAATGATTTGGGATGTAGGAGGACAAACTCCAATTTCAGGTGAAAGGTTAATTGTTCAATTGGTGCAGCAAGGGCTAACGTTTGATCCAGAGGTCGTGTTAAACGAAAAGGTAGAATCGATCGCTCGTGAAGAAAATGGATTATTTGTTTTACATACTGCATCTGGGCAACTCCATTTCTCAAAAACCATTATTATCGCCGTTGGAAGTGGGATATTAAATCCGATTAAGCTAGAGATTGAAGGGGCAGAAAGATATGAAGTGAGTAATTTAAACTACACGGTGAAGTCTCGACAACGATTTAAAAATAAAACGATTGTCATTTCAGGAGGAGGAAATGCAGCGATCGATTGGGCAAATGAACTAGAGCCAATTGCAAAAAAGGTTTTTGTTACTTATCGAAAAGATGCCTTAAATGGTCATGAAGCACAAATAAGTCAACTACTTGAGAGCACTGTAACATGTTTTTTCAATACAACTATTTCAAAGCTAATCGCTAACGATAATCATGATGTAATTGAGCGTGTAGCTTTAACAAATCATGAAACTGGAGAGGTTACCTATCTAGCTATTGATGAAGTGGTTATCAATCACGGATATGAACAAGATGCAGATTTATTGAAGAATAGTGCTATTGATATCGACATTGCAGAGAATTTTTATGTTGCTGGCAATAGTTTAAGCGAGTCTTCTGTTGAAGGTGTTTTTGCTGCTGGAGATATTCTTCATCATCCTGGTAAACTGCATTTAATTGCTGGAACCTTTCATGATGCTGCAAATGCTGTCAACCGTGCAAAACAATATATTCAACCAGATGCAAGCAAAATTGCAATGGTTTCTTCTCATAACGAAGTATTTAAAGACAGAAATAAAGAAATGATTAAACAATTGAATTAGGGAAAAAGGGACTTTTCTAACTAAAAATAAAAATTTTCCAACTAACCCGTCCATTATTCCAACTAAACCATCCATTTTTCCAACTAACCAACTCAAAATTCCAACTAACCAAAAAACCGCTACTTCCTGAGTAATCAATGCCTCAGGAAATAGCGGTTTAATCATATATTTACCATTTTGCTTTATGTTCTTCAATACAACCTAGCATTTTTCGAATATGCAGAGTTGGACCGTTTTCTAATTGGATTTTACCATTATAGTAACCCATCATTTGATTGATTTCTGAGGTAATTAGCTTTGCATCAGTTTTAGCGATACGGTGGAAAAATGGAGTAAAGGTTAGATTCACATCATTGGAAAACTTAGTTTTGATCGTCCAAGGTTCCATGAAATCAAGCGGGTTATAGGAAAACAACAAATCTTCATGAATTTTTGTCATTTGACCATCGACAAAAATGGCGTTTTCCGTCATCCCTGTTCCATCTGTCCATTTACCGCCAAAGTTTAATCCGATTCTTTTTAGACCAACACGTTGGGATGCAAATCCCCAGTTATAAGTAGCTTCACGGGGCCAAACGCCTCTTCCATAGTCGAGTACCGAGAAATTATCCTCTTCTTGAAAAGAATACCTTGAATCACCAATTTTCACAAAACCCGTAGTAGGTAATAGATGATGCTTTGCCGTAAATTGAAATTGTGTACGACTCCATGGGATTACGACGTTTAGCGAATCATCCTCTGTAGGGTGTGAAATATGTAAGTCAGCATGCAAGAGATCTCCATCAAAGTTAGGGATAGTAACAGTCATATGTGTTTCATTCTGTATATATAATAGTTGAATAGACATTTCTTTTGAATGTAATTGTACGCTTTCTAAAATTTGTGTGGGCATTTTTACTTTATTTCCTAAAGGAATGGTTACCGTTTTCTCCACAAATCGTTGCGTTTCGTAATTTAAAAAGTAAACAAAGCAAACCGCTGCATAATCTAAATGACTAATTGTTGCAGAAAAGAGAATTTCATCCCCGAACACGCACCAATAATTCCACTTCTTCTTTCTCATATAGTGACCCTTAAGATTGCTTTCAATAATTGGCTTTTTAGCATAACCGATTGCTTTTGGATTCAAGTTGCCTTTATCATCGCAAAGTAAGGTAGGTACTGTAATTTCTTTCTCGGCATGTTGTGGCATCAGCCATCTTCCTTTCTAAAACCGAGCCTAATTCCACCGTTATCTACTCAGTTTCTGTTTGTTTGCTTTAAAAAAGGATTCATTGACTCAATACTAGCATATATTTTCATTGAAATCATATAAACAAAGTATAGGGAGGTTGAAATTTGGTAAAGTATGATCGTGATGCAGCTGTGGCGTATGCTCAAAAGTGGTGGAATAGCTATAACCCGAAGTTTCCTAAATTTGATGTGGATTGTACCAATTATATCTCACAATGTCTGTTTGCAGGGGGTGCCCCGATGAGAGGGCAGCCAAATAGAGAGAGGGGATGGTGGCTAGGTAGTAATTCATGGAGCTTTAGTTGGAGTACACCACATTCGTTACGTTGGTATTTGGCAGGATCTACAAGGGGATTGCAAGCAACACAAGTAAATTCCCCAACGAAACTGGTTCCAGGAGATTTAATTTTTTATGATTTTGAAGGAGACGGCAGATACGATCATTCTACTATTGTGACAAGTATTCAAAATGGAATGCCATATGTAAACGCACATACGAATAACAGTCGAAATAGGTATTGGAATTATGCAGATTCCTATGCCTATACTTCAAAAACGAGTTATATTTTCTTTCACGTTAAAGACAATTTTTAACAATAATAAAAGAGGGGACCCAAATCCATGGGTGACCCTCTTGTTTTATTAGGAAGCGTACCAAAGCACAGCTATTGTTTCTTCTCCAGCATGCACTGCTAAAGAAGTACTTATTTCTCCAATTTCTAACTGTAGATTAGGTACTTGCAACTGAATGGCTTCTTTTAAGCTCTCCGCTTGTTCCAATGCGTTTGCATGCATAATATATACTACTTCTGCACCTTCTGTTTGGACTGACTTTACAACATTATTTATTAAATACTGTATTGCTTTTTTATGGGAGCGAACCTTATCCAGTTCCTGAAGCTCGCCTTTATTATTAATTTGAATTACCGGTTTTATTTTCAGTAAACTGCCCAAATAAAACTGTACGCTACTTAGTCTTCCACTTTTGTAAAGTCGAGTTAAATTTCCTATGAGAATATAATTACGAAATTTTGTAGCATATGTTCTTAATTGGTCAGCTATTTCTTCGAAAGATAGACCTTGTTCTTGTAAAAGGAATCCTTTATCAACAAGACCGGTGATCCCGGCAGATAATGAAAGGGAATCAACACATTCCATACGCACGTTTGCAATTTGAGCACCACTCATCGAGGCTGAAATCGTCCCACTTAAACTATTGGTAACGTGGATTGCTATGATAGACTCATATTCTTTATCTAATTTTGAATATAGCTCTGCGAACTGTCCAGCGGATGGTTGAGATGTTTTAATCGACTCGGTTTCTATACGAAGTCGATCGTATAATTGTGCTGAAGTTAAGTCAACACCATCTATAAATTCTTGTTGTCCAAAATGAATATTAAGTGGTATAACGTGAACATCTGGATTGTTTTTTAACGTATCACTTACATATGCACTACTATCTACAACCCATGCTATTTTTTTCTTGGTCATATTAAACATCCTATTCGATAAATTATTTAAATGATAATAATTATAGCATAAAGATTAATAGTATACGTAATATTTCACGGAAAAATGTTATAATTTTCATAACAATTATGCGGTCTTTTTCCACCATCTTTTATTCCATGACTCTATCATGTCAAATCGATGTCGAATGAGGATAATAATAATTGCTAAGGAAAGTGGCCATCCATCTTGAAAAGCTGGGTTCACCAAACAAATGCAAGCATATGTGAAAAAGGCTATGATCATGCTTAAAGTAGCACTTCTAAGAATAATTAATAATAATATAAATAGAACCACAAATATTCCAAATAATAGTGTATGATAAAAAAGAGCTACACCAATAAAGGTAGCGATTCCCTTGCCACCTTTAAATTTCAACCAAAAAGGGAAAAGATGCCCCAATATTACAAATAATCCACCGATCGCAATAGTTACCATGGAAAAATGATAATAAATGCCGATATATATAACAAGAATTCCTTTGAATGCATCTCCTAGAAATGTTATAAGAAAGGCGGATTTACCAAGCACAGCACCAGCATTTCTGGCACCCAAGTTACCACTACGAATTGTTCTTAAATCAGTTTTTTTCCACTTACCTACCCACCAAGCTGTAAGAAAGGTTCCAATTATATAACTAATAATCCAATACATATACAATTACATCACCTCAACAAGTTTGATTGTGTGAGTAGAAAGGCTTACAAAGAATGAGAATACGCTTTTTACTACTATTGATTCCTATTTTATTTATACTAACTTCTTGTCAAGAACCGTCATCTAGTCATTCTTCAGCAGTAAACGGAAAACTAACTTTAACAGAGGAAGACTTTACTATTAACGAATCAATTCCATTAAATGGAGAATGGAAGTTCTTTTGGAAAGAACTATTGAATGAAAATGAAATTAACAATAGATTGATTGAAAATAATCAAGCCAATATGTTGGTTCCATCGAATTGGGAAGATTCATTGGGTACATCTCTAGGTTATGGTACATATTTCTTAAAGGTTATTATACCTCAAGAAAAAGTAGGGAACACTCTTGCATTTACAACTTCACACCAAAATACTTCTTATACTTTATTTGTAAATGGGGTAAGAATTGCATCTAATGGCTTTGTAGGAAGTAGTGCTAAAACGAGTGAACCTGAATATTCCAACCGTTTAGTGTATTTTACACCGAGAAGCAAAGAATTAAATATTGTTTTACATGTCTCTAATTATGTCCATCCCGTAGGAGGGGCGTCAAATCCTATATTAATAGGCACAGCTGAACAGTTAACAATAAGCCATAGTGATACATTAGCATATACAATGTTTACTATTGGCGGCATATTAGTAATGGGGATTTATGAACTTGTTATTTTCTTTTTTAGAAGAAAAGAGATCGTCTTTCTCTACTTTGGCTTAATTAGTGTTCTAATTTCTATCTACACAATCGTAAAACCACCATTTTTCTTTAATAAAATATTCCCTACCGTTGATTGGCTATGGGTCTATCGAATAGAAATTATTTGTATATATGCATTGTTTCTATTTTATTTGCTTTTTGTGAGAGCAATGTACCCACAGGAAATGAAAAAAATACCGACAATAGTTGGGGTAATAATAGCTATTTTTTGCATAATGTATACCTTACTCCAAGAACCATTAGTGTTTAGACCATTATTAAATACTATCTTTTTAATAATGATGCTTTATATAATTTATGGTACTTATGTTCTTATACTAGCATTTATAAGAAAACGTCCAACAGCTCGTATAAATTTAATAGCCATTCTTATTTATTTTGTTACTGTTTTAAATGATGTATTACTTACGCTTAATTGGATAGACTCTATTTCACTGTCTACTAGTGGATTCTTTTTATACGTCTTAATTCAATCTATTAACCTAAGTAGAGATTATGCAAGAAAGTTTGAAGAAGCAGAAAAACTATCGAGTGACTTACAAGTTTTGAATGTTTCATTGGATGAAAAAATTAAAGAAAGAACAGAGGAACTAAAGCACAAGAACGAGAAACTGAAACAATTGACTCTAGTTGACGGGTTAACAGGAATATATAATCGTAGATACTTTGATGAATACATGAGTAAATATTTTGCAGAATCCTTTGCAACGAGTAGTCCTCTTTCACTTTTAATGATAGATATAGATAACTTTAAGTTATATAACGATAACAAGGGACACATAGCAGGGGATGAATTACTTAAAAAAAGTTCCCAGCTATTAAATGAAATGTTTAATGGGAACAGGTTTATTGCTAGATACGGGGGAGAAGAGTTTGCTGTTGTTTTGCCCAACACTACTATCCAACGTGCAATTGAAATAGCAGAAGATATACGCTTATTAATCGAGGAACAGAAATTTAGTCTAGGTATAGATAATAATATAGTAACTATTAGTATAGGGGCATCCTCTACAGAACAACATGCTTTTAAACAAAAGGAAGAGCTCATTGATCGAGCAGATAAAGCACTTTATCAATCGAAGAAAAATGGGAAAAACCGAGTAACACTTCTTTAAGAAAGACAAGGCTTTTATTGTAATGACATAATTGGTATGATAATAATGATCATTCATGTTTATTAAAAGGGAGTTTTTCAAAAAATGATGAATCAATCATTAAGTATTCGTGAGGCTATTATACAGAGACGTTCTATCAAATTATTTAATGGACAGCCGGTAGAACAGGATGTATTAATGTCTATTTTAGAAGACGCTTTATGGGCACCAAACCATCAGCTAAGACAACCGTGGAGATTTGTAGTTGCATGCGGAAGTGAACTCCTAGATTTATATGATGTCTTAAAAGAATTTGCATTACCTAAGTGGAAAGAGCTCTCGGAAGAAGACTTAGAGAAACAAATGAAAAAATATACATTAGCTGGAGGCTATGTATTTGTCATCGTTCCGGAAGATGCACGCCAAAAGGAACGATTAGAGGACTATGCTGCAGCCAGTATGCTTGTACAAAATGTGCAGCTACTTGCTTGGGACCGAGGAATCGGATCTTGCTGGAAAACACCAGGATTTTTAGACAATCCAAAATTCCGCGAAGCACTTGGAATAAAAGCAGGAGAGCGAATCATCAGTATGCTACAGGTCGGTTACTTTGATGAAATGCCAAAGCCGAAACCAAGAAAAAGTATAGAAGAGTTTGTTACAGTATTTGAAAAACACGAGTAATTGATAGATGGCTATCTCAATGGAGATAGCCTTTTTTGTTTGTTTTTAAATGGCAAAAAGCAACCATCATTGCCCTGGGAGCAACCAACCGAGTCCAAAGGGCAACCAAATTGTGATTAGAGCAACTATTGTTCTAGTATAAGCAACCAGTTCAAGCTATTTCTAGTTGAGATAATTAATTTAGTCTGGAATTATTTTACTTAAAATGTTACAAAACGTCTGAACGAGACCAATTTAGAGAGAAGCGAGACCAATCGCGTCGTAATCGAGACTAAATTACTTATATCCGAGACCAATTTCACGTTAACCGAGACCATTTCTCCTAGTAAAGAAAATAATCTCTCATATAAATGGAAGGATTTAGTAAAGGGCAACCATCATTACTCTGAAAGCAACTAACCGAGTCCAAAGGGCAACCAAATTATGAGTAGAGCAACCATTGATCTAGCATAAGCAACCAGTTCTCAATATAAAAAGCTATCTTTAAGTGAGATAATTAATTCATTCTGGAATTATTTTACTTAAAATGTTACAAAACATCTGAACGAGACCAATCGCGCCGTAATCGAGACTAAATTACTTATAACCAAAACCAATTCCACGTTAACCGAGACCAATCGCACTGTAACCGAGACTAAACTACTTGTAACCGAGACCAATTCCACGATAACCGAGACCATTTCTTTCAAAGCAACCAGTTCTCACAATAAAAAGCTATTTCTAAGCGAAATAGCTACTAGTTTATTTCTTATAATACGGTGGTTTTAGGCCACGATTCTCTATAGCGGTAAGTGAATTACGGTCTACCCTATAGGAAGAAGAATAAGAACCATTCACTGTATTGTTAAACCAGGTTTCTGTAAGAGTTACGATGTAGGTTTCTTTATCAATCTGTTTGACAGTTGTTTCTCTTTCCACATTAAAACCGTCGATGGATCCTTGCCACTTGCCAATTTTCTGCGGGAAATTACTCTCAATTGTTCCGGCTGTGGATGTGGCGAATTTTGCTGCATCTTCTTTGGTAAAGGGTGGTTCGGAAGGGGAAGTGAAATGAAAATAACCCCAAAATAAAGGAAGAGCAATGATCGGTAATAAAATAATGAGCTTTATACTTTTACTCTCTAAATAACTCTTTCTTATCCACTTATCTATAAATCCGTAAAATAAAGCGACTATCATACCATATATGGCTGCAATCGTTTCTTGAAAAAATAGACCATATAGTAATCCGAAAAAACCATGAAGTAAAATATAGAGCCAATCATGCGTTCTAAACCATTTCTTCTGAATAAAATCCAAGCCAATAGATATAAGGTTTCCATAAAGTAAAACAATGAGACCACTGTAAAAGAAGAAAATCATAAACCAACCAATAAACAATTCTCCAAGGTTATAAGAAGTACTCCTAAATAGACTAAAAAGTACTAACAGTAAAGATGTGACTGTTGTTGTGACAAAAGTAGTTACAAACTTTATAAAAACATACCCCGCTGTACCCGAAGGCATATATGGTCCTCCTACTTTATTTTAGACATAAAGTACTCATCTAGAAGTTCGCCATTTATAAGCAGAGAGCTTCTTTTAGTGCCTTCTATTTCAAATCCCATCTTTTGATATAAAGACAATCCTGCTTCGTTTTGAGTGACGACTGTTAATTCTATTCTTTTGATTTGACGGTCAGAAGACCACGCATCTAATTGTTGGAAGAGTTTAGTTCCTACACCTTTGCCTCTATGATTTTCTAAGATTCCAGTTACTAAGTATGCAGTATGCTTCGTTCGTTTTGCTTTTCCGCCTATAACTATTAAATATCCTATTAGTTCGCCATTTTGTTCAGTTATGAAAATAGTAGAATTGCTTTCTTTTTCCATTTGTTCTATGGCTAATCGTTGGAGATCGACTGTTATTTTTCTTTCTCCGGGCTCCATTAACATGAAAGGGGAGGAATCTTCCACTTGTTTTATTAGGTCAACAAATTTCTCTGCATCATTTGCTGTTATTTCTCGTATATTCAATTAAAGCATCCTTTGTGAAAAAACACATGGATTTTTGAAACCCATGTGTTTTAGCTGAATTATTTTTTTAAGTTTTCTTTGGAAAGCTCTGCTAGTTCATAGTAGTAGTCGCCAATTACTCGTAAGCCTTGGTCGAAGTTTTCTAGATGGAAATGCTCGTTTGGTGCATGGAAATTTTCTGTGGATAGACCAAAGCCCATTAAAACTACTGGCAATCCTAGAATTTCATCGAATGCAGCAACGATTGGAATGGAACCTCCGCCGCGAGTGTATGCTGTAGGAACTTTATATACCTTCTCATAGCTACGACCAGCCGCTTGAATTGCAGGGTGATCGAATGGGGTAATAAATGGTTTTCCTTTATCAAATTCAGTTAGTGTCACTGTGACACCAGCTGGCTTATTTTTCTCGATATGAGCTTTTAATTTAGCAACGATTTTGTTAGGATCTTGGTCTGGGACTAAGCGACAAGTGATTTTTGCTCCTGCTTCACTTGGTAAAACTGTTTTAATGCCTTCTCCAGAGAATCCTCCGAATACACCATTGATCTCTAAAGTAGGGCGGGCCCACACTCGTTCTAAATGAGAGTAACCTTTTTCACCAAAAAGCTCGTCTACACCAACTTCTTTTTTCAGTTCTTCTTCATCAAAACCAAGTGCTTTGTATGCTTCTCTTTCTTCATCAAGAAGTGGGCGAACGTTATCGTAAAATCCTTCTACTTCGATTGTACCTTCAGCGTCACGGAAAGAATCTAAAATAGAAACTAGCGCATGAATAGAGTTTTGAACTCCGCCACCATAAAGACCAGAGTGAAGATCGCCTTTTGCGCCTTTTACGTCAATTTGTACGCCGCAAAGTCCTCGTAAGCCATAGCAAACTGCTGGTTGACCAGGGCCTTGCATTCCTGTATCTGAAATGACGATTACATCAGCAGCAAGTTTTTCTTTATTGTTCTCAATATATTCTTCTAAATTGGGGCTGCCGATTTCTTCTTCGCCTTCAATTAAAAACTTTACATTAACAGGCAGTGTTCCTTCTGTCTGAAGAAGAGCTTCTACTGCTTTTACATGCATAAATACTTGTCCTTTGTCATCGCTAGCACCACGAGCGTATAATTTATTGTCTCGAACTTGTGGTTCAAATGGTTCTGAATCCCAAAGGTTTAAAGGGTCAACAGGTTGCACATCATAATGACCATAAACAAGTATAGTTGGTTTGCCTTCTGCGTGTAACCAATCTGCATATACAACAGGATGACCACTTGTTTTATCAATGATGACATTTTCTAATCCAGCTTTTGTGAATGAATCAGCTAGCCACTGTGCACCTTTTTGCATATCATCTTTATGCTCTGATAAGGAAGAAATGCTTGGTATGCGTAAGAATTGTTTTAATTCTTCTAATTGTTCTTCTCTTTTTTCTGTAAAGTAATTGTCTAATGCTGAAAATTGGCTCACTAAAACCCCTCTTTTCATAAAATTTCGTGAATAGAAATAGTATAGCATAAGATTTGTGACAACTAAAATCACAGTATGATATAGTTATAAAGAAATACTGTTCGACTTAATCATTTTAGGAGGATACACACTTGTACATAGAATTTGTACTATTAGGTTTTTTACTACTTGTATCATTTTTTTTATCAGGTAGTGAAACAGCTTTAACAACAGTTAATAGGACGAAGGTCCGGTTACGAGCTGAACAAGAGGAGAGAGCAGCAGAGAAATTACTTGTTCTTTTATCGAAACCGGACCGAATGATCATAACAATTTTAGTTGGAAATACTATTGCAAATATAGCAGCAACTGTTTTGTTAATCCTGATAGCTGAGAATTATCAATGGAATATTGCCTGGTCCGTTGTCATTTTAGCGGTAGTAATAATACTGTTTGCTGAAGTTTTACCAAAAACAATTGCCGGCACTTTTTCAGAATCAATTGCCTACATAATAGCTCCTATCATACGCCTACTAGTTTCTTTGTTAAGACCAATAACGTTTTTAATAGCAGGACTCATCAATATGATGATTCGTATTGGTTCTAAAGGAGCGGTAAGGGAAACAACCATTTCAAAAGAAGAATTATTAAATATGGTAGATATTGCCTCTAACAATGGGACATTCGAAGAAGAAGAATCAGAACGTTTAAAAGGTATACTCGATTTTCCAAATAAAGATGTATCGGATGTTTTGTCAACCCACCGAACAGAAGTGGTTGCAATTCCTTTACAAGCTACATATGAGGAAGTACGAGATACGATATTAGAACACTTTTACACTCGATATCCTGTATACGATGAGGATATGGATACAATAGTGGGAATGTTTTATTCGAAAAAGCTGATTGAGTGGTCGATGGTTCCATCTACAAGTTTAGAGGAAATAATTGATAAAGAGCCATTATTTGTAGTTCAGACATTGAGTGTCGAGAAAGTCTTTAAACTGATGTTGACGCACAAAAAACATATGGCCGTTGTATTAGATGAATATGGTGGAACACTTGGAATTGTGACACATGAAGACATATTAGAAGAAATGATCGGGCAAGAAATTGAAGACGAAACCGATTATGATGAAGAAATATTAGTGCATGAGATGACCGATAATCAATTAATCTGTGCAGGACGTTTGGAGATAGAAGATGTTAATCAAATGTTTAATATTAACATCTTGAATGAAAATGATACGATCGGTGGCTTTATACTGGATCAGTTAGGGCATGTTCCGGAAGAAAATGAACAGTTTACCTATGAAAATCTTCTTTTCGAGGTAAACGAAATGGATCGAAACCGTATTGCTAAATTAACAATAATAAAAAAAGAGATTATAACTGAAGTAGAGACGCAAGAGAGATAATTACTCCTTGCGTTTTTTATTCTTACACGTTTGTAATAGAATTGAAAGAGAATCCGATGGAGTGAAAGGTTGATATTTGGCATTATAAAGGTATCAACAAAAGCTGAGCGGAGGAATAATCATGCAAGTCAAATTAGAAAATGTTTATGAAGAATATAACCGTTACATATATTACTTATGTTTAAAATTAACTAAAAACCAAATAGATGCGGAAGATTTAATGCAAGAGGTTTGGATGAAGGTCGTACGTTACGAATCTTATATGAAAGAAGTTGACCACTTAAAAGCGTGGTTAACAACTATTTGTATGAATACGTTCCGTGATCGTTACCGCAAACAAGTGCGACGTAGCAAATATGTTGCAAACCAACCCGAACAGTTGGATGTTTCTATTTTAGATTTAATTGCTTCCGATGTATTATCGGTGGAGGAGCAACTGGAGAAAGAAGACGTAAGTGAAATCATTCGTTCCAAAGTTGCAGAATTAGATGGTATCTATCAAAAAACAGTTTTATACTTCTATGTTCACCAATATTCATTGATTGAAATTGCCGAAGTGATGAAGGTTTCTATTGGTACGGTAAAATCACGACTTTTTAGAGCGAAACAACGCTTGAAAGAATTAATTATGAATGATGAAATAGCAAAAGAATCATTAGTTTTAGCTTAATAAAGAGAAGAGTCTCCAGTGAGGAGGCTCTTTTTTAATTTTAGTTACTTTACTCATAATATTGGACGCTCCAAATACAATTTGGTTCCCTTGTACTTTTAAATTTACTAGAACATTGCTGTTGATAAGAATTCTACGAACCTATTTGCACTTGCGCTTGGCGGCGCACGACCCCGCATCCCGCAGTCTCATAAAGTCGTTCATGCGGCTATTAAGGTGCAAATACAAGTATCAACTATTACTAATAATAGGCTTTCTATTTATCATTTTCGGGTAGTTTAAGACTTTAAAAAACAATAATGAATAATAACGGACCAAAAAGCCCCGAGCTATACTAAGCTCAGGGCAATCAAAAAACAAACCTATTCTTCTATAACTTCTTTTCCTGTGGAGAACCATTCCTCTACGTTCCATACTTTTGTTACTAAGCCTTCATAGAATTCAGGTTCATGGCTCACGAGCACGATTGTTCCTTTAAATTCTTTCATTGCTCGTTTTAGTTCTTCTTTTGCATGGATATCTAAATGGTTAGTCGGTTCGTCAAAGATTAACCAGTTACTTTCTTCCATCATCAGTTTACATAAACGTACTTTAGCTTGCTCTCCACCACTTAAACTAGAAAGGGGACGAGATATATGCTCACTTTTTAAACCTGTCCGAGCTAGAGCTGCGCGTACTTGGCTTTGCTCCATACTAGGATAAACTTCCCAAATCGCTTCAATCGGGGTAATATTCCCAGCTTTTACTTCTTGTTCAAAATAAGAAGGGAATAAGAAGTCTCCACGAGTTACTTTTCCACCTAACGCAGGAATCTTACCTAGCATTGTTTTAAGTAAAGTAGATTTACCAATACCATTCATTCCAACAAGTGCAATTTTTTCTCCACGTTCAATATTAAACGTTAGAGGAGGAAGTAAAGCTTTGTCATATCCGATTTCTAAATGTTCTGCTTCTACTACATATCGACCGGAGCTACGCGACTCTTTAAAACTAAATTCAGGCTTTGCTGCTGTTTCCGGACGGTCTATACGCTCGATACGATCAAGCTGTTTCTGGCGGGATTTTGCTCGTCCCGTTGTGGAATAACGTGCTTTATTTTTGGCAATAAATTCTTCTTGTTTTTTAATAAAGTCTTGTTGCTTTTCATAAGCATCAATATGTTGTCTTTTATTTAACTCAGCAAGCTCTAAGAATTTTTCATAGGAAGCAGTATAGCGAGTCAGCTTCGAAAACTCTAAGTGGAAGATGACATCCACAATGCCATTCATAAATTCTGTATCATGCGAGATTAATAAAAATGCATATGGATAGTTTTTCAGATAGTTTGATAACCAAGAAACATGTTCTTCATCTAAATAGTTGGTAGGCTCATCTAATAACAATACTTTTGGCTTCTCTAATAAAAGCTTAGCTAGAAGTACCTTTGTACGTTGTCCGCCAGAAAGTGCTTCGACCGGACGATCTAATCCAATCGCATCTAGTCCAAGCCCTCGAGCAACCTCTTCCACTTTCATGTCTAATGTATAAAAATCACCAGCATCTAAAGCATCTTGAATTTCCGCCATTTGTTCAAGTAATTCTTCCAATTCCTCTGGAGTGGCATCTGCCATTTTTGCTATGATTTCATTTAACTCTTCCTCTTTTTTATAAAGAGGCAAAAAGGCATCTCGAAGTGTGTCGAACATGGAGCGTCCTTGTTGTAAACGTGTATGCTGATCTAAATAACCGTAATGAGTGCCAGGTAACCATTCTACACGGCCCTCATCATAAATGATTTCGCCTGTCAGTATATTCATCAAAGTGGATTTACCAACACCGTTTGCACCAACTAGTCCAACATGTTCTCCTTCCACTAAACGAAAAGAAACCTCTTTGAAAAGAGTGCGATCTCCGAATGTATGTCCCAAATTTTCTACGTTTAATAAGCTCATTTATTGTTTCCTCCAAAAAGAAAGCTCGCCAGACTGTTGACAAACGCTTTCATTCTTCGTTGCTCCTGCGCAAAGCTCGTCGCAGAAAGAACGTTTGCTGGCACTTCGTTGTAAGCTCATGAACTAAAGTTCTATTCGCTTCCGCCTCGAGCTGGCGCGCAGGCCCATAGGATGTGGGTCATGCAACCGTTGCGACAAGGATGTCGCGAACTTAGGTTGCCTCGACTGACAAGCGTTTTCAAGTCAGTCTGGGAACCTAGCTTCGAAATTTATCAGCCAGAAATCTGAATAATTAACGTTTTACAATTCCGCGAGCTGTTTGTTTAGTTCTGCAAGGTCTTCTTCCATTTTGGCTAATCTACGTTCGGCGTTTTCTACTTGAGTGGGGTGGCCGTTTGATTCTAGTTTTTCCATGTCACCTTGTAAACGGATGTAATCCATTTTTAACTCAGCTATTTGTGCCTGTAGTTGGTCTTTTGTCATGAATGTTTCACCTTCAGCTTTTTGCATAATTGTAGCATAAAAAGTTGTTTAACGCGCTATTTCTTCTTGTTCTTTTTTATTCGTAATAGTTTCTTGGATAAGATTTACGACATCTTCTAAATTAGAACTAAATTGAATATGTTGCTGTTTCTGTATATACGCTTTTCTTCTATTGTCATGCAAAATGATTTCCATCACTGCATTTTGAAGGTAGGACTGCTTAATTTTGCGCCCTAATCCCAAATTGGCAAAGCCATTTACTTCTTGTGGGAACGCATAGTTCATTTCTTCTTCATGTGCACAAAGGATAATGCAAGGAATTTTTAGTTGTGCAACAAGGAAAGGGGTGTAAGCACCAGAAGTAATGACGATATCACTAGTGTATATATAAGATTCTGGTTCTTTGGTGGAAATTACTTTGATGGATTTACGAGTTAAAGCAAAGCGCTTCAGCTCTGTTATGTCATGTTTGTAATGTTCATCAACTACCACACTGATTTGCAAAGGGATGTGCAATTGGACAAGATGTCTTAAAGTGCGGTACGTCAAATTTTCTGGATCTTCATAAGGGAAGGCAACAACAATATGTGGAGGGTCCTGTAACATGTTATTATTTTTATATACAATTTTATGTGCTGGAATATACCCGGTAGGACCATATACATAATTTTCTTTGGAAATATCCTTTGGATTTTCATATAATGCCTGAAAAACAATGTCAGCTAATGCCCCGCCATCCCCGTGATCATCAAAATGAATAAGCGTACAGTTTAAAGTTTTTAAATGGCGAATCAAATCTTTTTCGGAATTCCCACTATCATGAATAATACAATTAGGGCTAAATAATTTAAGTTCTTCTAAAAGGTTAGCGTTATTTCGAAATAAAACTGCTTTGATATTTAGTGTTTCTAAATATGCAATTAGGCTTGTATTAGAGCTAGGTACAAAAATTTTACAGTCTGAAGTATTTAATGCAGGGAGCAGCATTTTTGCTCGATCAGCAGGATATAATCCGCGGTGTGGAAATGTATTTAAAAGATAAGCTAGTTTCAATTTTCATCATCCTTTCCTGACTATACTTATTATTGTATGGAAAGGGACAGGTGTGTATGACTGCAAGAAAGGGGACAGGCTGAAGTCTCTCTATATTTTATAAGGATGGGTGGCATATTGAAATGGAAAAAAGAACAGCTATCGTTGTTGGTGCGACGGGGTTAACGGGAAGCTTTTTAGTAAGACAATTATGTGAAAGCGAAGAATATGTTGCAGTATCTATACTTACAAGAAAAGACATTACATATAAGCATCCAAAACTAGATGTGAAAATAATAGATTTTGACACGTTGGAAGAAAAGGACCTTGAAATTGCGGATGACCTTTTTTGTTGTTTAGGAACAACGATGAAAAAAGCAAAGACGAAAGAAAACTTTGAAACAGTAGATTTTACTTATCCTCTTCAAATTGCTTCACTTGCTAAAAAAAGAGGGATACAGCATGTGCTTGTTATTTCTGCAGCAGGTTCCAGTGTGAAATCTCCGTTTTTTTATAGCCGCGTAAAAGGTAGAATGGAGCAGGAGCTTATAGACTTAAATCTTCCTCAACTGTCCATTTTTCGTCCTTCTTTACTTACAGGAAATCGAGGGGAATTTCGATTTGGAGAAAGGCTTGCAGAAGGGGTATTCCAATTACTTAATCCACTATTGGTTGGTCCATTTAAACGTTTTCGTTCCATTGAAGGTAAACAATTAGCTTATGCAATGTACCATTTTGCAGTCCATAGAAATAAAAACAAAGTGAATACATATAAAGCTTTACTTATTTTAGAAGCAAAACCAATTATAGAAAAGGATGAGCAGCCGATTCCGAGAGAAGAATTGTTTAATTGGGAAAAACGAAAAGATATATTTGTAGATAATGAAAAAACAGATGATTGATGTAATTTACAGTTATTAAATAAATGCATATACTACATTTATTTAATGATGACAATGAATAGAGGACTCTCGGTCAAAAGGATGAATGAATTTTAACCTTCTTTTTTGATACAATAAGGGACGGATAAAGGAGGTTCTGTATAATGAAAATTCTACTTGTAGACGGAACAATTATCGGTACGAAAACAGGTGTTATTTTAGAACAAGTGAAAGACTATATAGAAAAACTAAACATGAATTATACATTAGAAATTGTAAGCCTAGCTAATTATGAACACCAATTCGTGGATGGTAGACCATTTGAAAATTACAACGATGATATGAAGCTGCTCGTTAGTAAGTTTGAGCAAGCAGACGGATATATTATCGCAACACCTATTTTTCAAGGCTCAATCCCTGGAGTATTAAAAAATACATTTGACTTTTTACCACCAAAAACAATGAGATACAAACCAGTATCTATTGTGGCGAATGGCGGAACGTATCAACATCACTTAGTAATCGAAAACCAGTTAAAGCCCATTTTGGACTATTTCCGATGCCTTGTCACACCAAACTATGTGTACACACACTCAAGTCACTTTGATGAGAATAACGTCATCGTTGAAGAAGATGTGCATGAACGCCTCCGCGAACTTGCTCGTGTCTTTGTGCAATACGTGGAAATGAGTAAGACACTTTGTAAAGAGCCAATTGATACGCATTAATTAACTAGTATAGAAGGATGTCTCCAAAGCTTTTGGTGACATCCATTTTTTTATTTTAAAACAAATGAACTTTTTTGGTGTTCAGATGTCTAATGTATAAGAGGGGATGAAATGGGGTGTGGATGTGGAGGATTTAGAGATAGCAAGTAAGGCCATTCAAGGGGAAGAGCAATCATTTATACAGTTAATGCAGTTGCACAAAAAAGTACTGTATCGTACAGCATTTGCCTTTCTAAAAAATGAACATGATGCAATAGAAGCATTTCAGGAAGTTACATTTAGAGCCTATCTAAAAATACATACAGTAAAAGAGCCACAATATATGAAAACATGGCTTATTCGAATTATGATGAACTATTGCCAAGATCATTTAAAAAAGAAGAAACGATATATTTCAAATGAATTACTGCAAGAAATGGGCTTTTACACAGACAATACTAATCTTGAAATGGAAGAGGCCATTGCCTCCTTGTCTCGTGCTGAGCAACAGTTAATATTCCTAAAATACTTCCAAGATACGAAAATCAAAGAAATAGCAGAGATAGAAAATATTCCAGAAGGAACCGTAAAATCGAGACTTCATAAAGCACTAAAGTCATTGAGAAATTTCCTCACAGAGAAAGGAGATGTAGACCATGTATGAGAAAGAAGAAGAGATGTTAAACAAATCAAAACAGCGATTGGAGCAAATTGAGATTCCTGAACAACGGCTAAACGATGCCATACAAGAAGGCATCAAAAAGGCAAAAAGCAAAAAAAGAAATCGTCGAAAAACACTCTCCATGCTTTCTGTAGTAGCAATTCTAATGCTTACATTGGTGACATCTATTCGAGTGTCTCCTGCATTTGCTAACGCAGTTGCATCAATTCCCGGGATGGAGAGATTTGTTCATTTAATTCAATTTGATAAAGGGTTAGAAGCAATTATTGAAAATGACTATTACGAGCCAATCGGCGTTAGCCAAATAAAAGACAATATGACGTTTACGATTGATGGAGTTATTATAGATGAAACGGGAGCAGAGATTTTCTATACGTTAGAAGCCCCTCATTCTATTGAAAAAATTAGCTATGAAAAAATTGATTTATTAAATGACGATAGAAGTCTAATTGGTTCTATTGGGTACGGTTCACCAAATCAGGAGCATTCAAACCGAAAGGAAGATAAAATAAGCTTTGTTTTTGTAGAGACAGAGAAATTTACTTCTAATGAGTTTGAGATGACTTTTCAAGTAGAGATGGATAGTAAAAATACAACCTTCGAAGTTCCGTTCACTATTAAAAATGAATTGAAGAATGGAAAAGTATATTCAATAAATAAAGAAGTAGAGATGGATGGCCAAAAAATAAGCGTGAAAGAAATAAAGGTTTATCCCCTACGTGTAGCAGTATCTATAGAGTTTGACGAACAAAATGATATGGAAATCTTACAGTTTGAAGATATGCGAATCGAAGATGAAAACGGCGAAGTTTGGAGTTCCATTCAAAATGGAACTAGTGGTTTTGGTGGAGTAGAAAACAAAGAAAGAACGTACTTTTTACAAAGCAATTATTTTAAAGAGCCAAAAGAGCTTTATTTTAAATTCGATAAAGTTCAGGCGCTCCCTAAGGACGAAAGTTATTTGTTAATAGACTTTGGAAAGAAGGAACTTTTGGAACAACCATCTTTCGGTAAAATTGAAGTGACTGATATTCATAGTAATTTCTTTAAGGTAAAATATGCTCCTATACGGGAAAACCACTCCTATTCGTTATTCTCACAAGGAAAGAATGCAAATGGTGAAGTGGTTGATATTCCAACTCTAAGTACATTTGGCGCTGGTGATGAATATGAATACTCGGAAGTCACTTTAGATGCAGCAGATATTATAAATCCTGTAAAAATACCCTTTTTAGCATATCCAAATTACTTAGATGGTTCTGTAACAATTAAAATGAAATAAATATGGAGTAGTAGGTGAGTTTAATTGGAATAAAATGTATGTTCGAGACTAATTTCACTAAAGCCAAGACCAATCCAGACAATATCGCAACCAATTTATCAATAACGAGACCAAATCAATTAGAACCGAGACCAAATCAACATTAACCGAGACTAAATTAAAAAATCACTAAAAAAGAGAGTGATTTTAAAGTCGTTTAATACGACTTCAAAGTCACTCTCTATTAACTACAACTTCAAATTCTTCAAAGCCTCAGCTAATGCATTATTAACTGGCTCTTCTTCTTTGTTTTGTTGCTTCAGATACTTTTGTACATCTCGTTTATCTGCTTTCCCTCCGGAGGTTTTTTTACGACGTTCGTTGAAAGCAGAGAGCTTTTCGCGATAGCCACATTTACATGTGAAAATTTGCCCTTCGCCTTCACCGCGAAGTTCAAGCTTTTTCTTACATTGTGGACAGCGGGCATTTGTCACTCTAGCTACATTTTGACGGTGACCGCATTCACGATCTTGACATACGAGCATTTTACCCTTCTTACCATTTACCTCAAGCATAGGTTTACCGCAATCAGGACAGCTCTTCGTGGAGATATTGTCATGCTTAAATTTCTTCTCGCTCTTTTTGATGTCACTTACAATTGTTTTTGTATAGTTTTTCATTTCACTTATGAAGACATTTTTGTTTAGTTTTCCTTTTGAGATTGCTTCAAGTTTTTGCTCCCACTCTGCAGTAAGGGCAGGGGTCTTCAAGTCCTCTGGAACTAAATCAAGCAATTGTTTTCCTTTTGATGTGATATATATATCTTTGCCCTTTTTCTCCATAAGGAAGGAGTTAAACAGCTTCTCAATAATATCAGCTCTTGTTGCAACTGTTCCAAGACCACCCGTCTTATCAAGTGTTTTTGCCAACTCTTTATCTTGGGTACCCATATATTTAGCAGGGTTCTCCATAGCTGTAAGTAAAGTTCCTTCATTAAATCTAGCTGGAGGTCTTGTTTGACCAGAAGTTTCTGTAACCAATTTAATAGATAATTTATCGCCTTTTTCAATACGAGGAAGTATTTGTTCCTTCATATCCTCTGCGTTATCATCTTCTTCAAAGCGATTTTCATATACTTCCTTCCAACCTGATGAAAGAATTGTCTTCCCCTTTGCTACAAATGTTTCATCTCCAATAGCTGCCTTCACTGTGATTTGTTCATATTCGAAAGGAGGGTACAAAACTGCTAAGAAGCGTTTTACTACTAAATCATAAATTTTTCTTTCTTTATCCGTAAAGTTTGCTTGATTCACAATTTCTTCTGTTGGGATGATTGCGTGATGGTCGGATACTTTACTATCATCTACAAATGCTTTGTTTGCTTTAATCGGTTTTTGTAAAACTTTGTTTGCAAGCTGTCTGTATTGTCCGATACCACATGACTTTAAGCGTTCTGGTAAGGTTTCTACGATATCGCTTGAAATGTATCTGGAATCCGTTCTTGGGTATGTTAGCACCTTGTGTTGCTCATACAATTTTTGCATAATACCAAGCGTTTCTTTAGCAGAATAGCCAAATATTTTGTTCGCATCACGTTGTAATTCTGTTAAATCATAGAGTTGAGGGGCAAAGTTTTTTTTCTGTTTCTTATCCACTTCCACAACTGTACCTTGCTTCTTATCTACTTTTGCAATTATTTGTTCTACTTTTTCTTTCGTAAATGTTCGAGTGTCGTTTGTCTTGCTATCGACCCAAGTGAGTTTTAAATTTTTATCAGTATGAGCCTCAATTCCATAATAGGTTTTAGGATTGAAGTTTTTTATTTCTTCTTCTCTTTGCGCAATTATAGCGACTGTTGGAGTTTGTACACGGCCACATGATAATTGAGCATTAAATTTACTAGTAAGAGCTCTAGTTGCATTTAATCCGATGTACCAATCAGCTTCGGAACGTGCAACAGCAGCGTGATATAGGTTTTCATAAGCCTTACCAGGTTTTAAATTTTGAAAACCTTCTTTAATTGCTTTGTCAGTCACGGATGAAATCCAAAGACGTTTAATTGGCTTGTTAACTTTTGCTTTATCAATTATCCATCTCGCTACTAGTTCACCTTCACGACCGGCATCTGTAGCAATAATGATATCACTCACATCTGTACGGACTAATTGACTTTTTACAGCATTGTATTGCTTACCGGTTTGCTTAATCACGACAAGCTTTAAGTCGTTAGGGAGCATTGGTAAATCTTCCAGGTTCCAAGTTTTATATTTATTGTCGTAAACTTCAGGGTCGGCCAGTGTTACAAGATGTCCTAATGCCCAAGTCACAATATATTTGTCGCCTTCTAAGAAGCCGTTTCCTTTTTTATGGCAATTCAATACTCGTGCTATGTCTCGAGCAACTGAAGGTTTTTCTGCTATTACTACACTTTTCTTCATTTTAAAACATCCTTTCGGGGTAACCATTGAATTTAAATATAGCATAGAACGTGTAATTTGTAGAAAGGGATGCGTTGATATGTTGTTCTTATGATTTATTTAGCTATAATTTCAAGGGTATTTCCTGAAGGATCTTTTACAAGTATGAAACTATCATTTTCTTCAAATGGAAAATCCAAACGCTTCAGTTCTGTTTTAGCTTTATCTAATTCCTCTTGTGTAAATATAATCGAAAACTTCCTTAGGCCCTTAGAATTGTCTGGAGGTGCAGGGAGGCCGGTGCCAGACCATATGTTTAATGCAATGTGATGATGGTAGTGGTCTTTTGATAAAAACAGACTTCCATTTCCTTTTGACGTTATATCAAAACCAAGGCCGTCTACGTAAAATTGTTCCGTTATTTCAAGTTCAGAAGCTTGCAAATGCATATGGCCAATGCGAGTGTCATCTGGAAGCCCGTTCCATGAAGGAGTTGCTTGTTTGACCAAACTCTCGAAATCTATCGGATAAGAACCACCTACATATCCACCGTCTTTGTCACGCTCCCAATTAGCTGGAGGAAGATCTGTGTATATTTCAATACCGTTTCCATCTGGATCTGCTAGATAAAGAGCATCACTATACTGATGATTTGATGCACCTTGCATAGGATATTCTGTTTCTGATAAATGAAGAAGCATAGTTCCTAAACTGGAATGGTCTGGCAATAGAATAGCAAAATGATAGAGCCCAGTTGTTCCTAGAGGTTTCTCCACCGAGTTTTCAACTTCTTCTAGTACTAGCAAAGGTGTTTTACCATCGGCAGTTAGGGTAACTTTATTTTGTTCTGCTATTAAAATATCAAAGCCGATTACTTGTTGATAAAAAGTAGTTAATTTATCAACATCAGATACGATCAAGCTCACTTCTTTCACTCTAGAAGGTGAATTAGTATTATATATTTCATAAGTTTCTTCATTTTCTTTAAACAGAAAGAATAGTGATAGAAGCACTAATAATCCGATGCTTAAACTAATAAGTCGTTTGTTTTTCATTGTGTAAATCTCCTTTTTTATATAAACTACAATTTGTAGTGTAGCAGGACTTTCTATTAAATACAGTTATTAGATGTTACAAAATTGTTAATTGTATCATTTTCGATTAACGATTGTTGACTGGAATAGTCAGTCACACTACAATGAGTAATGTGAGGTGATAAAATCATGTTGATTCGTAAATTTAATAAAAATGAAAGTGGGTTGAACCGCTTTTTCGGACCACTTGAGGCGAAAATAATGGACATCTTATGGAACAATTGTGAAATGACAATAAAAAATGTTCAACAAGTTCTTGACCGTGAAAAGGGGACCAATTTTAACACGGTTATGACCGTTATGAATCGGCTGGTCGAAAAAGAAATTCTTCAAAAGAGAACAGAAGGAAGATCTTCATTGTATAAACCAGTTCTATCGAGAGATCAGTTTTTACATACGCAGTCAAAAGAAATGACAAACGAATTAATGGATGAATTCGGAACCGTTGTCGTAAGTCATATGCTAGATGCATTAGAAGATGTTGATGACGATCTTGTCGCTAAACTTGAGAAAAAAATTAAAGAATTGAAAAAGGATAAGTAATTTATGTCAAAACGTCAATCATCAATTATGTTCATCGTGTCACTAGTCATTTCCGGGATAATTTTTCTTCAAATGGCTCTATATATTATCTCGATGTTAGCAGGATGGAACGTTAAGTTTAATATAGTTGCAGTTTGTCATAGTACCTTAAAAGCAATTGGATTATCCTCACTTGAATATGTCCTTGATGCACTTGTTGTTTATACCGTTCTCTTTGCCCTTTGGAAAATAGGATCACAAATAATACATGCATCCAGAATGAAAAGAAGGTTTCAGCAATACAGAGAGAAAAAGCTGACAATCGAAATGAATAAGAAGTTTGGTAGTGGAGAAGAGGATATTTTCGTTATCTCTTACCCTATTCCAATCGCAATAACTATGGGGTTTATACGACCTAAAATTGTCGTATCAACAGGTTTGATTAATCTATTAAATGAGGAAGAACTAAAAGCTGTCATTGCTCACGAAAATTTTCATCAAGAAAATCGTGATCCATTTAAGATTTTTTTACTCACACTTTGTTCTTCGACAATGCGCTATATTCCAATTCTTAAGTGGTTTAATGAAAAATATAGAATCATTCAGGAAGTATTGGCAGATGAATTCGCAATCGAGAAACAGGAGACATCTATGTACTTAGGGAGTGCCTTGTTAAAAATATTGAAAGTTGGAAAGCAAGAAAGAATGCCTTTTACTTACGCATCCTTTGCAGATACATCTGTAAATTATCGAATTCAATATATTTTAAATCCATTAAAAGATGTTGAGTGGAAGATACCCTTGAGGGAAGCGTTCTTGTCGTTAGCAATTTTTATCTTAATCTGTATATTTTTTATTTACGCTTTAGCGTAAATTTTTTACCAAATTACACTACACAATGTAGTTTAAAACTAGGAGTGTTTTAATTGTCGAAGAAAATATTTTGGGTGATCGGTATAGTTGCAGTATGTCTTATAGCGATTGTTATGTTAACAGATGCAAAAGAAAAGGCAGTCGATATTAATTACGAAGGACAGCCGTTTATAGGGGAAGAATCTGCGCCAGTTGAAATTATTGAATTTGGTGATTACAAATGTCCACATTGTGGGGAATTCAATAACAGTCTCTTTCCTATAATAAATCAAGAATTAGTTGAAACAGGAAAAGCGAAGTTTTACTTTATTAATTATTCATTTATTGCTCCTGATTCAACAACCTCTGCGCAATTTGCGGAAACTGTTTACAGAGAACTTGGTAATGAAAAGTTTTGGGAATTTCATCATCTATTATTCGCAAATCAAACAACAGAAAATGGGCAAGCGAATTTAATGTCAGAAGACTTTTTAAAGGCTGTTTTAGCTGAAGTTGCAAGCCCTGAAGAAACAGAGAAAGTTACGCTTGCATTTAAAGAAGGTAAAGGCAAAGAAGCATTGGATAAAGATATGAGTACGGCTAATAGGTTAGGCGTAACTGCAACTCCAACAATATATGTCGGCGGAAAAGAATTTACTGGAGGAACAATGGATGATTTAGCCGAAATGGTGGAAGAGGCCGCTAATGGTAAATAAACATTTGCTAATTGCTTGGGTTGCATCTATTATAGCAATGGTTGGAAGTTTGTTCTTCAGCGAGCGTATGGGCTTTATACCTTGCACTCTTTGCTGGTATCAACGAATTTTGATGTATCCCCTTGTGATTTTTCTAGGTATTGCTTTTTATAGTAATGACAGAATTATATATAAGTATATTTTGCCTTTATCTGTTATTGGAATGTTCGTTTCCAGTTATCATTATGCACTTCAAAAGATTCCTTCTATGCATGAATTCAGTGCGTGTACGAGTGGAGTTCCATGCTCAGGTCAATATATTAACTGGTTTGGATTTGTCACGATTCCATTTTTGGCGCTAATTGCTTTTACTTTTATTACGATTATGATGTTAATGCTTTGGAAACGTAAATAACTACATTATTTGGAGATAAAATTTTGATGAATCTCAGAAAATCTCAGAGTATCTCAGAAAATCTCGGGGTATCTCAGAAAATCTCGAGGGTATCTCAGAAAATCTCGGGGTATCTCAGAAAATCTCGAGGGTATCTCAGAAAATCTTGGGATTATCTCAGAAAATCCCGGAGTTTCTCAGAAAATCAGAAAGGATGGGGATAACTATGGAAAAAAAGAAGAAAAGGTTTTATATACGACTTATAGTCTTGGTATTAATGATTGGAGCTATTGGATTTACCATTTATTCAAATTTAACTAAAGAGAAAAATGCTATATTGCAGGTAGGGGATTATGCACCTGACTTTGCACTTGTTGATATGAATGGAGAAGAGCATCAATTATCGGAATATAAAGGACAAGGTGTCTTTCTAAATTTTTGGGGAACTTGGTGTAAACCATGTGAAAGAGAATTCCCTCTCATGGACAAACAATATCAGGAATACAAAGACCAAGGCCTTCAAATATTAGCAGTAAACATTGGTGAATCAGATTTTCAGGTTCAAAAGTTCGTAGATCGTAAAGGCTTAACTTTCCCTGTACTAATTGATGATAATAAAAGTGTGATGGAAACTTACAATATTAACCCATTGCCAACAACCTTTCTAGTAAACCCAGAAGGGAAAATTGAGAAAATAATTACAGGTGAAATGAGTGAAGAAACCATTAAGCGTAATATGGAGCAAATCATGCTTAATAATGGATCTCTCTAAGCAAATAATAATTGAAGTAGTTATAAATAATGGCGTTCATTTAAGTTAAAACTTTAACTAAATGAACGCCATTTTTGTAGTTAATACATCTTATTAAAAGAATAAGCATTGTTTAATTATGCTTTAGGTTAAAGGGAATACTGCAGATCTATTGGCATTCGCGCTGGTCGCACGTCCGCATGAGAGACTTGTAAGTGTTAGCGTATCTAGATGTTTTATACGGCACGTCATGTCGCTGGGAAGGCGCGAATGCCAGAGTATCCTATTAATGAATTTCGAGTAATAGTTCTCTGTTACAGTTAAATTAGTCTCGGTTATGCTGCGATTAGTCTCGGTTGTCCTTGAATTGGTCTCGGTTATGCTATGAATAGTCTCGGCTGTAACTTAATTGGTCTCGTTCCGACATTTCGTTACATTTTCAGAGAAATATTTCCAATTAGAACAGCTAACTCACATAGAGATAACTCTTTACTTATCATTAACAAGTTACTTCTGACTGAATCTACGGAAATTTATAGGATGTGCGCTTCAAAAACCGCAAGCGCACATCCGTGTCTACTCTCTAAATGCTGATACAGATGTTATTGAGATTATTCAAAAAACAAAATAAATCATTTTTGTTGCATACCCCTAATAGGTATCGTATAATAAGCCTAAGAATAGGAGGTTGCTTAGTTGGACAATGTATTAGAAGAAAGCACAAATGCATCTGACATCTCTTGTAGAAAAAGTCATCATCCTGAACACGTAAAAAAAGACTTAACGAATCGATTAAACCGTATTGAAGGACAGATAAGAGGAATTAAAGGAATGGTCGATAAAGATGTCTACTGCGACGACATTATCACGCAACTTTCTGCAACTCAATCGGCTCTAAACAGTGTTGCAAAGGTACTTTTACAAGGACATTTAAAAGGTTGTGTAGTAGATAGATTAGCTGAAGGTGACAACGAAGTACTAGACGAATTGTTAGTAACAATCCAAAAACTAATGAAAAAATAGAGGAGGAATTTTATATGGTAAATCAAGTTACAATACAAGTTCAAGGAATGTCATGTGGTCATTGTGTTAACGCAATAGAAGGTAGTGTAGGGAAGCTAGATGGCGTTGAACAAGTAAAAGTTCATTTGGAATCAGGAAATGTGGATGTTTCATTTAATGAAGAAAAAGTAACAGTAGAAGAAATTAAAGAAACTATCGATGATCAAGGATACGAAGTTCAATAAATTATGGGTGCTTCTTGGAGCACTCTCTTTCTTACTTTAAAATATACCCCCTAACCGTATATAAAGGAGAGGTGAAAACGAATGAGCAGTGAGTTAAAAGAAACAAGTCTACAAATCACAGGGATGACTTGTGCAGCCTGTGCAACAAGAATTGAAAAAGGCTTAAATAAAATGGATGGTGTAGAAGAGGCAAATGTAAACTTGGCTCTTGAAAAGTCGTTGATTAAATATGATGCAGCAAAGCTCAGTGACAAAGACTTCGAAAAGAAAATTCAAGATTTAGGATATGGTGTTGCCAAAGAGAAAAAAGAGTTTGCTATTACGGGAATGACATGTGCTGCCTGTGCAACGAGAATTGAAAAGGGATTAAACAAGCTAGAGGGTGTATCTTTTGCAAATGTAAACTTAGCGCTCGAAAATGCAACTGTTGAGTATAATCCATCTCAAATTTCCGTGGCAGATATTATTGCACGTGTAGAAAAGCTTGGCTATGAGGCACATAACAAAGAAAACGAGAAGGAAGCAGTAGATTATCGAGAGCAGGCAATACAAAAACAAAAAAGGAAATTTATCCTTTCTGCTATTTTATCTTTGCCATTGTTATGGACGATGGTTGGCCATTTTTCATTTACGTCGTTTATTTATATGCCCGACTTCCTAATGAATCCTTGGGTCCAAATGACGCTTGCGACACCTGTACAATTTATCATTGGTAAACAGTTTTATGTCAGCGCGTATAAAGCGTTACGAAACAAAAGCGCGAATATGGATGTGCTTGTCGTTATGGGAACATCTGCTGCTTATTTTTATAGTGTGTACCAAGCCATTATTACGGCTGGTGAACATCATAGTGCTCAACTTTACTTTGAAACAAGTGCTGTACTGATCACTCTGATTTTATTGGGAAAATTGTTTGAAGCTAAAGCTAAAGGGCGCTCTTCGGAAGCTATTAAAAAGCTGATGGGATTGCAGGCTAAAACAGCGTTGGTTATTAGAAATGAAACAGAAGTAGAAATACCGCTCGAAGAAGTTGTCACAGGAGACATTATATTAGTGAAGCCGGGTGAAAAGATCCCAGTGGATGGAGAAGTCATAGAAGGAAACACGGCGGTGGACGAATCGATGCTTACAGGGGAAAGTATTCCTGTTGATAAAACTATCGGTGACTCTTTATTTGGATCCACTATAAACAAAAATGGTTTTCTAAAAATGAAAGCTACCAAAATCGGAAGAGATACTGCACTTGCGCAGATAATAAAAGTGGTGGAGGATGCACAAGGATCTAAAGCACCTATTCAGAGACTAGCAGACAAAATCTCCGGTGTGTTTGTTCCGATTGTAATCGGTATTGCTATTATTACCTTTTTAGTGTGGTTTTTCTTCGTCGTTCCAGGTGAATTTACACCAGCATTAGAAGCGCTAATTGCGGTTCTTGTCATTGCCTGTCCTTGTGCATTGGGACTTGCGACGCCAACTTCAATTATGGCTGGTTCTGGTCGTGCAGCGGAGTTTGGAATCCTGTTTAAAGGTGGAGAACATCTAGAAACTACTCACCATATTGATACAGTTATTGTGGATAAAACAGGAACAGTAACTAATGGAAAGCCTGAGTTAACGGATGTGATCGTAGCAGATGGAGTTAATGAGAAAGAGTTTCTAGCTTTAATTGGAGCAGCGGAGAAACAATCGGAACATCCGCTAGCCGAAGCGATTGTTCAAGGGATTCAAGAGCGTAATATACAGCTTAAAAATGTTCAACACTTTGAGGCAGTACCTGGTTATGGGGTAATAACAACTGTAAATGGAAAAGAGATTGTAGTTGGAACCAGAAAGCTGATGACTCAATCAAATGTAGACATTTCTAATATTCAAGTCATTATGGAAGAATTAGAAGCGAATGGGAAAACAGCAATGTTAGCAAGTATTGATGGACAATATGCAGGGTTGATTGCGGTTGCAGACACCATAAAAGATTCCTCTAAAAAAGCCATTAAACGTTTAAAAGAGATGAATATTGAAGTCATCATGATGACAGGCGATAACCAAAGAACTGCTACTGCAATCGGTAAAGAAGTTGGAATCGACCATGTTATTGCAGAAGTTCTTCCGGAAGGGAAAGCGGAAGAAGTAAAAAAACTTCAGGCGACTGGTAAAAAAGTGGCTATGGTTGGTGATGGGATTAATGACGCACCGGCACTAGCAGTTGCTGATATCGGTATGGCGATTGGAACTGGGACTGATGTGGCAATGGAAGCAGCAGACATTACACTGATACGTGGAGATTTAAACAGTATTGCGGATGCAATCATTATGAGTCGTAAAACAATGAAGAATATAAAACAAAATTTATTTTGGGCATTCGCCTATAATACGTTAGGTATTCCAATTGCGGCAGTAGGGTTATTGGCACCTTGGGTAGCAGGAGCAGCTATGGCCTTTAGTTCAGTGTCCGTTGTAGTAAATGCCCTTCGATTACAACGAATAAAATTAGATAAATAAATTTTTATCAATTAGCAATTCACTTTTGTGAGTAGTTTGTTACCAATAAAAGGAACTGAGTTTTTGGTTTTATTTAAAAAAACAAAGGGAAAAATATTTGACGGAGGAGAGATATATAATGAAGAAAAAGATTTTGTTAGGAATAGTTACGTTTGCTACTGCAGTTACGTTGGTGGCATGTGGAAATAACAAAGAGGAGCAAAATACAACGGAAGGCGAGGATATGAACCATTCAGAAATGAACCACTCGGAAATGAATCACAGTAGTTCAGGGGAGATTCCTGCAGGATTAAAAGAAGCTGAAAATCCAACCTATCCAGTTGATAGTAAAGCAATTTTAAAAACTGATCACATGAATGGCATGAAGGATGCAGAAGCGACGATTGTGGGAGCATATGATACGACTGCATACGTAATTTCTTATACTCCGACAACTGGTGGAGAAAAAGTAGAGAATCATAAATGGGTAATTCAAGAAGAGATTAAAAATGCTGGTGGCAAAACTTTAGAACCTGGCACCGAAGTTACAATTGAAGCCAGTCACATGGAAGGAATGGATGGAGCAACCGGAACCATTGAGTCATCTGAAAAAACTATTGTATATATGGTGGACTACACTCCAACGACTGGTGGAGAAGAAGTAAAAAATCACAAATGGGTAACAGAAAGCGAACTAGCTTCAAAATAACTCTTCATATTCGGTTTGAACTCATTTCTTATAGGTAACTATACTAATAGGAGGTGAGTACATGAATCCTAAGTACGATGAATGTCTTGAAGCTTGTATAGAATGTCTTAAGGCTTGTAATACATGTTTTGATGCATGCTTACGAGAAGATGATATTAAAATGATGGCAGGATGTATACAATTAGACCGTGCGTGTGCTGATGCCTGTGCATTTGCGATACAAGCAATGACTACAAATAGCCCTTTTGTGAAGGAAATTTGCCGACTATGTGCAGATATATGTGAAAGCTGTGCGCGTGAATGTGCTAAACACGAACATGAGCATTGTAAAAAATGTGCGGAGGCCTGCCTTAAATGTGCAGAAGCGTGTCGTATGAGAAGTTTATAAGTAAATTATTACCTGAAAAAGGTGTTAAAAAAGTCTAAGAGGGGCTTTTTTAACATCTTTTTTTAATTCTTTTGGACTAGAAATATGTATATAAAACCTTATGACTATAGTAAGTTTGATTATTCAGATAAAGTGGTAGAATGGTAAATAGAAGAATTAAAGGAAAGGGGTGACCTATATGAGCTTGGTTAAATCTACTGGTAATGGTATGTCTCATCAGCTTGTTGGCGTGGAAGAAAGAAAGCGGGCAATACAGCGTAAAGATGCCGAAGATGCATATCGCAGACAAGCAGCGTATTATAAGCCGAAAGTACCTACATTATCTGAATTAGAGAATTTATTGCTAGGTAATAAAGAAAGAGAACTCGATTCACCAGAAGTAAGTGCTGCAGTAAGAGAATTCCAACAAATTGAGCGTGTTAATAACCAAAAGCAAAATATACTGGAGATTAAAGGACCTAGCATCCCCGTGCAAACGATTGGTGGGCCTACACCGGAAAAAACAATTGAGCTTTTAGAAAAAGTAAGAAGTTTTGCTCTTGAATCACCCGATCCAACTCCACAAGATTTAAGAGTTGCTGCTGGCGCTACTGCAAAAATTCAGCAAGTACAGTCACAGATTACATTGAATCAGGAAGCAAATCGCCAAATCGAGCTGGAAGTTAAAAGACAAATGGAAGACGAGGCAACTGTTTTCAATCGCTCTGTTCAATCAGATTTTCAATCTCCAAAAGTGTTAGAAGAGGATTTGGAGAAGTTACAGAAAAAACGATTAATAGAACAAGCAATTGCTAAATATTCATATCAAGTACATTTGAAACGTAATGGATTTGGAGATATGCAGCCTAGTTTCTTCCGAATAGCTTAGGAGTAAAATATCATGGTAAAGAAACACAAAACAAACGCTGTTCGAATATTGGAGCAGCAAAAAATTGCGTTTGATTTAATTGAGTATGAGTTATCTGGTGATCAAGTAGACGGGGTAACTGTAGCTAACAAAATTGGCTACCCCGTTTTTGTCGTGTACAAAACATTGCTTGTTACAGCAGGTCCCCAAAAATATTTCGTTTGTATCATCCCGGTTGATAAGGAATTAAATTTAAAGGAAGTAGCAAAAGTAGTAGGGGAAAAGAAAGTAGAATTGCTACCACTAAAAGACTTGCTTCCGACTACAGGATATATTAGAGGTGGATGCTCACCCTTTGGTATGAAAAAATTATTTCCTACATTAGTTGACGCTAGTGCCAATAACATTGATTTTATTATAGTAAGTGGAGGAAAGATAGGACTTCAAGTAAAACTTGCATTGTCGGATTTGCTTAAAATGACAAATGGAAAAGTTGCCGTAATTAGTAAAAGTGAAAATGAATAGCTTTTCATAGATGAAAAGAGTTGATTATTGATGAAAAAAGATTTAATTTGGCGCTGGGTATTTTTTGTGGCAGGCGTTACAATCATGTCGTTAGGCATTTCAATGTCAATTAAAGGACAACAATTTGGAATTAGTCCATGGGATGTATTGCATGTCGGTCTTTTTAAACATCTAGGTTTGTCAATTGGAACATGGGCTATATTAACAGGTATAATTATCGTCATTGTAACGATGATTGGTACGAAGAAATTACCTCAATTAGGTACATGGTTGAATATACTTTTCATTGGTTCATTCATTGATGTGTTTAATTGGTTACTGCCAGATATCACTAGTTTTTTAGGTCAACTAATAATTTTCATGCTCGGCGTAATTGTCATGGCCGTTGGTGTCGGTGTTTACGTATCTCCTAATGTGGGTGCTGGCCCACGAGATTCTCTCATGCTGTTAATCATTGCAAAAACGGGATGGAGTATCAAAAAAGTACGGACAGGTTTAGAAGTAATTGTAGGTTTTGTTGGATGGATCCTGGGAGGGCCGGTAGGAGTAGGTACTGTTATTATTGCATTGCTGCTTGGGCAATTAGTTCACTATGCCTTACCGATGTCTCAAAAATTATTATTTAAGATATGTGGCTATACATTGCCTTTCACAAAGGTAAGCACTGAAAATCAGAAATGATTTTTGGTGCTTTTTTTCATATTTCTACTTTTGTGGGCATACATTATCCATTGAATGAAAGATAGAGAGGATGATGATATGAACGGTACTATTACGCACTATATAGGTAAATCGTATACTGGCCAAGGTGTTAAGAGTTTTTATAAAGAAATTATACAAGAAGCTAAAAAAGTTTACTTCTTAAAGGGACCGACCTCTTATCGACTGACAGAAATATTGAAGGAAATTGGCTACGTAGCAATTCGTAGGGGGAATAACATGGAGTGGTTTTATGACCCCCTTCAAGATGACGTTTTAGATGGAGTTTATATCACGGACACAAAGACGCTTTATATACAAACAGATACGTTAGATCCGTCTTACTACGGTGCAGGACATGAATGGGTTCCTTACTATAATGCTTATGATGAAAGAAAATTACGAGATATAGGTCCTCTAATTCGAGATAAGCAAATTGCGAATGATATATGGTTAACGAAAGGACTACAGGCATTAAGTCGTGCAAAAGTAATTCATGATGAATGGGAGAAGCTCATCCATCCGGCAATCCAATGGGATGGCATAAATAATTTGCTGGAACAATTAAAAAAGAATGCGATAGGTAATGTGGCACTTCAAAAGAATCCAACAGTAACACACCGTCTGATGGGATCACTTACTCCACTTGGTGCAAAGGATACGTTACAATCTATTTCTAAAAACTTAAAATCCCGTTTGTTTATAAAGGGATTGCCTGGTAGTGGAAAATCTTCTTTCATCAAAAGCTTTGGAGAAGAGGCAAAGAAACATGGATTAGATACTCGCCTTATTTGGTGTGGATTGGATTCAAATAGTGTAGATGGAATTGTCGTCCCGGAGTTGCAAATGTGTCTGGTAGATGCGACTAGTCCACATGTTTACGAGCCAGAACGCGAAGGCGATGAAATAGTAGATTTCTTTCCTCATATTGACCAATCGTTACTAGACGAGGAGAAGATAACAGAAGTGAAAGATAGATATTCTGAAGAAATGCTACTTGCACAAGATTATATTTCGACTTATGCGGGAGATTTAAAAGTCATTAAGAAGCTATACGATGGTGCAATTGATGAAGAAAAATGGACAGAATTACAAAATAAAATGATAGAGACAATTGGCATTTGAGATATTTGGAGAACAGATAAGCAGTTTTCCAACTAAGATGTGAGATATTCCAACTAAACTAGCTATTATTCCAACTAAGATGTGAGATATTCCAACTAAACTAGCTATTATTCCAACTAAAATATGATATTGTATAAACCCAATTACAATTTGCATCCTTTTGACCGTCTGACGTTTGTCAGCGGTTTTTTTTATATTTTGTCTTACTCATGTTAAGATAGAGAAGACTATCTCGCTTGAAAGGAAGATGACCTTGTCAAACGTATTAAATAATTTTTTAACAGAAAACTTAGATGCTCTAAAAAACCAAGGACTATATAACGAAATCGACCCCGTAGAAGGTCCAAACGGTGCAAAAATAATTGTAAATGGTTCTGAATTGATAAATTTATCTTCTAATAACTACTTAGGTCTGGCAACGAATCCAGAGCTTAAGCGCATTACAAAAGAAGCAGTGGACAAGTACGGAGTTGGTGCAGGAGCGGTTCGTACGATTAATGGAACGTTAGATCTTCACGTAAAACTAGAGCAAAAGCTTGCGGAATTTAAAGGTACGGAAGCTGCTATTTCCTATCAATCTGGATTTAACTGTAATATGGCTGCAATCTCTGCGGTAATGGACAAAAATGATGCGATTCTTTCTGATCAATTAAACCATGCTTCTATTATTGACGGTTGTAGACTTTCAAAAGCAAAAATTATCGCTTTCAACCACTCGGATATGGAAGATTTACGTGCAAAAGCAAAAGAAGCAACAGAATCTGGCCTATACAATAAAGTAATGGTTATCACAGATGGTGTCTTCTCTATGGATGGGGATATTGCAAAACTTCCCGAAATCGTAGAAATTGCAAAAGAATTCGATCTCATCACCTATGTCGACGATGCACACGGTTCAGGCGTTACAGGTAAAGGGAAAGGAACTGTAAAACATTTCGGTTTAGAGAAAGAAATCGATTTCCAAATCGGTACGCTTTCAAAAGCAATCGGTGTAGTAGGTGGATATGTTGCTGGTAAAAAGGATTTAATTGACTGGTTAAAAGTTCGATCACGTCCGTTTTTATTCTCTACAGCTCTACCACCTGGGGATGTAGCAGCAATTACAGCAGCTGTTCAAATGATCATTGACTCTACAGAGTTACACGATAAGCTTTGGGAAAACGGAGACTACTTGAAAGCTGGATTATCTAAACTAGGTTTTAATATTGGTGCTTCAGAAACACCAATCACACCATGTATTATAGGAGACGAAAAACTGACCCAACAATTCTCCAAACGACTATTTGAAGAAGGCGTATACGCTAAATCTATCGTCTTCCCAACCGTACCAAAAGGCACAGGCCGAGTTCGTAACATGCCGACTGCAGCCCACACAAAAGAAATGCTCGATGAGGCATTGGCTATATACGAAAAAGTAGGGAAAGAGCTTGGGGTCATTTCATAAAAGAATGTAAAGTAAGGGAAAGCAGCCAATAATATGGCTGCTTTTTTATGGTCATAGGGAATTTTTTATGCTTTTGCATAAGCTATATGTAACGTTTTAAACTTAACTTATTGTATATAACCAAAGAACATCGTATAATGGAGTTAATAAAAACGTTGTTATATCAACGTTTTATTTATTAAAATTGTATTCTTGAGAAATACATTTGTTTTCGAAAGGAAGAAAAATAATATGAAAAAGATAATGGTAACCGGTGCTTTAGGGCAAATTGGTTCAGAGTTAATCATAAAACTTCGAAAAGAGTATGGCGCTGATAATGTGCTGGCAACCGATGTAAGGAATCTTTCATCTGTAGTAACAGAAAATGGGCCATTTGAAATTCTTGATGTAACAGATGGAGAAAAAATGCATGAGTTAGCAAAAGATTTTCAAGCAGATACGATGATTCATATGGCTGCTCTTTTATCTGCTACTGCAGAAGCTAAGCCACTTCTTGCATGGAACTTAAATATGGGTGGATTAGTGAATGCGCTAGAGACTTCACGTGAACTAAATCTGCAGTTTTTTACACCGAGTTCTATTGGCGCTTTTGGACCTTCCACGCCTAAAGAGAATACACCTCAAGATACACTTCAACGTCCAACAACTATGTATGGGGTGAATAAGGTGTCGGGAGAACTTCTTTGTGACTATTACTTTCATAAATTTGGATTGGATACTCGAGGAGTGCGTTTTCCTGGTTTGATTTCTAACGAAACTTTACCAGGTGGAGGTACAACTGATTATGCTGTAGAGATTTATTATAAGGCATTGAAAGAGGGAAAATACACATCATATATTGCTGCAGAGACATACATGGATATGATGTATATGCCAGATGCACTTCAATCAATTGTTGACTTAATGGAAGCGGATGGCTCTAAGTTAGTTCATCGTAACGCTTTTAATGTTACAGCTATGAGTTTCGAGCCCGAGCAAATAGCAGCATCCATTAAAAAGGTTATTCCAACATTTACAATAAATTACGAGGTAGATCCTGTTCGTCAAGCGATTGCAGATAGCTGGCCAGATTCTATCGATGCTTCGTCAGCAAAAGCAGAGTGGGGCTTCTCGTATAAATATGATTTAGATGCAATGACGAAAGATATGCTTGAAAAATTGGCAATCAAAAAAGCAGCGAGTTCCTTGTAAAAGGACTCGCTGCTTTTGAATTTTCTAGAATAAAATATGTGCAACTAACGCAATGATTGGGAATGAAATAAGTGTACGCAGTAAGAAAATAACGATTAAATCTTTAAAATTAACAGGAATTTTCGAACCGAGTAACAATCCACCAACTTCAGACATATAGATTAACTGCGTAACAGACATAGTCGCAATAAAGAAACGTGTCATTTCAGAGTCAATAGATGCACCTAAAATAGAAGGCAAGAACATGTCAGCAAATCCAACGACCATCGTTTGTGCAGCAGCAGCTGCTTCTGGAATACCGAATAGCATGAGCAAAGGTTCAAATGGTTTACCTAGAATAGTAAAGACAGGAGTATATTCCGCAAGCATTAATGCAATCGTACCGAATGCTAAAACAACAGGTGCCACACCAATATACATATCAATTACATTCTTAATTCCATCTGAAAAGAATTTATAAATGGATCTATTACGATTCGCAGTGTTCAATGCATTTTCTAAGCCATGCGTAATAGCATTATAATTTTCTGGGTGCTTTTCCGCCTCTAAATCTAACGGACGACCGTCAATATGATTTTCTTCCTTGCCGGCAAGTGGATAGATTCTTGGCATAATAAAAGCTAGAACAACTCCACACAATAAAACAGTCAAGTAATAAGGGATAAAGTAATTGGAAAGTCCCACTTCTTCGAGTACGACGATACAAAAGGTAATGGATACTACTGAAAAAGTAGAACCGATAATTGCAGCTTCTTTTTTCGTGTAGTAACCTTCCTCGTACTGTCTGCTTGTTAGCAAGACCCCAATCGTTCCGTCACCTACCCATGAAGTTAAGGCATCAACCGCAGAACGACCAGGAAGTTTGAACAATGGACGCATGATTTTCACCATCATCGTACCAAAAAACTCTAGTAATCCGAAATTTAATAAGAGTGGTAGTAATAATCCCGCAAACAAGAAAATAGTAAATAGGAAGGACACTAAACCATCAGGGCTTAATAACATTCCACCTGTATTTTCATTGCGAACGATTTCTGGTCCCACTTCAAAAACAATCATAAAAGCAAAAATTGCTCCAACAACACGAGTAACAGTCCAAAATGGGGTTACTTTAAAGAGATTGTGGATAAATGTATTCTTATTAGGAACAAATAAAAACACCACTGAACCGATTGCTGCAATCGACATTGTTACGAGAGAAACCCAGTGAACAACTGGTACTAACACTCCCGCAAGAAGACTAGCAAAATAAGCAATGGGAATTTGGGTTGCCCCTTCAATTGGCAAAGGAATCATAAATAATATTACACCTACTATGGAAGGTAGTAAGAATAGAATCCAAGTAGATAATGAGAACTTTTTCAAAACGTTAGACCAACTTTCTATAAATGAATAAATATGCGTTATCTTTAATCATTCATACATATTAATTCATTTAATGTGTGAAGTCTATAGGATTGCTTTATGTTCTATTATTCGAAATCTTTACTAAAATTATACGTATAGAAACGTTCATAATGAAGCCAATTTTCTGCTTCTGGTTCACCATCTGCTAATCGTTTTTCCATTTCCTCGAGCATCCAAGCTGTTTGAGAAATATGTGCTCTCATTGAACCCATTTTTTCTTCTTTTGATTCCTTAATATTATGAACTACGTCTGGCTCTCCAAGAACCTCTCGTGAATTGTTTGAGAACGCAAGTGCATATACAGTTGGACGTTTTTCTTCTGGCATACGGCGGACAGCTCGTATCATCGCGCGACCAGTAGCGTCATGATCAGGATGTACTGCATAGTTTGGATAGAAAGTAATAACTAGAGAAGGGTTTGTATCTTTAATTAAGTTCTCCATCATTTCCACCATTTTTTCATCATCTTCAAATTCTACCGTTTTGTCGCGTAAACCCATCATTCGAAGATCCGTAACTCCCATTGATTTAGCAGAAGCAAGAAGTTCTTGTTTTCGAATTTGAGGTAGTGTTTCGCGTGTTGCAAATGGAGGGTTACCTAAGTTTCTTCCCATTTCTCCTAAGGTTAAGCATGCATACGTCACAGGAATTCCTTGTTTTATATATGTAGCAATCGTACCTGAAACACCGAAAGCCTCGTCATCTGGGTGAGGGAATACGACCAAAACATGTCGTTCCATTGGTAAAGTCATTTCATTTTCCTCCTAATAAGTGAATGGTGTTCTGCTAATTTGAAGTGCAACTGCAAGCTTTCCACTTTGATCATGGCCGGCCATTAATAATCGGCCATGCTCATCTAACTCGAAATGCGTAATTCCTTGCGCATACACCCATCCGTGTGGAAGTTTTAAGCCAACTCGATGAGGAGCCTCACCAGCCACTTTTCCAAGTTCATAACGAATGATCACATTACGGATAAAAGCACCTGCATTAAAAACATTCTCATTAAAATGAGTAGCATAAGCACCGTTTGTTGTTTCTAAATGTATATAAACATCTTCGTTTGCAAAATTATTCAAAAGCTCTTGTAATCGTTCAACATTCACAAGTTCCATATTTTAATATCCTCCTAGCATACTGTCTTTTATTAGTATAATGAAAAAATGTTTTTGAAGCGAATGATTAAGCTATAAATGATCAAAACAAAAAACTCGCAAAGCTAAAGAGACTTTGCGAGAAATTTGAAATAATATTAAACGATAGTAGTAGTAACTTCTGGTGCTCCAAATTGACCTTTTGCTCCGTGAAGAACTGGTCCAACGTATTGGTTTAGTTTCCAACCGTGAGTAATTGCTGCAGAAACAAATTCTTTTGCTTCGAAAACTGCATCCGACACAGTCATACCGTTTGCTAAGTTTGCAGTAATTGCAGCAGCGAATGTGCAACCGGCACCGTGATTATAAGTTGTTTCCGTTTTTTCTGTTTCTAAAAGTGTATGAGTTTGTCCATCATAGAACAAGTCTACCGCTTTTTCATGTGCTAATTGTTTACCGCCTTTAATGACAACATTTTTTGCGCCTAATGCATGAATTTTTTCAGCAGCAGCCTTCATGTCTTCCACCGTTTTTAATGCTCCAAGTCCTGAAAGTTGTCCAGCTTCGAACAGATTAGGTGTCACAACTAAAGCACGTGGAAGTAAAAATTCGATCATTGCATCCACTGTACCAGGGTTCAACACTTCATCTTCACCTTTGCAAACCATAACCGGATCGATGACTACACTGCTTACGCCAGATTCTTCAATAATATTACCAGCAGTCTCGATAATTTCTTCTGTACTTAACATACCTGTTTTTATAGCATCAACATCTGTTGATAATGCTGTTTTTGCTTGACGCTTAATTTCCTCTACGGGAATAGAGTATACTCCGTGGCTCCATCCATTGTCAGGATCCATCGTTGCAATAACAGTTAATACATTCATACCGTATGTTCCATGCTCTTGGAACGTTTTTAAATCTGCTTGTATTCCAGCCCCGCCTGAAGTATCAGAGCCTGCAATCGTTAATGTTTTTTTGATAGACATGGTGTATTTCTCCTTTTTCTTTGCAATATATAATTATTTTCATTATAACAGATTAGACCATTTTTTTGTTTAAGGTAGTTTCGGAGCAGTCCATAGTTTAATTAAAACAAATACTAAAATAATTGCAATGAAAAAACTAATACTAGAGCCTATGAGAATTCCATTTATAAATAAAGAAAATGCTAAAAAGATAAGAAAAGCTATTAATAGAATCGTTCCTAAAGTAAAACAACCCATTCCAAGATTTTTAGCCTTTTCTGGAACTTCATTCGACGTACTGGCAGCTTTTTCTATATTTTTTAGCTTTTCACGAAAATGTAAATCGGCCATGTGCATGTCTCCTTTTTTTTATCCTACCACGTATTGGATAGTTGTTAATATAGAAACTTTTCGGTACTGTTAAACGTAATAGATTAAGAGGAAAAGAGGGATGACATGCGAAACGACGATAAAAAAATTCGTGAAATGGAAAAACTATTAGAAGAGTTAAAAGCACAGAAAGAATCAGCTGCTACCATTGCAGAAAGTCCCACTAGAAATGGATTTGGATTTTGGAAGATACCGCGTGTTTTATCGAATCTTCGTTTTAAAACGTTTATGGTTTTAGCAATCATTGTTCTTCTACTATTAGCAGCTTTGCCATTTGCCGCTTTTTGGGCAATCAAAGGAAGCACATTCACGGAAAACAAAGGATCATTTCTTGAGCAGGTACAAGCCTTGAATGAATTATCTACTGCTCAAGCATTTACAAAAGTAATTATTGAACGACAAGATAATGCGGTATTTGGAAAAGAAATCGGTATTGATTTGCCAGGTACAAAAAGACAGTTACTCGTAGTTGTACCAGGATCGGTAAAAGCAGGAGTAGACTTTTCTCAAGTCACAGCTGCTGATATTAAAGTAGATGAAAATAACAAAACTGCTGAACTTACATTACCTAAAGCTCAATTTTTAGGTGGACCAGAAATTTTATTTGATCAAGTGGAAGTTTTTTCTTATGAAGGATTATTCCGTGAAAAAGCGGATATAGAAGAAGCATATGAGCTTGCAGAAACTGCAAAGCAAATGATGATTGAAGAGGCGACAGGACAAGGCTTATTACAGCTTGCAGAAGAAAATGCTGCAACCTCTGTAAAAGAAATGTTCGGATTGGTAGATTATGATGTGCAGGTTGAATTTAAGGAGTGATGTGTTATGACAACTTGGAAAGAAATATTTGAGGAAGAACGTAATAAGCCATATATCGTAAAACTAAAAGATTTTCTAGACAAGCAATACACAGCACATACTATTTATCCGGCACATGCGGACATCGGAAGTGCTTTTCGTGCCACACCATTTAATGAAGTGAAAGTCGTGATTCTTGGTCAAGATCCTTATCATGGGCCAGGGCAAGCGCATGGTATGAGTTTTTCTGTGAAACCAGGAGTGAAGATTCCACCAAGCTTACGCAATATGTTTAAAGAACTCTCGGATGATATTGGTTGTCCCTTTCCTACAAGTGGTTATTTAAAAAAATGGGCAAGACAAGGGGTTTTATTGCTAAACACGGTACTAACGGTTCGTGCTGGAGATGCTAATTCACATAAAGGACAGGGCTGGGAAGTTTTCACGGATACCATTATAACTAAGCTATCGGATAGAGAGAAGCCAATTATTTTTGTCTTGTGGGGTAAACCTGCACAATTAAAAAAGAAATTAATAGATACAAGCAAGCATGTTATTCTAGAAGCTCCGCACCCGAGCCCACTCAGTGCACACAGAGGTTTTTTTGGAAGCAAGCCGTACTCCAAAATAAATGCACAGCTAGTAGCATGGGGAGAGCAGCCAATCGATTTTTGTCTCACTTTAACGGGCAGTGAGACTCCTTCACCAAAACTTTAGGTAGGTCACAGAAGATCAATTGCCTGTAAAGTCCGAATGGTTCATTTAGCTACCTGTGGAGGAAACGGATAGAGTTTCACTTTACCTCTAATTATGCTAGTATATGGAATGGAAAGTGGGGAGTGAAATGGCTGTAAACTGTTTTAAATGCCGACACTTTTTTACTACATGGGATGCAAGACATCCACGTGGCTGTAAGGCTTATGGATTTAAAACGCAAGAGTTGCCGTCGGCTCTGGTTAAGCGTTCATCCGGTATGGAGTGCTTGAAGTTTGAACCTAAGCAAGAGGAGGGGCATAAGAGATGATAGCTAGTGAACAAATATTAAATCAAATAGAAAAGCAATTATATAAAGCGAAAATGGATAGTAATGAATCATCGACAAGAGAGGCATTAAGTGCAATTCGCGCATTATGTGACGTTGTGTTAGATTCCTCGTCAACTTTACCTCCTGCTACTAATCCAGTTTTAGCAACTCCCAATATTAATGCTCAATCGAATGTGTTAAAAGAAGACGATGCAAATGGATACTCATTATTTGATTTTTAAAAGAAAGTAGGAGATTTAGTTGAAACTATTTATCATTGCAGGGGCAATAAATGGATTTCTTGCAGTAGCATTAGGCGCATTTGGTGCACATGCATTAAAAGAAAGATTATCTGAAAAATATCTAGCTATTTGGGAAACTGCAGTACAATATCAAATGTTTCATGCACTTGCACTAGTGGCAATCGGTATTTTGATGAGTGATAAATTAATCGGTTATGTATCCTCGTTGAATACAGCAGGCTATCTTATTTTAGTAGGAATCATTTTATTCTCCGGAAGCTTGTACGTGCTGAGTTTATCTGGCATTAGTGTTCTAGGTGCCATCACACCAATCGGTGGAGTGGCGTTTTTAGTTGGTTGGATTCTGTTAATCGTTGCAGCAGTAAAGTATGCAAGTTAATAATAAATGTTATGTATTGAAAAGACAGGTTAAACAGTAAAACTTTAAACTCTTAGTTGAATTTCCTCTTAAAATTCACTTTAACACCGCCTTAAGCGGTGTTTTTTTTTAACAAAAAACAGCCCATTTAAATGAGCTGACCCGTTTAATTTTCCATATTTATTATATATTTTTATTCTCTTTAAGTCGTTTATTTTCTTTTTCCAATTCTATTATTCTTCTTCCTGAATCACTATTTCTATTTCTATTCGATCTTTTTATAGCCCGAACAATGGCGATAATTATTCCTGCAAAAACCAAAAGCCAAAAAATTAAAGGTAAAAATGCTAAGAAAATATCCATTTAATTCCCTCCCTGTTAGTTATCATAATTTAAAAATTCACAAAATGCATAGTAAAATTTCAGGTTTTTTTTGATTTTTTGGCTTGTATTTATTTTCTAGAAACTATTAGAAAATGGCAGAACGAGACTAATTCATCTGTAAACGAGACCAACTAGTTTTAGAACGAGACCAACTTCAGTATAACCGAGACCAATTTTGTTAAAACCGAGACCATTTCTCATAGTAAAGAGTTCACTTAATGTGAGATTTCCTATAATTTGGATAAGGGCGACCAATTCGTGAATATAAGCAACCAGTCAAAATTGGAGAGCAACCAATTTCATTCCAAAGCAACCAACACGAATCCCAAAGCAACTAAAAGGTGCTCAAATTAAAAAGCTTATCCGCGAAATTGGATAAGCTTTTCATTTTATAAATTGTAATTGATTTCCTCATCAAATGTTACGTAATCTAAGTAAATCAGAAGCATTAAGTATCTTTTTCCGCTAGGATCACTAAGGATGACGTGATCTCGACCAGCAGCTTCGATGTAACCTTTAATTACTTTGGCGTTCCATTCTTTATTATTCTCGAATGTAAAATAAAAGGTGCCAAGCTTTCCTTTGTTCATTCTTAAAATGTTTTCAATGTAGGATTGTTCCTCACGAGCGGCTGCGGGTGTGGGTGGTTGAGCTGGTGGTGCGGTCATTTGTTGCTGTTGTTGTGGTTGGGGTTGAGCATAGCCTCCAGGGTACCAGTAATATTGAACCATTCATACATCCTTTCTTTTTTAGATATTTGGACAATCTGAAGCTGAAGGTGAGAAAAAGCAATGTGCTTTATAACGTCCGGTATTCCATTGGTTATACCACTAACAGGACATTCGCCAGGGGGCTCAAAAAACCATAATGAGCGTTCTGCAGGATGAAAGCGTTCGCCGTCAATAACCTGTCTTAGTCTTTTTTCAGAATCCCGTGCGCGTTGTGTTGCTTCAAATCTACCAGAACTTTGAAAAACTATGTCTTCCAAATTACGGATATCTTTGAAATCTAGACAGTCAACACGAACTCTGTTCGCTCCAACATTCTCGACCATTAGCATTCCGAGATTGCCTTACCCTCTGACTCAGCACGCATTAGCCTTGCAAGTAAATCCCATTGGTTTTCATTGTATTGAATTACCGCCAACGCATCACCTCCTACACTACACTATGCAGGGAAATCAAACATCATACCGAAATGCATACATACCAAATAAAAAAAGCTGCACTAGCTGCAGCTTTTCCATCAATTAAATATTAAAAAACTCTGAACGTTTTTCGCCTGCAAGAATAGTACCAGTGAAGAATGAACCGAATTCTGCATAACGAGCGCTTACTTCATCAAAACGCATCTCGTATATTAACTTTTTAAATTGAAGAACATCGTCTGAGAATAGAGTTACGCCCCATTCGAAATCGTCAAATCCAATCGAACCAGAGATAATTTGTTTTACCTTACCAGCATAGCTGCGACCTATTAAACCATGGCTACGCATTAAGTCTTTACGTTCTTGCATCGGTAGCATGTACCAGTTGTCATCACCGTCACGACGTTTGTCCATTGGATAGAAACAGATATATTGAGAGCGTTGAAGCTCTGGATATAAACGTGCGCGTACATGTGGATTTTGATATGGATCTTCGTTAGATTCACCAGCTAGGTAGTTAGACAATTCTACTACTGAAACGTATGAATAAGCAGGAATCGTGAAGTCCGCTATTGTTAATTTATTGAATCTTGCTTCTAGTTCTTGAAGCTCATCCATTGTTGGACGTAATGTCATTAACATGAAATCTGCTTTTTGACCTACAATTGTGTAAAATGCATGTGCGCCTGTTTTTGCGTCATCTGCTTGTTGTAATTCATCTAGGAATGCTACAAATTCATCCGTAGCTTGTTTACGAAGCTCTGGATCAACCTGCTTCCATGATGCCCAGTCCATTTGGCGGAAATCATGTAAAACGTACCAACCATCTAGTGTAATTGCTGCTTCATTCATTGAGTAAGACACTCCTTTTAATTAAAATTTCACATTTTTAGTGTATCATACAACCGCCAAAGTTTCCCGTTTAGCATGTATTTACGCATGACAATGTGTGACAAAGTCGTGTATGCTTGAACTATCAAAATCGATCGAAGGAGTGCTGTAAATGGCAGATTTATTTCAAGAGTTAAAAGATAAATTACATAATGCCAATATATCCATTGTGTTGCCTGAGGGAACGGATGAACGGATTATCGCAGCAGCGTTAAAACTTCAAGAAGAAGGCATAATAAAACCGATAATAATCGGCTCTGCTAAAAAACTTCCTGCAAATCTGACAGTCATTGATCCTGAAACGTATGAAGAAATAGACGATCTAGTACAGGCATTTGTAGAACGACGTAAAGGGAAAGCTACGGAAGAAGAGGCGAGAAAGCTTTTAAAAGGCGTTAATTACTTTGGGACAATGCTTGTGTATACAAATAGAGCGGATGGGTTAGTAAGCGGAGCCGCACATACAACTGCTGAAACGGTGAGACCTGCACTTCAAATTATTAAGACAAAGCCCGGTATCTCTAAAACAAGCGGGGCTTTTATTATGGTGAAAGACGAACTTCGTTATGTATTTGCAGACTGTGCAATTACAATAGCTCCAACAAGTGAAGATTTGGCTGAAATTGCCGTTGAAAGTGCGAAAACTGCTGCAGCCTTCGGAATAAAACCAAAAGTCGCAATGCTATCTTTTTCTTCTAAAGGCTCTGCACAATCAGAGGAAACAGAAAAAGTAGTGAAAGCAACAGAGCTTGCGAAAAAATTAGCACCAAATGTTGCGATAGAAGGTGAATTGCAATTTGATGCAAGTATTGTTCCTGCTATAGCAGCCAAAAAAGCTCCAGGAGCAGTCGTGCAAGGGGATGCAAATGTATTTGTTTTTCCATCATTAGAAGCTGGAAATATAGGATATAAAATCGCTGAACGTTTAGGTGGATTTGAAGCAATCGGACCAATCTTACAAGGATTAAATGCACCAGTTAACGATTTGTCACGTGGATGTTCTGCAGAGGATGTATATAAATTGGCTTACATTACAGCAGCACAAGTATTGAATTAAGGAGTAACATAAATGTCTCAAACAGAAGATTTATTACAGCAAGAAACATGGCGATTTTGGGATCAATCGCTAAGTGGAAAAAGTCGTTCTGCATTAGAGTCATTTGCATCGGATGATTTACTCTGCCATTTAGTCGGACAAGGGCAATCTCCAGCAACGGTTCGAACGTGGGTACACGACAATACGGTTGTACTTGGGATTCAAGATCATCGTCTCCCATTCGTAGAGGATGCACAGAATTTCTTACGTTCACAAGGATATGCTCCAATAGTTCGTAATTCTGGAGGACTTGCGGTTGTTTTGGATGAGGGAGTACTTAATATATCAATCGTCTTATCTGAAATAGATAAGTCTATTGATATCCCAACTGGATATGAAGTAATGCTAGAATTTGTTCGTCTATTATTTCCAGAAGCAGAAGGGAAAATAGAAGCTTATGAAATTGTAGGATCTTATTGCCCAGGTTCATATGATTTAAGTATTGGTGGAAAGAAGTTTGCTGGAATTTCTCAACGAAGACTTCGTCAAGGAATCGCCGTACAAGTTTATTTGTGCGTGGAAGGTAGTGGAAGCGAACGAGCAGATCTGATTCGTCAATTTTATGAATATGGTGTACAAGGAGAAGAAACGAAATTTAGTTATCCAGTAATTAATCCAGATGTTATGGCATCTTTAAATGAATTACTTGGTGCCTCTTTTACAGTGGAAGATATCGTCATTCGCATCCAACAAATGTTACACCATCTTTCTACTAACGTAGTCTCCCAATCTGTCACGCAAGAAGAAATGGAACTCTACTTGTTTTATTTGCAACGGGTAGTAGATCGAAATAAAAAGATGCTTGAGAAATAAGAAAGGCTCACAATACGAATTTTTAAAGGAATCTCTTAGCATGTGAGTGACATTTCGTTCACATACTCGCTTTTGTGTGGGTACCGTTGATTTCCGTTCCAGGCGGACGCTTTCCGCCGGCATGGCTTCAGCCGCTTCCCTCGCTTCGCTCAGTCCAGGGTCTTCAGCTCATGCTATTCCGGCTGGAGTCGCCGCCTAAAACGAAAATCAACTATTGTGTGCTTACAATTAAGCGTATTTGACTAGCAAGGCCCGAATGCTAGTGTATTCTCTTAATAAGTAATAAAGTAGATTCTATTTAAATGTATTATTAATCATCAATAATCCTGAAAACCCGGCAGCAGGTTTACTTTTTTCATTGAATTGTAACTATTTACGGGTGTCATCAGGATGTGCGCCTTACAGCCGCAAGAGCGCGAAGAATGAGACCCGTAAAGGATGTGGGAGTGACGTAGGAACGACTCATCCTGCGGAGGCTCATGCGTAGCGTGCGGCAAGCGCACATCCGTGTTTACGATCTCTATAATAATGAGGACAATCTTCTATATCTTATCCTGATTTCACTTCTTTCATTGAAATGGTTTTTATAGAAGGGTGTCATCAGGATGTACGCCTTACAGCCGCGAGAGCGCGAAGAATGAGACCCGTAAAGGATGTGGGAGCGACAAAGGAACGACTCATCCTGCGGAGACTCATGCGTAGCGTGCGGCAAGCGTACATCCGTGTATCTGGCATATATGTATAATGCAAAACTAGCATGAAAAAAACCACCAACTTTTTAAATGGTTGGTGGTTCTTTAGTTATTAGGTTGCCGTTCTTCTCCATTTGAAATACCGGAGTGATTGGGGCTTCTTCATCATTCAATGTAACCAAACGTCTAGCACGGTTCATGATTTGGACGAATTGCTCGTAATCTTGTTTAATTGCTGCATTTTCTTTTTCTAGCTTTGCAATTTCGCTTTCTAGTTTTCTGATTTTCTCAGTAGAAACGTTTGCTAAATGACGATATCTTGATATATCTGAATCGCTATGTTGTAATCGAACGAGATACGCAATGATTATATCAATTGATAATGCAGAAACTGGTATAGAGGTTGGACGCTCACCGCTTTCAGCAGGCTTCGCAAGATAAATACCGTTTCCTCTACGTCTATAGTCTTTTCCTAGTAGACGAAGTTTCTCTTTGCGTTCTTTTTTCGCTTCCTTCAATTCTTTTTCAAATTGATGACGAACTACAGCATTCCAGCGAAATCCACATGCAGCAGCTGTACGATTTAATTCATCCCCAGCTTCTTCAAATGCATTTAATTGAGTGCTGCCTTCACGGACATGTCGTAGCACCATCTCTGCAAGCATTTCGTCGTTTTCTTCCATCCATGCGTCTTGTCTTATTTTTACCATGTTTGTCCTCCTACCATGTTCATAGTTTCGTTGTTCTATTAACATAATGGACAACTTATCGCTCTTTTATTCACGTAAAATACACTTGATAGCAATATATAATTTAAGATACAATGACCTGTAGACTATTACTAAAAATAGAAAGGGTTGTGGACAATATGGCAAACCATTTTCGAGTTTGCGATGAGTGTCAGGCCGTTAATTTAAAAACGTTAATTCCAAAGCTCAAAGCGATAGATCCAGAAGCGGATATTGAAATTAAAGAATGTCAATCCTACTGTGGACCAGGTCGAAAAAAGACGTTCGCCTTTATTAATAACCGCCCAGTTGCTGCCTTGACCGAAGAAGAATTAATGGAAAAAGTACGCGCTAAACTGGAAGTATAAATAGAACTCGTACCGCTTTCATTGAGCGGTTTTTTTCTTTATAATAGATGAAATACAACTAGCTATAGCACCCTTATCTAGAGGATTTTTGAAAATATTCTATGAACACCAAGTGGAAATCGGATTTTCTCATTAGATACCAGTAGAAACAGGTGCTTACGCTTTAAATCACGGAGGTGGCTAAATGAGCTATGCATCGCAAAAGCTAGCAGAAGAGAAAGTGTTTAAAGACCCTGTTCACCGATACATTCATGTCCGTGATCAAGTAATTTGGGACTTAATCGGAGCGAAGGAATTTCAGCGACTTCGCCGAATTAGACAGCTTGGAACTACATATCTAGTTTTTCATGGAGCAGAACATAGCCGTTTCAATCACTCTCTTGGAGTTTATGAAATTGTTCGCCGAATAGTGGATGATAGTTTTAAAAATCGACCGGAATGGGATGAATCTGAAAGACTCGTAGTGTTATGTGCGGCGCTACTACACGATTTGGGACATGGACCTTTTTCACATGCGTTTGAAAATGTGTTTGCTCTTGATCATGAAGAGTTTACGAGGGCAATATTGATTGGTGATACGGAAGTAAATGAAATCTTAAAAAGAGTTGGTCAAGATTTTCCACAAAAAGTAGCGGATGTCATAGCTAAAACTTACTCAAACAAACAAGTAGTAAGCTTGATATCGAGTCAAATTGATGCAGATCGTATGGATTATTTACAACGTGACGCCTATTATACAGGCGTAAGCTATGGTCATTTTGATATGGAACGTATTTTACGTGTCATGCGTCCTCGTGAGGACCAAGTAGTTATAAAATCAAGTGGGATGCATGCAGTAGAAGACTACATAATGAGTAGATATCAAATGTATTGGCAAGTGTATTTTCATCCAGTCTCCCGCAGTGCAGAAGTGATTTTAACGAAAATTTTACATCGTGCGAAGGCTTTGAGTGAAAGTGGTTATGACTTCGAGCAACAACCTACTCATTTTAAATCTTTTTTTGATGGAACGTTTACATTAAAAGAATATCTCGCATTAGATGAGGGTGTTTTATTAACTTACTTTCAGCTGTGGATAACGGAAAAAGACTCCATTTTAGCTGATTTATGTGATCGTTTCGTCAATCGAAAGCTATTTCAATACATTGAATTTGATTTGGCAAAGGATTATATGAAGATGAGAGAGTTGGAGGTATTGTTTAAAAAAGCGGGTATAGACCCAGAGTATTATTTGGTTTTTGATTCGTCATCAGACTTGCCATACGATTTTTATCGACCAGGAGAAGAAGGAGAAAGAATTCCAATTCAATTGCTCATGCAAAATGGCGAAATTAGAGAGCTGTCCCGTGAATCTGAAATAGTGGAAGCAATATCAGGAAAACGTCGAACAGACCATAAATTATATTTTCCAGAGGATTTTTTAACAGAAGATGGCAAGAAAAAAGCATTAAAAAAACAAATATTAGAATTGCTAACTTAATTGGTTGGTAACAATAACTGATTAGGTTATAGCCTCTGGTGTAGAGGTGAATTTGAAAGAATAGGTGGGGTCGCATTGCTAGAAGAACATGCAAGAATTGTACAATTTATCGGAGCAGCTGACGGAATTACCGGAAGAAAAAAACTACAAAAGATGGTATATATAGCGAAAAAATTGCAGTTTCCATTTAAAGAAAAATATGAGTTTCATGTATATGGACCTTATTCAGTAGAGTTAACAACGCGTGTGGAAGAACTATGCAATATGGGATTTTTAAATGAAGAAAGACAAGATAAAGGGTCATACGTACAATATAAATATCAAATGACTAATGAGGGAGAGCACTTTGCTCAAATGGCTCAATTAGAAGAGACAAGTCCAGCACTAGTTTCTTGTATTACGCAGATGAAAGACAAAAGCTCGAGATTTTTAGAGCTAGTATCAACTTTACTATACTTCGATCATATGCCAAAAGAAGAGCAAATAGAGAAACTTCACGTTGTCAAAGGAAAGCTTAATTTTACGGAAGAAGAAATTGAAGAGGCATTTTCATTTGTAATGAATTTAATGAATGAACGAGCTGTCCAATAAGGGCGGCTTTTTTTTATTAATTCTGATGAAAATATTGAATCGGTCGAATAAGGATAATAATCGGTTGAATACTACTATGAATCGGTCGAATAACGACAACAATCGGTTGAATAGTGCTATGAATCGGTCGAATACGGCTAACAATCGGCCGAATTAATAAAATAATCGATCGTATTTACTTCACAAGTGGTTAAGCCTGTGTAAAAAATATCTTTAAATACTTTCTATTGATTGGGGCGGAGATCAACAGTCCAACTTTTGTGAATAAAAAAAGAACCCCTTATACTAAGGAGTCCTGGTCTGATTACTGATCACTAAAGCGTTTGCCAGCTACTGCATAATGATTTTTTGGCATTTCTTCGATAAATACTACAACATTTTCAACAGGTGCATTAGATGTTTCAGAAACTGCAGCTGTCACTTTTTCAACTAAAGCCTTTTTTTGTTCTTCTGTACGACCTTCAAGCATTTTTACTGTTACGTATGGCATATCATTTCCTCCTTTAGTGAAATTTTCTGTATACTAATATCATAACAGAACGGAGGGAACTTTCGAATGGGAAATGAAGAAAAACCAAAACAAAAAATGGGCTTTACCATTATTAAAAATGATCCGACAGACGGACATAAAGGTTTTGGGATTGGTTCTCTATCATTGGAGAACGTGTCGCCAGTCATTGTTGATATAGAAGAAGGTGTTGCAAGAGTAGAAATCGGAGCTATGCATGCAAGAAGTGATACGGAGAGAGGTATCAAGTTTACGACAAATCGTGAGGAATCTGAGGGTGGAAAAGCGTACTGGCTTGTATGGGTGACGATAGATTATAAGCAAGATGGACCATATTACGCCGGAGTAGCGGCTTGTGAAATGATTATCAACCGAGAAAAACGTCGTGGCTTTAAAAATTTAGCAGATCACGTAAACCGTATGGACAAATCAATGAAACGCCATATACTTGTAGACTTTATGGATGCTCGTTCAAAAACTATTTTGAGTGACTTTTTACAATCTCACAATAAAGAAATGTGGGAACGAAGTGAAGAAAAGCTACACACTGATTTGAACGCATAATTATTAGCAGGAAATTGTGACATTTCTGTTTTATGGCTTTATATGGTTGAATTAATATAAAAAAGAAAGTACAATTTACTTAAAGCTTACTTAACAGTAATGCTAGGACACTTAGTGAAAGTCACTATGTAAGAACAAGTGGAATTGTGACAACCCAATCCGATTACTACAAGTTTTCTGCAAGATTTTTTACTAAGAAAAAGCTTTCGATTACCTTAATTTAGGTGATCGAAAGCTTTTTATTTTTCCAGATGAATTATAAATTTATTCTCCAAAGAAGGAGAAAGGGAATAGGGACCATGGTTCATCATCTTCGTTTTCTTCGAACGTATGCTGTTTCAGTTTAGGATCAGTACATAATTTTTTTGGAACATCTTTTTCCTTTAAGTAGACTAGTCGTTGTTTGCTGCAAGCAGAAGTTGCAATTCCACCGGTTTCTATATCGACAATAACTCCTCGAACACCGGGTGGAGAAATAAACGGCTCTACAGGCAATCCTTGATGTGCTTTTTCCATAAATTCAATCCAAACTTGCTTCGTAACTTGCTTGGCTTCCGCGTCACTTACTTGTTTTCCTTGGTCATAGCCATTCCAAACACCTGCAGTTAATTGAGGAGAGAAGCCGACAAGATATTGGTCAGTATTAGTCGTTCCTGATTTTGCTGCATATGGTCGCGATTGCTTCGCACGAATACTAATGCCTGTTGCTGGAGAGTAATCATTAAAAATTGGATCAAACATCCCTGTCATTAAATGAGATAATAAAAATGCATCTTGTTCTAGCAATACTTTTTTCTCTTTCAGTTTTTCATTTTCCACATCATAAATGACTTTACCATCATTATCTGTAATTTTAGTTATAAAGGTAGGTTTTCTTTGAATTCCTTTTGCTGAAATGGTGTTATAAGCTTTCGTCATTTGTAACAAAGATACCTCAGATGTTCCAAGAGCCGTTGCTGGTGTATCTGCAACTTTCATATTGATATCAAATCGTTCAATTAATTGCTGGAAGCGTTTATATCCAACTTCCTCTAGTGTTTTTACGGCATATATATTATCTGATATAGCAAGGGCCTGTGCCAAGGAAATAGGGTGATCTGCAAATTCACCATTCACATTTTTCGGCTCATACTCCTGACGCCCACTATCATACGTAAAAATAGTACGTTCGCTTTTCAAATAGGTGAGTGGGGAAAATCCGTTTTCAAGTGCCGCTGCATATAATAATGGCTTAATGATTGAACCAGGTTGCCTTTTGGCTTGCGTCACGCGGTTAAATGGACTTTCTGCATAATTACGTCCTCCAACCATTGCGGTCACATATCCAGTTTTAGGTTCCATGCTAACAAATCCAATTTGAAGCTCGCCCTCTGGCATCCATTTTTCAATACTTTCCTCAGCTGCTTGTTGATGTTGTTTATTTAAGGTTGTTTGAATTGTCCAACCACCTTCTTCTATACGATGACCTTTACTCTGAACAATTCGACTTGCTTCTTTCCAAACTTCTTCTAAAAAGTAAGGGGCTGTTTTCTTCGTTACAATAGAATCTTCTGCTTTCAAGACGTATTTTTCATCTAAAGCCTGTTTTCTCTGTTCTGCTGATATAAATTCTTGGTTTTCCATTAGTTTCAATATAAGTTGTTGGCGAGTGACTGCTTTTTCTTCATTTACTATTGGAGAATAATGTGTAGGCCCCTTTGGAACAGCCATCAATAAAGCGGATTCTGCAAGTGTCAGCGATTTTGCGCTTTTTCCATAATAATATCTACTTGCTGCTTCCACACCGTACATTCCATGTCCAAAGTAGACAGTATTTAAATAGCCTTCTAGTAAGTCATCTTTTTCATAAAAAATTTCTAATCTATATGCGTACAAAGCTTCATTAATTTTACGATTCCATGATTTTTCATGCGTTAAAAATAAGTTTCGTGCATATTGTTGGGTGATTGTACTAGCACCTTCTACTTTTCTGCCGGCTTTTACATCTTTCAATAAAGCAGAAGCAATTCGAGAATAATCAAACCCATTATGCTCATAAAACTCTTGATCTTCTACTGCAATAGCGGCTTGTGCAACGAAAGGAGACATCTCTTCTAAAGAAATCCAATAACGTCTCTGTTCGTTAAATCGATCTCCAATCACATTTCCTTGATGATCTAAAAAAACTGAAGAAATAGGTACTTGAATAATAGGTGCCCCAACGATTTGTGCATAAATACGGAGAGTAACAAATGCACTGAAAAACGCGCAAATAGCAGCAACACTTAGTAGAATAATCCTTTTCATGCGTTTTGAACGACTGGCTTTTTTTCGGTATTGTGCACGACGCATAAAAATCTACTCCGTTCTTTTTCGATGTTTTCATTAGTATGAGAACAATAGATTCAAATTAAACAGTGAAAGAAAAAACTATTGCACTTTCTTCAAAAACCTCTATACTTTCCTTTGTATTTATTTTTTTGATAAACTACATATAACAAAAAAATCATATTGGTAAGGGAGATAGATAAATGGCTGGATTTTGGTTTACAGAAAAACAAACCGAGAATTTTGGCATCACAATGAAGGTAAAGCGTACACTTCATACAGAGCAAACGGATTTTCAACTGTTAGAGATGGCAGAAACAGAAGAGTGGGGGAATATGCTCTTTTTAGACGGAATGGTTATGACGTCACAAAAAGATGAGTTTGTATACCATGAAATGGTTGCGCACGTTCCTTTATTTACACATCCAAATCCAGAAAACGTATTAGTTGTTGGAGGCGGAGACGGTGGAGTAATTCGTGAGATTATGAAGCATCCAAAAGTGAAAAAAGCTACTCTTGTTGATATAGATGGAAAAGTAATCGAGTATTCTAAAAAATATTTACCTGAAATCGCATGTGAGCTAGATAATCCACGTGTGGATGTTCAAGTTGGAGACGGCTTTATGCATATTGCTGAATCTGAAAACGAATATGACGTAATTATGGTAGATTCTACAGAGCCAGTTGGACCTGCTGTGAATCTATTTACAAAAGGTTTCTATGCCGGGATTTCAAAAGCACTTAAAGAAGATGGATTATTCGTTGCACAGTCGGACAACCCTTGGTTCAAAGCGGACTTAATCAGACAAGTGCAAAAAGATGTAAAAGAAATTTTCCCAATTACAAATATGTACTTGGCGAACATTCCAACATATCCGAGTGGTCTATGGTGCTTCACAATTGGTTCGAAAAAATACGATCCACTTCAAGTGCCGGACGAGCAATTCTTTGATATTGAAACAAAATATTACACAAAAGAACTTCACAAAGCAGCTTTCGTATTACCTAAATTTGTGAAGGATTTAGCAGGAGAGTAAGCCGATGAGATTTGACGAAGCTTATTCAGGGAACGTATTTATTAAAAGTAATCAAAACTACGAAGAAGCCCAAGCGGTAATTTACGGTATGCCAATGGACTGGACGGTTAGTTACCGTCCAGGTTCACGCTTTGGCCCGCAACGAATTCGTGAAGTATCAATTGGTTTAGAGGAGTATAGCCCATATTTAGACCGTGAGCTAGATGATGTAAACTATTTTGATGCCGGGGATATTCCACTTCCTTTCGGAAATGCTTCCAAAAGTTTAGATTTGATCGCTGGTTTTATTCGTCAGCTTCTACAAGATGGCAAGATTCCTGTAGGGATGGGCGGGGAGCACTTAGTATCATGGCCAGTTATGAAAACAGTAGCGGACAAATACGATAACCTTGCGATTATTCATATGGATGCTCACACTGATTTACGTGAGCAATATGAAGGAGAACCACTTTCCCATTCCACACCGATTCGTAAAATTGCAGAACACATTGGTCCAAAGAATGTTTATTCTTTCGGAATTCGTTCTGGAATGAAAGAAGAATTCGACTGGGCAAAAGAAAATGGCATGCACATCGCTAAATTTGAAGTATTGGAGCCTTTAAAAGAAGTGCTTCCTACATTAGATGGCCGACCTGTTTATGTAACGATTGATATAGATGTATTAGATCCTGCTCATGCACCTGGCACAGGAACGGTAGACTGCGGCGGTATTACAAGTCGCGAGCTACTTGCTTCAATCCATGCAATTGCGAACTCAGGTGTCAATGTAGTCGGTTTCGACTTAGTAGAAGTAGCTCCAATTTACGACTCATCGGAACAAACAGCTAATACTGCATCGAAGTTACTACGCGAAATGATTCTAGGCTGGGTGAAATAGAAAGCAATTTTCTATTCTATCTGCGGTGCTGAACTAAGTGAAACAAACAGCAAACACTTTACTAGTAAATATCAAGAGAAATAATTTTATGTTTTGTTAATAAATAGCATTTAATTGAGACGATTTCATAATTACTTTTTCTAATTTTAAAAGGGAACATTTTTAATGATATATTGATTGTTCGTGAAAATAAAAATTTTTTTTCGATGATTGAAGCGGAAGGGGGCGACTCCAGCGGGAATAGCTTGAGCTGAAGACCCCGCAGGAGCGAAGCGATGAGGAGGCTGAAGCCAAGCCCGCGGAAAGCGTCCGCCTGAAGCGGAGATCAACTTTGTTCGGATATCAATTGTTTGTTCCTTATTATGAAATTGACTCGAATATATAATAAAATAATCAGAAGGTCCTTGTGTAGAAATGTGCACAAGGACCTTTTAAAATTGTTATTTTAGATTGATACTAATAGAACCATTTCCTTTGTTTCAATACCATTTCCAGAGCCAATTGAGTAATAGATTGTCCCCATAGTTTTCATGGATGGTTTTTTATCAAATCAATTTTTTATTTGGCCTCGATTATGATGAAATGGTCTCGCTTTTTGGAAATTGGTTGTGGTTAATGACAGATTGGTCTCGGTTATCGCTGAAATGGTCTCGTTAATCCATTTACTGGAATTGCGCTGTCGTTCTAGGAGGTATTCCTTTTTGGATTAGTTGTCACATAAGTGAACTTTAAGATATAATGTGAAGGTTATATATATACATGGATCATATAAAATGTACATAAAATAGGTATTCTACTTAAAAATGATTTAAAGGATGAAAGCAATGTCTCAACCATTAAAAAAGCCAGTAAATGTTCGTTTAAAATCTACTATTTGTCATCCAAATGTCGATAAGGAAATATTCGATATTCAAACGACTGGTGAACTAACGTTAAAAGGGAATCAGCCTTATTTAGTTTACGAAGAAATCCAGGATGAGAAAGTTGTGCGAACAACTGTGAAGCTTGGCGGTAAATCCGCTTTAATTTTGCGAAGTGGTGGAGTCAAAATGCGTTTGCCGTTTGAAAGAGGAGAGCTTCAAAACGGGAGCTACGATACGCTTTATGGCACATTAATGATAACTACAAATACGACGCACCTACATTTTGAAGATGGTCATTTTCATGTGGAATATGAGCTACTGATCAATGATGAGGTTGCTGGGACATATACATTAGAACTATTTTATACGGAGGCGAATTAAATGAACGCAGTAGAAAAGGTACAACAGTCCATTAAATTGGCATTGAAAGAAGCAATAATAAAAGCGGAATTAGTAGAGGTAGAGCAAATTCCTTCTATCCATTTAGAAACACCAAAAGACAAAGCAAATGGAGATTATGCAACTAATATTGCTATGCAACTAACAAAGCTTGCTAAAAGAAAGCCTCGTCAAGTAGCTGAAGCGATTGTTGAAAATCTTAATATGTCAGGTACGATGATGGAGAAGATTGACATCGCAGGGCCAGGATTCATGAATATTACTGTTCGAAAAGATTATTTACAGGAAGTTGTAAAAGCAGTCCTTACGGAAAAAGAAAATTACGGACGCACAACTTCTGGTGCTGGGGAAAAAATTCAAGTAGAATTTGTTTCAGCAAATCCAACTGGTGACTTACATTTAGGCCATGCTCGTGGAGCATCTGTAGGAGATTCATTATGTAATGTGCTTGATTTTGCTGGATACGATGTAGCACGCGAATATTATATTAATGACGCTGGAAATCAAATTCACAACTTAGCAGTATCCATTGAAGTGCGTTATTTTGAAGCATTAGATCTAAAAAAAGAAATGCCTGAAGATGGTTACCGTGGTCAAGATATAATCGATATTGCTGCAAATCTTGTGAAAGAGCATGGCGATAAATTTACAACTTTGTCAGATGAAGAACGATATAAAGCATTCCGTGCACACGGTTTGAAAGTAGAACTTGCTAAATTACAAAAAGATCTAGCAGATTTCCGTGTTGGCTTTGACAACTGGTTCTCTGAAACTTCATTATACGAAGACGGTAAAATTGAAGTAGCTCTCAACAAATTAAAAGCAAATGGTCACATTTTTGAAGAAGAAGGAGCAACTTGGTTCCGCTCCACTACTTTTGGAGATGACAAAGACCGTGTATTGATAAAAAGTGATGGCTCTTTCACATATTTATTACCAGATATCGCCTATCATGAAGACAAATTGGTTCGTGGTTTCGACCAACTGATTAACATTTGGGGAGCAGACCACCATGGCTATATCCCACGTATGAAAGCGGCAATCGAGGCACTTGGATATGAGCGCGAAAAATTAGAAGTATCGGTTATTCAAATGGTTCAACTGTATAAAGACGGCGAAAAAATGAAAATGAGTAAGCGTACAGGGAAGGCAGTTACAATGCGTGAGCTTGTAGAAGAAGTTGGATTGGATGCGGTTCGTTATTTCTTCGGGATGCGTTCTGGTGATTCTCATATGGATTTTGATTTAGATTTAGCTGTTTCTCAGTCAAATGAAAACCCTGTATATTATGCACAATATGCACATGCACGTATTTGCTCTATTTTACGCTCAGCTGAAACACAAGAGATGAATGCAGCAACCGACTCACTTGAGTTATTACAAAGTGAAAAAGAACTAGACCTATTGAAAAAAATTGGTGACTTCCCACAAGTAGTAGCGGACGCTGCAAAACTTCGTGCACCTCACCGTGTGGCAACATATATTCAAGAACTAGCTGCAACATTCCATAGCTTCTACAATGCAGATAAAGTATTGAACCCAGAAAACATGGCACTATCAGAAGCTCGACTAGCTCTAGTAACATCTGCTCGTCAAACAATTGCAAATGCTCTACGTTTAATTGGCGTAGCTGCTCCTGAAAAAATGTAATAAAGAACACTTCGACTTTATCGGAGTGCCAGTTAGTATAAATGATCAAGTTGAACAAGTTGTTAAATTGTAATTATACTAGTGCCCTGGGCTGGATAAACGTCAGCTAAAAAGATTATCAAAAACAGAAGAGCGGGAAGTGGCTATGCCACTTTCCGCTCTTTCAAATTCCTAAGCTAATCATGTTACTGATGTATCATACAAAGCACTCCAATGATGGTGGAGATTACGCACTTACTCGGCGCGGGCACTTTTTTATCATAAGTTATTCCATTGAAGAAATATAAATCAAACTATATAATAATATTTTATATACTAAAGGTGTGAGGCTAAAATATGAATGTTTCAGCTAAAAAATCCCGAGTCACTTTACTGACACAAATGACGCTACTCATCATAGTTGTTGTGTTGCTCAGTACATTGCTTGTAAGTATTCTTTTTTCTAGAATGCTAGACGATATTGTAGAAAAAAATATGGGACAGCAAGCGATGACAGTCGCTAAACTAACCGCTCAAAATCCAACAATTATTGAAGCATTTGACGATGCTAATCCATCCAAAAGTATTCAACCAATTTCAGAAATAATACGCCAAACAAGTGGTGCTGACTATGTAACTGTCGCGAATGAGAAAGGACTACGATACTCGCATCCTAATCCTAAAAACATTGGAAAACCAACAGCGACGAGTAATGATCCGGTCCTCCAGGATCACGAGTCCATCATTTACAGAGGGAGCGGGATATCAGGACCTGCGATAAAAGCAAAAACGCCTATTTGGAACAGCAAAGGGGAAGTAATTGGTGTTTCTTCTGTAGGTTTTTTAGTAGAAAATATAGAGCAGCAAGTACAAGGTTATAGAAAACACATCATTCAATTAGCCATTATTCCGCTCATTGTAGGAATAGGCGGTGCTATATTAATAGCGAGAAGATTAAAGAAGCTGACTTTCGGGTTGGAACCAGAAGAAATTTCTTTTCTTTTTACAGAAAAAGAAGCAACTATCGAATCCATTCGAGATGCAACGATTACAGTTAATAATGAAAAAAGAATTACATCCATGAATAAACGAGCACGTGAACTATTCGATGAACAACAGCTTATCATTGGGTCAGTTATAACGGATAACCAACTGGAAAGTTATATTAATGATGCAATTGAAACAAAAGGTAGTTTTATGAACAAGAAATTAATGCTGGATCAACAATTCTATGTTTTAGATACTTCTCCAATAGTGATAGCGAGCGACGTCAAAGGTGTTGTTTTAACAATTCGGGCTGTCTCGGAAATTGAACAATTGACTGAAGAATTTTCTAAAATAAAAACTTTTTCTGAAAACATGAGAGCCCAAAATCATGAGTTTTTAAACAAATTAAATACAATTTATGGGTTACTTACTTTAAAAGAATACGATCGTGCTATTAAGATCGTCTCTTCAGAAGTTAGCGAGCGACAAGATATCATTTCTTTTCTCATGTCGTCTGTGAAAGATCCTTTAATTGCAGCTTGTTTACTTGGTAAAATGAATCGATCTAAAGAATTACAAGTAAGTTTGGAAATTGACCCAGATAGTCGATTAGACAGCGTTTTAGATAATACAATGTCAAATCATTTCGTACCAATCATTGGGAACATAATTGAAAATGCAATGGAGGCGGCAAGGAAAAAGGGAGAACATAAAGGTAAAGTCAAAGTTTCCTTTACAGATCTAGGAAAAGAAATTATTTTTGACATAGAAGACAACGGACAGGGCATTCCGATTATGATGGAAGATATCATTTTCAAAGATGGATACACAACTAAAAGTGGAGAAAATCATGGAATTGGTTTAGCGATTGTAAAAAATTCAATCGGATTATTGAATGGCCAAATTTATGTCGATAAAAGTGAGTTAGGGGGAGCAAGGTTTACAATAGTTATTCCTCAAAACAGTTAGATCGAATAGGAGGTGTGAATATGTCTAATGAGACGATTAATGTAATTATCGTGGAGGACGATGCAGATGCTGCAAATATCTATAAGCATTTCACCAATGAAATTGATCATTTTAATGTAATTGCTACAGCCAGTTCGGGAAGCCAAGCACTACAATTATTAAAGGTTATACACCCCCAGCTAATCTTGCTCGATGTTTTTTTACCTGACATGAATGGAATTGAACTTCTTAGGGAAATTCGAAAGGAGTATCGAGGAATAGATGTTATTATGATCACCGCTGCAAACGACACTGAATCTGTTAGCGAAGCAATACGTGGTGGAGCTTTCGGTTACCTAATAAAACCTATCATAATCGACAAGCTTATCGCTGCACTAATACAATATGACGTTGTGAGAGGTCAACTATATCAAAATCAATCTGTAAATCAAGACAATATAGATGACTTGTTTCGATCAAATAATAAACTGAAGCAGGTAGCAAATACTCCGAAAGTAGCCTATCCAAAAGGAATTGACAAACATACTTTGAAATTAGTCAGAAGTAAAATTCAAAACGTATTGGAAAGCCTAAGTGCAGATGAGTTCAGTCAACTGGTTGGAATAAGTTATTCAACAATGCGAAGATATTTGGAATATCTAGTTTCACTTGAAGAAATGGAAGTAGAAATAATATATGGAAGTGTCGGAAGGCCAGAAAGGAAATATAAATTATTAACCAAGTAAATCCCTATTGATGAGTCTTATACTCTCATCAATAGTTTTTTTTTGCACTTTAACATATCATCGTGAAAAATATGAAAACAATACAAACTATAAAAAAAATACCTATTATTCTCTTTATATATTCGAAATAACTAATAGCTGATAATATTTTAACAAGAAAGCGCTATCATTCAGATAAATTTTAGTTGGTAGTTTATGTTTATAAAGTAATGGGGGGTAAAATATGTTAGCTTTTTTAGGGTTTTCAATGGTTGCGGTATTCATGTATTTAATCATGTCGAAGCGACTTTCAGCTTTAGTTGCTATTATGGTCGTGCCTATCGTATTTGGTATACTAGGTGGATTCTTGACTGAGTTAGGGCCAATGATGCAAGAAGGTGTAGAAAAAGTAGCACTTACAGCTATAATGATCTTATTTGCAATTTTATACTTTGGAATAATGATTGATACGGGTCTTTTTGATCCTTTAATTTCTAAAATACTGCAAGTGGTTAAAGGCGACCCTTTAAAGATAGTAATAGGGACTGCTGTACTATCTATGATGGTTGCGTTAGATGGAGATGGAACGACTACATATATAATTACTGTTTCGTCTTTATTGCCACTTTATAAGCGACTTGGAATGAACCGTCTAGTATTAGCGACAGTAGCAATGCTATCTATGGGTGTTATGAACATGACGCCTTGGGGTGGAGCATCGGCGATGGCAATGGCATCGTTAGGACTTGATTCGTCAGAACTATTCATCCCGATGATTCCGGTTATGGGTATCGGACTCATTTGGGTTCTTGTTGCTGCGTTTATGCTAGGAAAAATGGAACGTAAAAGAGTCGGTGTTATTGAACTTGAACCAATTCAAAAGAAAAGAAATAATCAGTTCGAGGGTAATCCTGAACTTGCTGCAACAGCTGAAGTTCCAGATTATAAACGACCGAAGCTTGTATGGTTCAACCTTGGATTGACGATTGTTCTCATGGCTTGTTTAATCATTGACTTTATGTCTTTGGCAATTCTCTTTATGATCGCTTTTGGAATTGCATTGCTTGTCAATTATCCAGAATTGAAATTACAGCAAGAACGTATTGCAGCACATTCTAAAAATGCGTTAGCTGTAGTATCTATTGTTATTGCTGCAGGTATTTTCACTGGTATTATGAGTGGCACAGAAATGATCGATGCGATGGCACAAACATTAGTCGCTATTATTCCTGACGCTTTAGGACCTTATTTAGCGGTAATCGTGGCATTTATAAGTGCACCTTTTACTTTCTTCATGTCAAATAATGCATTCTATTTTGGGGTGCTCCCTATTATTGCGCAAGCTGCGGAAGCTTATGGAGTAAGTGCAGTAGAAATTGGTCGTGCGTCATTGATTGGTCAACCTGTCCATGTATTAAGTCCTTTAGTTGCAGCGGCTCATTTATTAATCGGCTTAGTTGGTACTGAGTTCGGTGATTTACAACGATTTGCATTGAAATGGGCTTTTGGTACAGTTATCGCTATGACAATTGGTGCAATCATTCTAGGTGTTATTACAATTGGATAAAAAAAAATGACGATGGATCAAAAAGGATTGATCGTCTCAGCTTGACGACGAAAGTATTTCTATAAACGATTATGAATAATAATAAATATTCCTATAGAGGTTGATTAATCCATTTAATAAAGAAGTAAATATCTATAAGGAATTGTTTATAAGGCAAGGACCACCACGAAGACTCCTGTGGGAACAGCTTGAGCAGAAGACCCCGCAGGTACGCGAGTACCGAGGAGGCTGAAGCCAAGCCCACGGAAAGCGAAGTGGTGGTCCTTGCCGAATTTAATATACAACTCTATGCACCAAAAATTGAGTTTGTCTACAGTCTGAGACGATGAATCAAAAAGGATTCATCGTTATTTTTATATTGTTCTTATTTTGACTGACTTCAATAAAATTGCAGATGTAATTTTTGCAAGGCTCATAACAGTGCTTAATCTCGTATTATTTAAAGAGTTTGTAGGAAAGCTCGGATCTAAATAGTTTACAATCGCTTTTAATTGATAGTTTCCCACTTCGGGCAGCGGATTATTTATAGCATTTCCAGGAATGAGGGGACCATCTTTTAATATAATTGATCCGATTTGGTGATTATCTCCTAAACAGGCATCCACACTAAAAATAATTGGTTCATTGAACTGGGTATTAATTTCTTTTAATACCGCTTTTAAATTTAGTGCGTGAACGGGCTCTTCGATTGTTCCAAATACATGATGTGGAAAGTTTTTTTCTTTTAGCATCGTTCCAACAAAGGGACCGAAAGAATCCCCAGTCGATCGATCTGACCCAATACATAAAAAGATAATATCACTGGTGCCAGTCTCACATAATGTTCTGAGCAGATAAGACATCTCATTCATATCTTCTTCTGTCGAAGAATTTAATGAATAACTGTAATACAACTTCTTAGTTTGTATATGCACTCTACTTCTTTTCTTAAAAGGAAACAACCCGTTGCCCCCCAAAAATAATAGTTTTTTTATTATAGTATCACGAAAACATTTTTACTGAAAGTTTTGAATAATAACTCTCTTTTAAAATTTGCATTACTATTCTAAAAAGAAAGGATATGAGATTGGAGTTCATAAGATAGAAATAGTAAGTATTCCCTTAATAGAGTGATGGATAGCGTCCGAAATTGCATCTTCGGGAGCTTACAATCTGTTAAAATAGCATCTATTCACTAATTACCCAAAAGCTATTAACCAGTTTCCAAAAGTTGAAGGGGAGCGACGAACAGACTGAAGCAACATGATTACTTAAAAAAGAGAAGGGGTGGTCGTGAAGATAGACACGGCCAACCCTTCAAAATAATCCTACGGTAACTTTGAAGCCAAAGTTTGTCCAAAGCAATTCGAAAACAATAGAAGCAAGGTTTTGCTTTATAAAGTACGCTTGCGTTTGAATGAATCGGTCGAATAAAGTCGGAAATCGGTTGAATACGACTAGTATCGGTCGAATAAAGTCAAAAATCGGTTGAATACCATTAGTATCGGTCGAATACGACTAGAATCGGTCGAATACTATGAAAACTTCTGTCGACAATAAATAGTTTTGAGGTATAATGAAATCGATGCATCATGAATATTTTTAACATGAAGGTGCTTGCTAGTTTGCTAGTAAGTTAAAAGGGAAGCTGGTGCAAGTCCAGCGCGGTCCCGCCACTGTAAGTGATTGAACATGATCACAAGTCAGAAAACCTGCCTTTATGCGTTTACACTTTACTACCTACGAGGATAGGTTATGTGTGAGTCCGCTTTGGCATGCTTGACCCTAGCAGATTTATACCTATTCTATCTCTCGTTCATTGGACGAGAGATTTTTATTTGCACAAAAATGGAGGAATTGAGAATGAAGAAGTTATGGCAATTATGGATGACATCCGCTCTAGCAGTATTATTGTTAGTTGGATGTTCTCAAGAAGAAGCAAAACCTGTAGAAGAAAATGAAACTACACAAGAGGAAGCAACAATAGAAGAAACAGAATTTCCAATTACGATGACCGATGCGGTTGGCAATGAAATAACTTTGGAAGAGGCACCGAAAACAATCGTTTCGATGTTGCCAAGTAATACAGAGATTTTATTCGCGCTTGGACTTAATGAAGAGATTATTGGAGTAAACGATTTTGATAATTATCCTGAGGAAGCGCTTGAAAAAGAGAAAATTGGTGGTATGGAATTCAATGTAGAAAAAATTGTTTCCATGAATCCAGAAATCGTATTTGCACATGAGTCTATGTTAGGAGTCGGTGAAGCTGGTTTACAACAAATCCGTGACGCTGGCGTAAAAGTGTTTGTCGTAAAAAATGCGGCTGATTTTAATGAAACATATACAACCATTGAACAAATTGGTCGTGTAACTGGAAAATTACCAGAAGCACAAAAAATTGTAGAAGATATGAAAGCGAAAGTAGAAGATGTAAAAGAAAAGGTAGCAAATGTAGAAACGAAGAAGACTGTATTTGTTGAGACTTCCGATGTTCCTGAAATTTATACACCTGGTAAAGGGACATTTATGCAGGAAATTTTAGATATGGTAAATGCAGAGAATATTGCTGCTGATCAAGAAGGCTGGTTTAAAATTGAGCCAGAGGAAATTGTAAATCGTAACCCAGATGTAATTATCGTTATGTATAGCTATGTAGAAGAAATTGTAGATAGCGTAAAGGCTCGTGATGGTTTTGATTCCATTACTGCTGTGAAAAATGACGCAGTAGTACAAGTGGATGAAAACTTAACAAGTCGTACAGGTCCACGCCTTGCAGAAGGATTAGAAGAAGTAGCGAAAGCAATTTATCCTGAGGCATTTAGTGAGTAAAGCCATGATCGGCTACACCTTGTCTATTATTGCGCTTATAGTGGCAATATGGCTAGGTGTATCGGTCGGATCCGTAAAGGTACCGATCAGCACATTATGGGATAGGGGAGCAGATGAAATCGCGACCAATATTGTTTGGAAAATTCGCTTGCCACGGGTTGTGCTTGCAGGGTTAGTTGGTGCATCACTAGCAATTGCTGGAGCCGCGTTTCAAGGTTTGTTAAAAAACCCGCTTGCCGATCCTTATACGTTAGGAGTGTCGTCCGGTGCCTCTGTAGGCGCTGTGGCTACGCTCTTTTTCGGTATTTCGGTACCCTTTCTAGGAATCTATACATTACCTATATTCAGTATGATCGGTGCATTAGTTACGATGCTTCTTGTTATTACATTTGCCAAACTAGTCGACCGTGCGATGAAAATGGAGACGATTATATTAACAGGAATCATTTTTAGTTCTTTTTTAGGCTCAGTTATTTCATTAATGATTGCGTTAACAGGAGAAGAGCTAAGACAAATCATCGGTTGGCTGCTTGGTAGTGTATCGATGCGAGGCTGGAGCTTTGTACAGATGTCATTACCTTTTATCGTCATTGGTTCGGTTTTATTAGCTTTAAACAAAAGAGAATTAAATGCACTTTTATTTGGTGAAGAACGAGCAAAACATCTTGGAGTAAATGTAAAAAGAAGAAAGATGATGATCTTGATTGGCGGGTCCATGTTGACGGGAACTGCAGTTGCAGTATCTGGAACAATCGGTTTTGTAGGGCTTGTCGTTCCTCATATGACGAGACTTTTATTTGGATCTGATCACCGACATGTATTGCCACTTAGCTTTATCAATGGGGCTACCTTATTAATCATCTGTGATTTAGTTTCGCGTACCATTATTTCACCAACTGAACTACCTATTGGAGTGATTACAGCTTTTATTGGGGCACCAGTATTTGCATTTATTTTCTTTAGACAACGGAAAATAGGAGGCGTTTAATATGTTGAAAGTAGAAAACTTGTCCGGTGGTTACGACCATAAATTAATCGTTAAAAACGTCTCTTTTGAAGTTGAAAAGGGAGAAATGCTTGGAATACTTGGGCCCAACGGAAGTGGAAAATCTACATTATTGAAGGTAATGAGTGGGATTTTGCCAATTAGTTCTGGTGATGTATTAATCGATGGGAAATCACTTCAATCATACTCATCCAAAGAGCTCGCTAAAAAAATGGCTGTTTTGCCGCAAATACATAGTCATTCATTTTCACACACGGTTAGAGAAACAGTAGCTCTTGGACGATACCCACATCAAAGTGGATGGTTTTCCTCTTGGTCAACTGAAGATGAAGAAGCTGTTATGGAAGCAATGAAGCTAACAGCGATGGAAGTATATGAGCATCAATCACTTGACCTATTGTCTGGTGGAGAACAGCAGCGTGTATTTGTGGCACAAGCACTTGCACAACAAGCACCAATATTATTGCTCGATGAACCGACAAACCACCTAGACATTGCTCACCAAAAACAATTGCTCGATACTATTAAAACGCAAACAATTGAAAAAGGAATTACCATCATCAGCGTATTTCATGATATAAATCTTGCGTCCCTATACTGTGATCGGCTGTTATTAATGGAGCGGGGGGAGATTAAAGCAATCGGAGAGCCTCATGAAGTAGTTAAGAAAAATCAGATTGAAACAGTGTACCAAGCACGAGTTAGCACGAATCCACATCCAGAACGCCCGAAGCCACAAATTACTATTCTTCCAGACGTGAAAGAAAAGATAGTTGATGACCTAATAACTACCGAAAACTTTCAGGTTTCAGAAGAGCTCGTTGTATTTCGAGCAGAAAAGCAACTAAAAACATGGTCATCAGCTGTAATAAATGCTGGAAGCGGATGGTATCGATCATTTGTAAATAGAAGAGTGGATACACATTACGCTTGTGATAATGTGCACGTTGAAATGCTAGATTATTTAAAGAATAGAGGGTTTTCTGAAGCTGATACAGTCGGAATGATGACTGCAGTTCAGACAACTGACGCAGTAATAAAAGAATATAACACCACGTTTGGCAGTATTGTCATTATGGTTACTGCTGGGGTAGGGAATGCAGTTGACGTATCGAGAGCACATGAGGTTGAAATGTTACCCGCAATTGGAACTATTAATACATGGATTATTGTGAACGGAGAGCTCGCAGAAGAAGCATTCATACAAGCAGTGATAACAGCAACAGAAGCAAAAACGAAAGCTCTAACTGCTGAATCTGTAATGGATCCGCGTACAGGCACAATCGCAACTGGAACGTCCACAGACAGCATATTAGTTGCTGCGACACAGCAAGGGAGCCATATTCCATATGCTGGGCCAATCACAGAAATCGGAAAAAAAATTGGGCTCGGAGTGTATGAATGTACAGTGAAAGCAATCCAAACTTATAAAAAAGCAAAAGGCTGGGTGTAGGATGGGTCCGCATATTATTGCCATAGCGATTGGCCTAGTACTAGATAAAATAATAGGTGATCCGCCAAATTGGCCGCACCCTGTTAGATGGATTGGCAATCTTATTTCGAAGCTTACCTCTTGGCTAAATAAAGGGAATGGACGGAAAACAAAAGGATTCTTACTTGTTTTCATTGTAGTAGGAATTACTTTCTTCGTTACAGTCGCGATTTTAACCGCTGCTTACTCTGTTCATGTGATTGTTGGCATTGCATTGGAAAGTATATTGATTGCTTCTGGGCTTGCGCAAAAAAGCTTGAAGGATGCTGCGATGGAAGTTTATAAACCTTTAGTGGATAATGATTTACCAGAAGCAAGACAAAAACTTTCGTGGATTGTTGGACGCGATACGGGAAAATTAGATGAAAAAGAGATCACGCGAGGTGTCGTAGAAACAGTTTCTGAAAACATAAGCGATGGAATCACCGCTCCTCTCTTTTATGCATTTTTATTTGCAGGTGCTCCTGGACTTTGGGTATATAAGGCAATTAATACACTGGATTCGATGGTTGGGTACAAAAATGAAAAGTACGAGGAGTTCGGTTATGCATCTGCAAAGCTAGATGACATCGCTAACTACATACCAAGCCGCATGACTGGCTATATTATCATGCTTTGGGGGAAGAAAGAAAGCACACTACCTTTTAAAGAACGAATGAAAGGGTGGTGGCTGGATGCAAAAAAACATCCAAGTCCAAATAGTGGCTATTTAGAAGCTGCGACTGCCTACCAACTTGGAATTCAACTAGGTGGAATAAATACATATAAAGGAATCATTTCTAACCGTGCACGAATGGGGATTAGTGAGTTTCCACTAAACCCAAGCCATATATTAAGTTCCATCTCCCATTTGAATACAGCTGTATTTCTATTTTGGCTTTGGTTGATGGTGATTGGAGGAGTTTTATTTGTCATTACCTAATCATGGAGCAAATGCTAATCATCTCTATGAACGTCTTGGAATAAAGATGCCTGAAGCGGTGATAGATTATAGTGAAAATGTGAATCCTCTAGGACCACCACCTTTTGTTAAAGAGCATTGGGAATCATATGCAAGTTTAATCACTAAATATCCTGATCCATACGGAGAGCCATTTTTATCAGCTGCGGCTGCCTATCATAAAGTTACGGTTGATCAGATAATAGTAGGGAATGGGGCAGCAGAAATTTTCGCTAGTCTTGCAAAACGGTATGAAAACAAACGTGCAGTTTTGATTCACCCTACATTTTCGGAATACACTTCGACACTTACTCCTTATCATGTGTACATAAAAGAAATTATCGCGTTACAAGCATTACCTATGGAAGAAGTATTGGATGAAATAGAGTTTGCAGAGGTTATTTATATTTGTAGACCGAATAACCCTACTGGGTACTTAATTTCATTAGAAGAAATTATACAAATAGCAGAGTATGCGAAAAGGTATAAATGTGAAGTCATTTTAGATGAAGCTTTTCTTGATTTTATTGATGAAAGAGAATCATTTATCCCGCTCTTAAAAGGCTTTCCGAACGTGATTGTTGTTCGTTCGATGACAAAAATGTATGCAATCCCAGGATTACGACTTGGCTATGCAATAGCTATTGAACAGATTATTAACGAAACTCGTGCAACCATGCCGCATTGGAATAGTAATGCCATAGCGACAACGATTGGTGCAGCTTGCTTGAAGGAAGAGGAATATCGACTGCAGGCAATTGCTTTTGCGGGAGTCATGCGAGAGAGATTTACTGTATTTCTCGAAAATTGGCATTGCGAAGTGCTTCCATCTAGAACGAATTTTGTTTGCTTTCAACTTCCTAATCCTGACCGTTCGAAGGAGTTTTTTACGTATTTATTAGCAAAGGGTTGTGTTCTTCGGCATACCGAGAATTTTAAAGGACTAGACGGTAAATGGTTTCGCGTCGGAATGAAAGAGGAGTTACATATGGAGCGATTGCAGAAGGAGATGACCGCATGGTTCGAGGAAAACTGGTCTTCATAACGGGTGGAGTCCGCAGCGGAAAAAGCAGCTTCGCTGAGAAATATTTGATGAATGAGCAGGCAAAACGAAACGTGTACGTCGCGTCGGGAGTTGCAGTTGACGTAGAAATGAAGAAACGGATTGAACGGCATCAGCAGGACCGTGAGAGTTATCAGGTCGAGTGGGTTACCATAGAACAGCCTCGACACTTCGAGAATATACTCCCCCATATCCAAGATGGAGACGGAATCCTTTGGGATTGTGTCACCACCTGGCTTGCCAACGAGCTGTATGAAGGAGAAATGGAGACAATTGAAGAACGTCTCTACGATGCAATCGATCAATTAGTAGAAAAAGCAAAAGTAGTGATTATCGTTTCGAATGAAGTGCTGGATGAGCCTTTATCCCAACATGAAAGTGTCGTCCTCTATCAAAAGTGGATCGGCCGAATTCATCAACGGCTTGTGGCGAAAGCGGATTATGCCTTTGAGATGGAATATGGATTAAGTCATCAATGGAAATGAGGAATATAAGTGAAAGGTTTAATGGTGCAAGGAACTGCTTCAAGTGTAGGAAAAAGCTTAGTGTGTACGGCAATTTGCCGCTTACTTGCGAACGAAGGGAAACGAGTAGCACCTTTTAAATCTCAAAACATGTCTAGTTTAAGTATATACACGAAAGATGGTCTTGAAATAAGTGTTTCGCAAGCTTTACAAGCAAGAGCAGCTAAAACTTCTTATTTGCCTGAGATGAACCCAATATTACTAAAGCCTAATGGAAATATGGAAACGGACATCATTCTATTAGGGCAAAAAGTAAACAAAATGAATGCAATACACTATCGTGAACAGTTTTTTGAAGAAGGACAAAAACTCATTCAAACCAGTTTAAAGATGCTATCAGATTCCTATGAGTACCTTGTTTTAGAGGGTGCAGGAAGTCCTGTCGAAATGAATTTAAGAGAACGCGAATTAGTGAATATGCGCGTTGCCGATATGGCAGATGTGCCTGTTTTATTAGTTGCCAATATTGAATACGGTGGGGTGTTTGCCTCTATGGTTGGCACACTTGCGCTGCTTCCGGAAACCCAAAGAGCAAGAGTGAAAGGAATCATAATTAACAAGTTTCAGGGAGATATTGCATTATTCCAAGATGGTATTGATTTTATTGAAGGGTATACAGGAGTGAAGGTTATAGGTGTTATTCCATACTTTCCAAATGAATTAGAGGAAGAAGATGGCATAGCAAAGAGCTCGGCTGCTGCTTCAGATGACCAAATAGATGCATGGACAGACCATTTTAAGAAGTATGTAAAATGGGAAAAAATAGTGGATATATTTGAGGTGGGCAATTGAATAGTCTTTTATTGGCACTTCAGTTTTTCACAATTATTCCTGTTCATAAAAATTTACCGATGGAAGAGCGGCAAATCTCTGGAATATATAGCTTATTCCCATGGATCGGAGCTAGTATAGGAGCAATTAGTTGTGCATTACTCTACTTTCAGTGGGGTCCATTGATGACAGCCTTTAGCATTGTTTTTATGGGAGTTCTGTTATCTGGTGGCCTCCATTTGGATGGTTTTATTGATACATCGGATGCATTTTTTTCCTATAGAGATCGAATGAAGCGCTTTGAGATTCTAGATGATCCACGGGTTGGAGCTTTTGGTGTGATGGCAGTTGTCTTATTGATTGTCGGAAAAGTGATTATAGTTTCAGAAGTATTGGCAGCCGAATCGTTTCATTGGATTTTTGTCTTGCTTCTCCCACTTTTCTCAAGAGCAGCACTTGTAATGCTATTTGGGTTAACGCGTAGCGCGAAAGAAAGTGGGCTTGCTTATTTTTTTAAGCAGAAGATGAATGCAAATGCTGTTATTCTAGCAACTGCATGTAATATCTTTGTTGGGCTTTTATTAATCGGATGGATGACGAGTTGGTTAATTGCCGTTACTTTTGCAGTTGTATTGCTAGTATTTATTTGCTTTTATCGCAATTGGGCACTCAAAAATTTTGGTGGTGTGACAGGAGATCTTCTAGGGGCATGTGTAGAAATTACGGAGGTGGTATTATGGCTGACGCTTTTACTATTACTCTCATAAGGCACTTGCCAACGCAAGGTAACCAAGAAAAAAAGTATATCGGCTGGTCGGACGAACCTATTTTAGCTGGAATGAAAACGAAAATATTGTCTCAAGAGATAAAACAAGTAGTCGGTAGTGATTTGTTACGCTGCAGACAAACAGCAAAACAGCTATTTAAAGAAATTCCTTATATTGTGAATGAAAAACTCCGAGAATGCTCCTTTGGTGATTGGGAAGAAAAAACATATAATAAATTAAAAGAGGATAGTTTATATCAGGCATGGCTAAACAGCCCTCGGCAATTGGCACCTCCGAATGGAGAGTCGCTTGAAAAGATGGAAGAGCGTGTGCTTGAAGGCTTTTATCATGTAGTAAATGAATTTGAGAATCCAGTAATTATTACACATGGTGGTCCTATTCGATTTTTATTAACAAAGTTTACGAGTGATGAAAAGAGTTTTTGGGAATGGAAAGTGCCGCATGGTTGTAACTATGAATTACGTTGGGTAGATAAGAAAGATGTACTGGAGGGGCAGCGATGCACGTCATTTTCGGTGGAGCATTTAATGGAAAACGAGCGTATGTAGAGCAGTTAGTACTGGAAAGAGAAGCGCAGTGGTTGGATGCTACAGAGGAATTCCCGGCTTTATTCCCAAAAACCGAAGTTGTAATTATTTTTGGGGTGGAAAATGTATTAGAAGATAAGTTAAATATGTTGCTTGAGCATTTTGAAAAATGGGATAAAAAGTTTGAGGTAATAGTCATTGCGACAGAAATTGGGCGTGGAATTGTCCCGATGGGTGCGAGCATGCGTAAGCTGCGAGATGACGTGGGAAGATTTTATCAACAGCTCTTTACAAGGGCAGAACGTGTCACACGAATTTGGTATGGTATTTCACAAACAATAAAAGGGAGATGATGGAGTTGAAAATTTACACAAAAACAGGTGACAAAGGGCAAACAGGATTAATCGGTGGAAGAACAGATAAAGATGATATTCGTGTAGAAACATACGGGACAATCGATGAAGTAAATTCGTTTATCGGAAAAGCAGTGACAGAGTTGGATTCTACTATTTTTGCGGATATCTTAGAAGACCTAGAGACTATTCAACACGAATTATTCGATTGTGGTGGCGACTTAGCAAACGTATCAAACCGTCGAGTATATAAAATGACGGATGTACCGATCGAAGCAATGGAAAAACGAATTGATGTACTAGTGGAGGAAGGGCCAGTATTAGAGCGCTTCATTTTACCAGGAGGAACTCCGGCAGCAGCAACTCTTCATATCGCGCGTACTATTACGAGACGTGCTGAGCGACAAATGGTGACACTGATGAAATCGGAAGAAGATGTTCCAGCAGTTGTACAACGCTACTTGAACCGTTTATCTGATTATTTATTTGCAGCAGCTCGAGTTGCGAATGCAAGAGAAAACGTGTCAGATGTAGAATATGTACGCAGTGCAAAAGTATTTAAAAATGTAGGAAGCGTGAAAAAAGAGGAGGCGTAAGGACGATGAAACTTCGTTTACTTACACTTGCAGCAATGTTTGCAGCACTATCCGCAATAGGTGCATTCGTTAAAATTCCAGTGGGGATTGGAAGTGCCGCACTAGATACTGTTCCGGCACTAGTATCAGCCGCTTTTTTGCCTCCTGTATATGCAGGAGCAGCATCATTAGTTGGACATTTATCTTCGGCGTTGTATGCTGGATTTCCTTTAGGACCGTTGCATATAATCATTGCTGTAGAAATGTTCATTATATTATTCGTATTTACGAAGCTACATCAAGGCGGCCATCATTTGGTGAAATGGTTATTTTTCATCGTTGCCAATAGTTTGCTAGCAACACTTCCATTTTACTGGATCATTTCTTCAGCATTTTTTGTAGGAGCCTTGCCTGGAATTACGATTGCAACCATATTAAATGCGGGAATTGCAATTATAGTCTCTCCAGTAGTTGAGCGAGTAATGGAGAGAGTGAAAACTCATGCGTAATGCGGTTTTATTGCCAAATGGGCTAGTACTGACTACCGATAACTCAGCAGGCATCGGGGAAAAAGTAGACGATGTAGTTCATGTAGAAGATGAAATAGTTGCATATTTTTGTGCAAGGGTTGCCTTGTTGGAGCAATGGGCAGCAGGGGCACATACAATTTCCATTGTCGTGCACAACTTTACGGGCAATAAAAGCTGGGATAAATATGTTGCTGGGATAGAAAAAGTGTTTAAAGAAATAGAACAATCCTGCCCAGTCGTAACAGGAAGTACTGAATCCAATATGGCAACTTTGCAATCTGCGATGGCTGTGACAATGATCGGAGAAAATCGATGGGCAAATGAATCGGAATTGAGATGGTTTGTGTACGGGAAACCATGTGTAGGTGAAGAAGTATTGGACCATATAGATAAAATTGCAGATTTGAAAAAGATATGGATCGCAATGGAAAATGGATTAGTCAAACAAGTATGGCCAGTAGGCTCTAATGGAATTGTCGGAGAATGCATCCGACTAGGTTTGCACGGGGAATTAACTGGATGGAACATAACGAAATCGGCTGGCCCGGCTACTTCTGTATTACTAGGAGTTGGAAGTGATCGGATAGAAGATGCGAAAAAGTATTTTGGAAAATATTTTGAAAAAATTCAATGAACAGAAGGGCTATCTCACATCGAGATAGCTTTTTATTATGAGAAATGGTTGCTGTTGGGGGAAAGTTGGTTGCTGATGGAATGGGATTGGTTGCTTACGCGGGGAAATTGGTTGCTTACGCGGGGAAATTGGTTGCTCACATGGTAGAATTGGTCGCTTTCACCCGTATAGTTACTTTTAATAGAAAATAATTCCAAATGTAATATGGTGCTAGTAATGAATAAAACCCATATCTCATAAACATAACTCTTTATTATGAGAAATGGTCTCGGTTGTGTGGAAATTGGTTGCGGAATTGAGTAAATTGGTCTCGGTAATGAATCAAATGGTCGCGGGTAGGATGCAAATGGTCTCGAAGTGCCTTATAGTAACTTTTAATAGAAAATAATTCCATGTGAAATTTGGTGGTAATGAATAAAACTCATCCCACATAAACATAACTCTTTATTATGAGAAATGGTCTCTGTTGTGTGGAAATTGGTTGCGGAATTGATTAAATTGGTCTTGGTAATGAATCAAATGGTCGCGGGTTGGAAGCAATTGGTCTCGAAGTGACGTTTAGTAACAATTAATAGTAAATAATTCCATGCAAGTTTACATAAATAGAAACATATATTGTACAAGTATTGCCTCATGTACATTTTATTTAAAAGAACAGCAAGCCTAAAAACAAATTTTCTACTATTTCGCACAATTTTGAATAAATAAGTATTGACTGAATGCTCATTCAGTTTTAATATTAAATTAATTCTTTATAAATCTATTAACCTAATGTATTCTAACCATAATATCATTTTACATCTTAGAGGGGGAGAATAAGATGAGTCCATTATTAATCGCAAACTGGTTACTGTTCATCGCAGTCACTTTGTATGCAATCGGTTTATTCGTATATCTACTTAAAACAAGGTATGCATATATCAAACTGGGGAAAAAAGTCGAATTTGAAGACAATGTGAAGGAAAGACTACGCAAAATTTGGGTGTATGTGTTTGGACAAAAGAAGCTTTTAAAGGATAAGAAAAGTGGAGCGATCCACGTCATGTTCTTTTATGGTTTTTTGCTTGTTCAGTTTGGAGCAATTGATTTTATTTGGAAAGGGTTAGCGCCAGATTCACATTTACCATTAGGTCCTTTGTATCCAGCGTTTACATTCTTCCAAGAGATCGTGACATTTGTTATTTTAATAGCTGTCGTGTGGGCATTCTACAGACGCTATATTGAAAAATTAGTTCGTTTAAAACGCGGTTGGAAAAATGGACTAGTTCTTATTTTCATCGGTGGTTTAATGGTTTCTGTTTTAGTTGGTAATGGTATGGGGATGATTTGGCATGGTCATGAAGCTACATGGTCAGAGCCGATTGCGTCATCTATTGCAACCATTTTTGGACTTGTTCCACCGACAGCAGCAGCAGTAGTATTCTATGCAATGTGGTGGGTACATCTTTTATTCCTACTAACATTCTTAGTGTATGTACCGCAATCAAAGCATTTCCACTTGATTACTGGTCCGGCAAATGTATACTTCCACCGATTAGACAATGTTGGAAAGTTACGTCCGATCAATTTTGAAGAGGAAGAAGACGAAGAAACAAATGAAGAGGAAATGCCTTCATTCGGAGTAGGTCGCATTCAAGATTTTACGCAAGCACAGATGATTGATTTCTATGCATGTGTAGAATGCGGACGTTGTACAAATATGTGTCCTGCTACGGGAACAGGTAAAATGCTTTCCCCAATGGACTTGATCGTAAAGCTTCGTGATCATTTAACATTAACTGGAGCAGTAGAAACGAAGAAAAAACCTTGGGTGCCTGCACTTGCGTTCCAAGGAACAAAAGGTAATCAACTTGCGATGGCTGCTGGTGCAGAAGGCGCAGTAATCGAAGATATTTATAGCCCATCCCTTATTGGTGACGTTATTACAGAAGAAGAAATTTGGGCATGTACAACTTGCCGTAACTGTGAAGATCAATGTCCAGTAATGAATGAGCATGTAGATAAAATTATCGACCTTCGCCGTTACCTAGTAATGACGGAAGGTAAAATGGATCCTGATGCACAACGTGCGATGACAAATATCGAGCGTCAAGGAAATCCATGGGGGTTAAACCGTAAAGAAAAAGAAAACTGGAGAGATGCACGTCCAGATATTCATATACCAACAGTGAAAGAAGTATCGAAAGCTGGAGAAGAATTTGATTACTTATTCTGGGTTGGCTCAATGGGATCCTTCGATAACCGTTCACAAAAGATAGCTTTATCGTTTGCGCATTTGATGAACGAGGCTGGAGTGAAATTTGCAATTCTTGGTAATAAAGAGAAGAACTCTGGAGATACACCACGCCGCTTAGGAAACGAGTTTTTATTCCAAGAGTTAGCTACAAATAATATTTCTGAATTTGAAAAAGCTGGGGTAACTAAAATAGTAACAATTGACCCGCATGCATATAATATCTTTAAAAATGAATATAGTGATTTTGGATGGAGTGGAGAAGTTCTTCACCACACAGAAATGCTATATGATTTAGTTCAAGCTGGTCGCTTGAAACCACAATACGCAGTAGAAGAAACAATTACATTCCACGACTCTTGTTATCTAGGTAGATACAATGATGTGTATGACGCACCTCGTGAAGTGTTAAAAGCTATTCCTGGTGTGAAATTAGTTGAGATGGATCGTAACCGTGAAAAAGGAATGTGCTGTGGAGCAGGTGGCGGATTAATGTGGATGGAAGAGCATGTTGGAAACAGAGTCAACGTTGCTCGAACAGAACAGGCTTTAGAAGTAAATCCAACAATCATTTCTTCTGGATGTCCTTACTGCTTGACGATGCTTTCTGATGGAACGAAAGCGAAGGAAGTAGAAGAAACAGTTGGAACATACGATATTGCGGAGCTTCTTGAAAAGTCTATTTTCGGAAAAGTAATTGGAACAGAAGAAGACGATGAAGTTGCACCTACTGTTCAATAATTAGACATTTAAATATTGCAAATAGTTTTATAGTTTCGTAAACTAGAGTTAATAAGTAGAGGGAGTGGAAGCACTCCCTTTTTCTAACAAAAGAAGTCGAGCGAGCGTTCAGTCAATTTTTTATTTTAAAGTATTTGAAAGCGATTTCAAAAAAAATGAAGGGGTGGCTATTTTGGCAAAGACAGTTATTTTGGATGGGGCACGTACAGCATTTGGAAAGTTTGGGGGAGCACTAAGTAGTTTAACAGCTTCTGATTTAGGTGGAGTAGCAATAAAAGAAGCGCTAACTCGTGCTGGTATAGCGGCAGATCAAGTGGATGAAGTCATAATGGGGTCTGTTTTGCAAGCGGGGCAAGGGCAAATTCCTTCAAGACAAGCGGCAACAAAAGCGGGAATACCTTGGTCTGTTAAAACAGAAACGATTAACAAAGTGTGTGCTTCTGGAATGCGTAGTGTAACGCTTGCTGATCAATTAATTCGCTTAGGTGATGAAGCCATCATTGTGGCGGGTGGTATGGAATCCATGTCTAATGCTCCTTATTATTTACCAAAAGGTAGATTTGGCCTTCGAATGGGCGATAGCCAGATAGTAGATGGCATGGTTTACGACGGACTTTCTTGTTCATTCCACCCAAAACATGTGCACATGGGAACGTACGGAAACTCTACAGCAGAATCATTTGAAATATCACGAGAAAAGCAAGATGAATGGTCTTACAGAAGTCATGATCTTTCTATAAAAGCAATCGATAACGGCATTTTAGCAGAGGAAATTGTTTCAGTAGAAATACCACAACGAAAAGGAGATTCGATCGTTGTTGATAAGGACGAAGCACCTCGACGTGATACATCGATAGAGTCACTATCTAAATTAAAACCAGCATTCGGTAGTGAAGGAACGATTACAGCAGGAAATGCACCTGGAATAAATGACGGGGCATGTGCAATCGTTTTGACGAATGAAGAAAAAGCGAAAGAACTTGGTAAAGAGCCACTTGCATATATACTTGGTCATGCAGAAATAGCAATTGAACCAGAAAACTTTCCTCAAACACCGGGAATAGTCATTAACAAATTACTAGATAAAACAGGGAAATCCCTTCAAGAAATTGATTTGTTTGAAATTAATGAAGCATTTGCAGCGGTTGCTCTAGTAAGCAGTGAAATCGCTGGGCTTGATGAAGAAAAGGTAAACGTGAATGGTGGAGCAGTGGCACTCGGTCATCCGATTGGAGCATCTGGGGCCCGTATTATTCTCACGCTTGCGTACGAATTAAAACGCCGAGGTGGCGGGATTGGGATTGCAGCTATTTGTTCCGGTGGTGGGCAAGGCGACGCAATTATGATTGAAGTTCCAAAAACAGGGGGTAAAAACGCATGACAATCCAAAAAGTAATGGTAATTGGAGCAGGACAGATGGGCTCAGGGATTGCTCAAGTTTGTGCGCAAGCAGGTTTTGAAGTAAAGCTTAATGACCGTGAAGAACAATTTTACGATCGTGGAATCCAAACGATTACGAAAAACTTGTCACGTAATGTAGAAAAAGGACGAATGAAAGAAGAGGAAAAACAAGCAGTACTAAGTAACATTACAAAATCACTTTCTATTGAAGATGCTAAAGATGTGGATATTGTAATCGAAGCAGCTGTTGAAAACATGGAAATCAAGCAATCTATTTTTAAACAACTAGATGAAATCACACCAAAGCATACGATTCTTGCTACAAATACATCTTCTCTACCAATTACAGAAATAGCAGCAGTTACGAATCGCCCTGAGCAAGTAATTGGGATGCACTTTATGAATCCAGTTCCTGTGATGAAGCTTGTAGAGATTATTCGTGGATTGGCAACTTCTGACGAAGTGTATACAGCAATAGAAGAAATGACTAAAAAACTAAGCAAAGTACCCGTTGAGGTAAACGATTTCCCAGGTTTCGTTTCCAACCGTATTTTAATGCCAATGATCAACGAAGCGATATACACACTTTACGAAGGTGTCGCGTCAAAAGAGGCGATTGATGATGTGATGAAAATGGGAATGAATCATCCGATGGGACCACTACAACTTGCTGATTTTATTGGCCTTGATACATGCCTATACATTATGGAAATCTTACACGAAGGATTTGGAGATAGTAAGTATCGACCATGCCCACTACTTAGAAAATACGTCAAAGCTGGCTGGTTAGGGAAGAAATCAGGTCGTGGCTTCTACTCTTACGAATAAAGGAGCGTGAATCATGGAATTAACATTCACCGAAGAACAACTTATGATGCGCAATATGGTTCGAGACTTCGCAAAAACGGAAATCGAGCCTTTTATTGAACGAATGGAGCAAGGGGAGTTCCCCCGTGAAATTATAAAAAAAATGGGTGAGCTTGGTTTAATGGGAATCACGGTTCCTGAAAAATACGGCGGTTCTGAAATGGACTTTACAAGCTACGTTATAGCGATTAACGAGCTTTCAAAAGTGAGTGCAGTTATAGGAGTAATTCTCTCTGTTCATACTTCCGTTGGAACAAGTCCAATACTTTATTTTGGAAATGAAGAGCAAAAGGCTAAATATGTACCGAAGCTTGCTTCTGGTGAATACCTTGGAGCGTTTTGCTTAACGGAAGCCTCTGCAGGATCAGATGCTGGAGCTTTGAAAACGAAAGCCGTGTTAAAAGGTGATCACTATGTTTTAAACGGTTCTAAAGTTTTTATTACTAATGGTGGAGAAGCAGATATTAACATCGTTTTTGCTTCAACAGATCCATCAAAAGGATCAAAAGGTATAACTGCATTCATCGTAGAAAAGGATACACCAGGTTTTATTGTCGGAAAAGACGAAGAGAAAATGGGACTACATGGCTCAAGAACAGTCGAGCTCACTTTTGAAGATATGAAAATTCCAGTAGAAAATAGATTAGGTGAAGAAGGCGAAGGATTTAAAATTGCCATGGCAAATTTAAATTCTGGACGCATCGGAATCGCTACGCAGGCTTTAGGCATTGCAGAAGCAGCACTCGAGGCGGCAGTTGGATATGCGAAAGAGCGTGTGCAATTTGGTAAGCCAATCGCTGCAAACCAAGGTGTAGGCTTTAAACTTGCTGATATGGCGACAGCGGTAGAGGCAGCTAGACTTCTTGTTTACCAATCAGCGAGTCTTCGCGAACAAGGGCTTCCTTGCGGAAAAGAAGCATCCATGGCTAAATTATTCGCTTCCAAAACAGCAGTAGACGTATCAATAGAGGCGGTCCAAGTATTCGGAGGATATGGTTATACAGAAGATTACCCGGTAGAACGTTATTTCCGTGACGCAAAAATTACGGAAATCTACGAGGGAACTAGTGAAATTCAAAGGATTGTAATTAGTAAACATGTGATTAATTAACCAACCTCCTAAAAAATGGCTGAACGAGACCAATTGAGGTCAAACCGAGACAAATACACAAAAGCGCAAGACCAATTTTCATTAAACCGAGACCAAATTAAAATAATCAAAAAAGGCGGGAAAACAATGAATTTTCAACTATCCGAAGAGCATGAAATGATTCGTAAAATGGTACGTGACTTTGCAGAAAACGAAGTAGCACCTACTGCAGCAGAACGCGACGAAGAAGAACGCTTTGATCGTGAAATTTTCGATAAGATGGCTGAGCTAGGCTTAACGGGTATACCTTGGCCAGAAGAATACGGCGGAATCGGTTCTGATTATCTTGCATACTGCATCGCAGTAGAAGAGTTATCTCGTGTTTGTGCTTCAACAGGGGTAACCCTTTCTGCACACACTTCCCTTGCTGGTTGGCCGATTTTTAAATATGGCAATGAAGAGCAAAAACAAAAATATCTTCGTCCAATGGCAGAAGGCTCAAAAATTGGTGGATACGGTTTAACTGAAGCAAGCTCTGGATCAGATGCTGGTGGTATGAAAACAACCGCTAAATTAGATGGCGATCATTATGTATTGAATGGTTCTAAAATCTTTATTACAAATGGCGGCATTGCAGACATCTATGTTGTGTTCGCGGTTACTGATCCAACATCCAAGCATAAAGGTACAAGTGCATTTATCGTAGAGGCAGATTTCGAAGGATTCTCTGTAGGGAAAAAAGAAAAGAAATTAGGAATTCGTTCTTCTCCTACAACAGAAATTATTTTTGATAATTGCCGCGTTCCAAAAGAAAATCTTCTTGGTGAAGAAGGTGAAGGCTTCATTATCGCAATGAAAACATTGGATGGAGGGCGTAATGGTATTGCTGCGCAAGCAGTTGGAATTGCGCAAGGGGCTCTTGATGCTGCAGTAGGTTATGCGAAGGAACGTGTTCAATTCGGAAAGCCAATCGTTGTAAATCAAGGGGTCTCATTCAAGCTTGCTGATATGGCAACTGCAACAGAAGCATCACGTCTGCTTACGTATCAAGCTGCCTGGTTAGAATCCAATGGACTTCCATACGGAAAAGAGTCTGCAATGGCGAAATTGATGGCTGGCGATACAGCGATGAAAGTAACAACAGAGGCAGTGCAAGTATTTGGTGGATATGGATATACAAAAGATTACCCGGTTGAACGCTATATGAGAGATGCAAAAATTACACAAATATACGAGGGCACACAAGAAATTCAACGCCTTGTTATTTCTCGTATGCTAACGAAGTAATCGATGCCTATGGAAAAAAAGCATGAAGTAAAGACATCTGTAAAAGATGAAAACCTCATCGAAAAAAGACGTCACCAAATGATTCGTGCGGCTGTTACTTTATTCAAGGAAAAAGGCTTTCATCGAGCGACAACAAGAGAAATTGCAAAGGAAGCCGGGTTTAGTATAGGCACCTTGTATGAATACATTCGCTCAAAGGAAGATGTCCTCTATCTAGTCTGCGATAGTATTTACAATGAAGTGCATGACAAGCTCTCACAAATAAAGTTGGAGAATGGTACGATTGACGACCTAAAAAATGCAATCCGCCATTATTATGGGGTAATAGATGACATGCAAGATGAGTTCGTTGTCATGTATCAAGAATCCAAATCCTTGCCAAAAGGCGCACTAGATTATGTGTTAAAAAAAGAATTAGAAATGATGGATATCTTCCATAAAATTCTAAAAGGTTGTATACAAACTGGGGAACTGGAATTAACAGATGCCCAAGCAAAACTTTATGCACATACCCTTGTAGTACAAGGTCAAATGTGGGCATTTAGAAGATGGGCATTACGTAAGGAATTTACAATTGAACAATTTACAGAACTACAAATAGAATTTGTACTAAATGGGATGGGGAAATAAGAAATGCGCAAGCGCCTAGTAGAGGAATACAGTATAATTTCGCGACATCGTGTCGCAACGACTGTATGACCCACTTCGTATGGGCCACCGACAGGCAAACGGGAAAGGGCACTGAAAAAGTCCGATAAATAAGAAAATCGTTGAAACGGCTCCCTTTCCGCGGGCGTTGCCTTAGCCTCCTAGGCCAACACGATGTTGGTCATGCAATTGTTGCCGCAGGCGCAGGATGCGGCGAACTTAGATTGCCTTCCCTCAACGGCGGGGTCTTCGGCTATCGCTATTCCCGCAGGAGTATCGCCTTTTTCAACGATTATCTATAAATACTAATTGAAAAAATTTATGTGAATAAAATCTGCTCTATTAATGGCATTATGGTTTTCTAATTGAAAAGCGGATAACAGTTAATTGGAGTGGAGGGCGGCGACTCCTGCCGGAATAGCATGAGCTGAAGACCCTGGACTGAGCGTAGCGAGGGAAGCGGCTGAAGCCATGCCGGCGAAAGCGTCCGCCTGGAACGGAAATTAATGGGTCTAAAATAAAAAATCGAGTATCTGAACAATTTGTCGTTCAAATACTGTTATGAAATCTCATGGAGGAGTTTTTCAGTGCCTTCCAAACGGGGTTGGGAAAGGTCCTTCTGCGACAGCTTTGCGCTGGAGTCTGGACATTAAGATTAATTCAAACAAAGGGGGAACGACATGTCTACTGTAGAAGTATATCGTCCAAAAAATCATGTGCGTTTTGTAACTGCATCAAGCCTATTTGACGGACATGATGCGTCGATCAATATTATGCGACGTATTTTACAAGCGAGTGGGGCAGAAGTAATCCACTTAGGTCATAACCGTTCGGTAGAAGAAGTGGTGAATGCTGCTATTCAAGAGGATGTTCAAGGGATTGCCATATCTTCCTATCAAGGAGGACATGTTGAGTATTTTAAATATATGAAGGATTTACTCGTTGAACGTGGTGCGCCTCATATTCGCATATTTGGCGGTGGCGGCGGGGTAATCATTCCGAAAGAAATAAAAGAACTGCAAGAATACGGTATTTCGGGTATTTTCTCTCCAGAGGATGGCCGTAAACTAGGTCTTCAAGGTATGATCAATCAAATGCTGTTGGAATGTGATGTTCCAACGAAAGCTTCAGGAGCAAAAGACGAGATTTCCCAAGTGTCTACGGAGAATCCTGAAGTACTAGCTCATTTGATTACATTAGCGGAGGAAGCACATCAAACAAATGATTCTGAAGCAAAAGAAATGCTAGAACAAGCGAAGGCTTTATCCAAAGGTACACCAGTGCTAGGTATTACGGGTACGGGTGGGGCAGGGAAAAGTTCATTAACAGATGAATTGATTCGCCGATTCCTTCATGAATTGCCGGATAAGAAGATTGCAGTTCTTTCCATTGACCCGACGAAGCAAAAAACAGGTGGGGCATTGCTAGGGGACCGTATTCGTATGAACGCTATTTTCAATAAACGTGTGTTTATGCGTAGTTTGGCAACGCGAGGATCTCGTACAGAATTATCTGGTGCTATTGCTGATGTACTTGATGTTGTTAAAGTAGCGGGCTTTGATTTAATTATTGTAGAAACAAGTGGTATCGGGCAAGGGGACGCAGAAATTACCAATGTATCGGACGCTTCGATGTATGTAATGACAAGTGAATTCGGTGCGCCTTCTCAATTAGAAAAGATTGATATGATCGATTACGCAGATTTGATTGTTATCAATAAATTCGAACGAAAAGGCTCAGAAGATGCACTTCGCCAAGTACAAAAACAATATCAACGCAGTCGTGAATTATGGCATGATGATTTGGATACTATGCCTGTTTACGGAACGATTGCTAGCCAATTTAATGATAAAGGTACGAATTCTTTATTTGCAGCTTTAGTTGCGGTGTTAAATGAAAAAACGGGTACTGACTGGGAAACAACATACGAGCAATTTGTGAAAACACAAAAGCAAAACGTGATCATCCCAAATGATCGTCGTTATTACTTACGTGAAATTACAGACACAGTTCGTGGATATCATAAAAAATCTGAGGAGCAAGTAGCTTTCGCAAGAAGATTGTTTCAACTAGAAGGCGCAATCGAAGTTGTAAAAGAGAAAGCAGCAGATGATGCGCTAGTTCAATCCTTGGAATCATTAGCTAGTGGAGTTCGTGATGAACTGACTGCTGAATCAAAACGTATATTGGAAAACTGGGCAACTTTAAAAGAAGCATATGCTGGGGACGAGTTTGTTACAAAAATTCGGGATAAGGAAATTCGCACGATTCTTCGTACGGAAAGCTTATCTGGGTTGAAAATACCGAAAGTTGTACTTCCGAAATTCGTTGATTATGGTGAAATTTTAAGATGGGTGTACAAAGAAAATGTACCTGGGTCCTTCCCATACACAGCTGGAGTTTTCCCATTCAAACGTGAAGGGGAAGACCCTAAGCGTCAATTTGCTGGAGAGGGAACACCAGAACGTACGAACCGTCGCTTTCATTATTTATCCAAAGATGACGATGCAAAGCGTCTTTCTACTGCATTTGACTCGGTAACATTATATGGAGAAGACCCAGATCATCGACCTGATATTTACGGAAAAGTCGGCGAATCTGGCGTAAGCATTTGTACGTTAGAGGATATGAAAAAATTGTATGATGGGTTTGATTTATGTGCACCATCAACCTCCGTATCTATGACAATCAATGGTCCAGCACCAATTATTTTGGCGATGTTTATGAATACGGCTATTGATCAGCAAGTTCGCATTCGCGAGGAGGAACTTGGCCGTACTCTAACTGTGGAAGAATTTACAGAAGTAAAAAATGCGACACTTCAAGTAGTTCGTGGTACTGTTCAAGCAGATATTTTAAAAGAAGATCAAGGTCAAAATACATGTATTTTCTCTACTGAATTCGCTTTACGTATGATGGGCGATATTCAACAATACTTTATTGACCATAAGGTTCGAAACTATTATTCCGTTTCTATATCTGGATACCATATTGCAGAAGCTGGAGCGAATCCAATTTCTCAGCTGGCATTCACATTATCAAATGGCTTTACTTATGTGGAATATTATTTGAGCCGTGGTATGAATATAGATGATTTTGCACCAAACTTATCTTTCTTCTTCTCAAATGGTTTGGATCCGGAGTACACAGTTATCGGACGTGTTGCCCGTCGTATTTGGGCAGTTGTGATGCGTGACAAATACGGCGCAAATGAGCGTAGTCAAAAGCTAAAATATCATGTGCAAACATCAGGTAGAAGTCTACATGCGCAAGAAATTGACTTTAATGATATTCGAACAACTTTACAGGCGTTGATGGCACTTCAGGATAACTGTAACTCACTTCATACAAATGCTTATGACGAAGCGATTACAACACCTACGGAGGAATCTGTTCGTCGAGCAATGGCGATTCAAATGATTATTACAAAAGAGCATGGATTATCAAAAAATGAAAATCCGTTACAAGGAGCATTTATTGTAGAAGACCTGACGGACCTAGTAGAAGAAGCGGTTCTTTCTGAATTTGATCGAATCAATGACCGCGGTGGCGTACTTGGTGCAATGGAAACCCAATACCAACGTGGAAAAATTCAAGAAGAATCCATGTACTATGAAATGAAAAAACACACAGGCGAATTGCCAATTATCGGGGTGAACACATACTTAAATCCAAATCCTGCTTCTGAAGAGGATATCGATAATATGGAACTCGCCCGCGCATCGAAGGAAGAAAAAGAAATTCAAATAACAAATCTTCGAAGCTTCCATATGAAACATGAGTCAGAGGTAGAAGAAGCGCTCAATCGTCTAAAGCAAGTTGCAATGACAGGTGGCAACATCTTCGAAGAGCTTATGACAACTGTCCAAAAGGCAAGTCTTGGCCAAATTACGAACGCTCTTTACGAGGTAGGCGGGCAGTATCGAAGAAATATGTAAAAAAAAATTAGTGTTCCGCTAAGATATCGGAACACTTTTTTCTTTTTATTTTGTATAATGAAACTACTAAGTAGTAAGGGAGAAATGGTATGAAAACCCCAATACACATAATGATCATAATAATATTCCTATTACTAACCATTCTCCTTTATAATAAACAACTGGGAGCCATTCCCTTACTATTACTTTCGTTTTATTTATTCGCATTAGCTTTTCAGAAATTATTCCTTTTCAAAAAGAATAAATGAATGTAGCATATAACATACTGGTTTGTATATAATGGGAAGTATGCAAACGGACATAGAAAGGACGTGCACGATTTGAATTTTCGTGAAATGACAACAGCACAATTACAAGAAGAATCATTAATAGATTTAGGATTTGCAATATTAGAAGATAAGAAAAACTCTTTAACTCTATCTGACCTTTTTAATGAAATCCAAAAACTTAATGGTTTTACAGACGATGAAATGGCAGCTCGTAAACCTCAATTTTATACAGATATGAATATTGATGGGCGCTTTTTAGCTACTGCAGAAAACCAATGGGGTCTAAGAGAGTGGTACCCTGTAGAACAAATTGAAGAAGAGACTGCTCCTACTGTTAAAGTCCGTAAAAAGAAAGCTAAAGTTGCAGACGGTGACGATTTAGACGAACTGGAACTAGAAGAAGATGAAATTATCTTCGAAGAGGAATTCGATGAATTTATCGAAGAAGATGATGAAGATGACGACGAAGATGATGATGATCCAGTAATTGATTTCGTAGGAGAAATTGACGAAGTGCCCGAAGAGGACTTAATCGATGAGGAAGAAGAAGATTTTGATATCATCGATGACGAAGAGTTAGATGATGAAGAATTAGAAGACGAAGAAGAATAATTCTTGACTTCTATACGTAAACGCTATAAGATTTTATTGGGCTCTTTTTAAAGAGACATTACTCATGTGCATATGCGCTCCCCTGCCAAAAAGCAGGTGGAGCGCTTTTTGTTATTGTATAGCCTTATTCACCTAAGTCATACTGAATAAGGTTATTGCCTAAGGCGAATGCTACAGATTATGTAAAGAATTCATTGAGCTCGGTGCAATGTTCTGTGTAATAATCTTTACTCAAAAAGTAAATTCTGAGCTTAAAAAGACCAAGGCGAAATAGATATTATATTAGGAGGAACAAGCATGACTAAATTTATTTTTGTTACTGGTGGGGTTGTATCTTCATTAGGTAAAGGTATTACGGCTGCATCTCTAGGTCGTTTATTAAAAAATCGAGGATTGAATGTAACAATTCAAAAGTTTGATCCTTACATTAACTTAGATCCAGGGACTATGAGCCCATACCAACATGGAGAAGTTTTTGTAACTGACGATGGGGCAGAGACAGATTTAGATTTAGGTCATTACGAGCGTTTTATTGACATTAATTTAAATAAATACTCGAACATTACGACAGGGAAAGTCTATTCTTCCGTATTAAGAAAAGAACGCCGTGGCGATTACAATGGAGGAACTGTTCAAGTAATTCCGCATATTACAAATGAAATAAAAGACCGATTATTCTTGGCTGCAAAAGAAACGCATGCGGATATTGTTATCACTGAAATTGGCGGAACAGTAGGAGATATCGAATCTCTTCCTTTCTTAGAAACAATTCGTCAAATGAAACGTGACGTTGGTAGTAATAATGTAATGTACATTCACTGTACATTAGTTCCATTTATTAAAGCTGCCGGTGAAATGAAAACAAAACCAACACAACATAGTGTAAAAGAGCTACGCAGTCTAGGTATTCAACCAAATGTCATTGTTGTTCGTTCAGAAATGCCAGTTCCTCAAGATATGAAAGACAAAATTGCTCTTTTCTGTGACATTAAACCTGAGGAAGTAATCGAATGTATCGATGCGGATTCATTATACGAAATCCCATTAAATCTTCAAGCGCAACATTTAGATCAAATTGTTGTGGATCATTTCCAACTTACTACGAAAGAAGCAGATATGACAGATTGGCATGTACTTGTTGATCAAGTGAAATCTTTATCGAAAAAAGTTCGTATTGGCCTAGTTGGTAAATATGTAGAACTACAAGATGCATACATTTCTGTAGTAGAAGCAATGAAACACGCAGGATACAAATTTGATGCGGATGTAGAAGTGAAATGGGTTAATGCTGAGGAAGTAAATGATGCAAATGTTGCAGAAATTCTTTCAGATGTAGACGGAATTCTTGTTCCTGGTGGATTTGGAGACCGCGGAGTAGAAGGGAAAATTGCAGCGACACGATTTGCTCGTGAAAACAATGTTCCGTTCTTAGGTATTTGCTTAGGAATGCAACTAGCAACAGTTGAATTTGCTCGTAATATATTGGAACTTGATGGAGCACACTCAACAGAACTAGATCCAAAAACTCCACACTCTATTATCGATTTATTGCCAGAACAAAAAGACGTAGAAGATCTAGGAGGAACACTTCGCCTTGGATTATACCCATGTAAGTTAACTCCTGGTTCTAAAGCACACGAAGCATACGGTGAAGAACTTGTATACGAACGTCACCGTCATCGTTATGAATTCAATAACGAATACCGTGAGCAATTTGAAGCAGCTGGATTTATGTTCTCTGGTACAAGCCCAGATGGTCGTCTAATCGAAATCATCGAGCTTCCAGATCACCCATTCTTCCTAGCTTCTCAGTTCCATCCGGAATTTGTGTCACGTCCACAACGTCCACAACCATTATTCCGTGAGTTCATCAAAGCATCCGTTGGAGAATAAGAAAAGTAAAGTAGTTCGTCGAGGCGAACTGCTTTTTTTATGGGATTAAATGATGAGGGGATTAAGTGGGTAGAGCGTTTCATAGCTAGTGGCCATGGAATTAGGTATTAAATGGCAGAGCGAGACCAATTAAAGTGTGAAAGCGACCAATTTAAGCATAAGCGAGACCAATTCTATAGTGAAAGCGACCAATTTAAGCGTAAGCGAAACCAATTCTATAGTGAAAGCAACCAATTCAACGGTAAGAGCGACCATTTCCCAAAGTAAAGAGTTTACTTCATGTGGGAAATGGTAAGAGAATTAAAATTAGACATAAAATGGCAAAGCGAGATCAAATTTAGAGTGGAAGCGACCGATTTAAGCATAAGCGAGACCAATACTATAGTGAAAGCAACCAATTCGTCGGTAAGAGCGACCATTTCCCAAAGTAAAGAGATTACTTCATGTGAGAAATAGATTTCTGAGCTAGTTGCCAGGGCATTAGGTATTAAATGGCAGAGCGAGACCAATTCTAGTGTGAAAGCGACCAATTAGATTATAAGCGAGACCAATTCTATAGTGAAAGCAACCAATTCGTCGGTAAGAGCGACTATTTCTCATAGTAAAGAGATTACTTCATGTGAGAAATGGATTTCATAGCTAGTTGCCAGGGCATTAGGTATTAAATGGCAGAGCGAGACCAATTCTAGTGTGAAAGCGACCAATTAGATTATAAGCGAGACCAATTCTATAGTGAAAGCAACCAATTCGTCTGTAACAGCGACTAATTCTCATAGTAAAGAGTTTACTTGATGTGAGAAATAGATTTCCTAGTTAAAAGTCGAGGAATTAGGCATTAAATGGCAAATCGAGACTAATTCTATCGTGAGGGCGACCAATTAGATTATAAGCGAGACCAATTCTATAGTGAAAGCAACCAATTCGTCGGTATGAGCGACTATTTCCCAGAGTAAAGAGTTTACTTCATGTGAGAAATAGATTTCCTAGCTAGTTGCCATAAAATTAGGGATTAAATGGCAAAGAGAGACCAATTGTAGTGTGAAAGCACCCAATTTGTCACAAAGCGAGACCAATTCTATCGTGAAAGCAACCAATTCGTAGATAAGAGCGACCATTTCTCATAATAAAAAGTTAACATCGCTTTGAGATAGACTTGTAACTAATTCATAAAACCTACGACTAATCGTTAGATAGATACTCTTTGACAAACCAAAAATGCCCACGAAAGATTTTCTCTTCCATGGGCATGTCTATGGTAATTTTAATCTTCGCCTAAAAGCATCTCGTCTAGCTTCATTTTGACAGCCTCGTAGACGAACATTGCGCTTAGTGCATACGGTAAAACAATTCTACTACCATCCTCTGCAGGTAGTAAGCCTTTAGTAAGTTTCAGAGAAATATATGTATAGGCAAGATTCGCAAGTTTGTTTTCGTCATTTTGATTTTCAGCGGCAAGTGCACTGAAGGGTATGAAATCTGCACTTAGTTTTTCAGCAAGTGCTAGTGCTTCTTCATTTTCACTAGATCTTGTAATAATCCATACGCGATCTGCGCTTGTCAGCTTGGTATCTGGTGACCAAACTTTTATACTAGGGAATTTTTCTGCGGCATTTTGTGCATTTATCGTAATGCTTTCCATTTCACCGAATGCTGCGAAATAAATAAAGCCTTCTCTTGCAGCGGCTTGTGCGAGTAGTCTAGCAGTTTCTTCGATATTTTCTTCCTCCGAATTAACTATTCTTTGGAGAAGACCGGTAAGCTGCGTTGTTAACATTTTCATTCTTTTATTCACCTCATTTTTAATTATAATGTAGGAAAAGCTAAACGTAAAATGGGTAATTTTTAGAATCCTTAGAAGGAAAATGTATATTAATAGCGAATAGTATAGAAGGGGAAAATTTAATAAAAGGGGTTTGTACATCATGAAACACATTTTAATCGTAGACGATCAACTAGGAATACGAATGCTCTTAAAAGAAGTTTTTTCACAGGAAGGCTATGAAGTGAGCCTAGCCGCGAACGGCCCTGAAGCATTGGATATTGCTAGCGAGGAAAGTTTAGATGGTGTATTATTAGACATGAAAATTCCTGGGATGGATGGAATTAAAATCTTAACCTTGCTGAAAGAAAAGTATCCAAATTTACCTGTCATGATGATGACAGCATATGGAGAGTTAAACCTGATCCAAGAGGCAAAGGATTTAGGTGCTTCTCTTTACTTTACTAAGCCTTTTGATATATTCGAAGTGCGAGATGCAGTAAATAATATATTACAGAAGTAGTACATAGGCAGGCAGTGGAAAACATGGCCTTTTTTTGTTATGATTAAAAGTGAAGGACGCCGTTTAGTTATTACAACAACGTATTCCTGTAACTAGAATCGCAGGCGCCTACAACAGCTAAATCAGAAAGAGAAAAATGATGTACAAATGAGAGTGTATGATAATAGAGGAGGTCTATTGGAATGGCTTTAGTATCGATGAAAGAAATGCTTGAAAAAGGAAAAAAAGAAGGTTATGCAGTAGGACAATTCAATATTAATAACCTTGAATTTACTCAAGCTATTTTACAAGCGGCAGAAGAGGAAAAATCGCCAGTTATTTTGGGTGTATCCGAAGGTGCGGCAAAATATATGGGCGGCTTTACAACAGTTGTACATATGGTAAAAGGACTAATGGAAGACTATCAAACGTCAGTTCCAGTGGCAATTCACTTAGATCACGGCTCAAGCTTTGAAAAATGTAAAGCAGCAATCGATGCTGGATTCACGTCTGTCATGATTGATGCTTCTCATCATCCATTTGAAGAAAATGTAGAAATTACTTCTAAAGTGGTGGAATATGCACATGCACACAACGTTTCTGTAGAAGCAGAGCTTGGTACAGTTGGCGGCCAAGAAGACGACGTGATAGCAGATGGCGTTATTTATGCAGATCCTACGGAATGTGCGGAATTAGTGAAACGTACTGCTATTGATTGCTTAGCACCAGCACTTGGTTCTGTTCATGGACCTTATAAAGGTGAACCTAACTTAGGTTTTAACGAAATGGAAGAAATTTCGAAATTAGCGGACCTTCCATTAGTATTGCATGGTGGAACAGGTATTCCTACACATGATATTAAACGTTCAATCTCTTTAGGGACAGCAAAAATCAATGTAAACACGGAAAACCAAATTGCTGCTACTAAAGCGATTCGCGAATATTTTGAGGAAAACCCAAAACAATATGATCCACGTAAATACCTATCACCAGCACGTGATGCTATTAAAACGACAGTTATCGGTAAAATGCGTGAATTTGGAAGCTCTAATAAAGCATAATTCAGAAAGATAAAATAGAATGTGGGGAGAAGTCTTCTAGTTAAAATACTGAAGCTTCTCCTATTTTTCCATACTGAGGAGGATATTATTAAGATGAAATTTTTTATAGATACAGCTAATTTTGAGGAAATTAAAGAAGCACACGCATGGGGTATTTTATCCGGTGTTACGACGAATCCTTCGCTAGTAGCGAAAGAAAATATTTCTTTTCACGATCGTCTTCGTGAAATTACTGCTTTAGTAGACGGTTCTGTAAGTGCAGAAGTAATTGCATTAGATGCAGAGGGCATGATTAAAGAAGGTAGAGAACTTGCAGCAATTGCACCGAATATTACGGTGAAATTACCGATGACACCAGAAGGGCTAAAAGCTTGCGCTGTTTTTTATTCAGAAGGAATTAAAACAAATGTGACACTTATCTTTAGTGCAAACCAAGCGTTATTGGCAGCACGTGCAGGAGCAACTTATGTATCTCCGTTTTTAGGCCGCTTAGATGATATCGGCCATGATGGAATGGAATTGATTGCGAAAATAGCTCAAATCTTTGCTATTCACAATATTGATACAGAAATTATCGCAGCTTCAATCAGACACCCTCAGCATATTACGGATGCAGCTTTAAATGGTGCACATATTTCTACAACTCCATTTAAAGTATTAAAACAACTTTTCCATCATCCTTTAACAGATAAAGGAATTGAAGGATTTCTAGCGGATTGGAACAATCGTAAGAGCGAGTAACAAGACGAAGGAGAAACGTATGGAAGTTTATAAAATTAATGGAGCTAAGCGTTTACATGGTACGATTAAGGTAAGTGGGGCAAAGAATAGTGCAGTGGCGCTAATTCCTGCTTCCTTGTTAGCGAACTCTCCTGTAACTATTGAAGGCCTGCCAGAGATTTTAGATGTTTGGACATTGAAAGAAATTTTAGAAGAATTAGGAGCAGAAATCACATTTGAAGATGGAACAATGACAATTGATCCTACAAATGTGGTGGATATGCCTTTACCAAATGGCAATATTAAAAAGCTTCGAGCATCGTATTATTTAATGGGTGCACTTCTTGGGAAATTTAAGAAAGCAGCTATTGGATTACCAGGAGGATGCCACTTGGGACCTCGCCCAATAGATCAGCATATTAAAGGGTTTGAGGCTTTAGGGGCTAATGTTTCGAATGAGCATGGTGCCATTTATTTACGTGCAGATGGATTAGTTGGAACGAAAATTTATTTGGACGTAGTAAGTGTTGGCGCGACTATTAATATCATGCTGGCTGCAGTACTTGCAAAAGGTAGAACCATTATTGAAAATGCTGCAAAAGAACCAGAAATCATTGATGTTGCCACATTGTTATCAAATATGGGAGCAAATATAAAAGGTGCTGGGACGAATGTTATTCGTATCGACGGTGTCGAAGAATTGCACGGGACTAAGCATACAATTATTCCAGATCGAATTGAAGCCGGAACATTTATGATTATGGCTGCTGTAGCAGGCGATGGTATTACGATTGACAATGTGATTCCATTTCACGTAGAAGCTTTAACGGCAAAACTACGAGAAATGGGAGTAAAAGTGGAGGAATATGAAGAAAAGATTTTCATTCCGAAAGCACAAAATTTACAAGCAGTCGATGTGAAAACACTTGTGTATCCTGGGTTTCCAACGGATTTACAACAGCCATTTTCGGTTTTATTGACACAAGCAACAGGAACTTCCGTTATTACGGACACTATTTATTCAGCTCGATTCAAGCAAATTGATGAACTACGCCGTATGAATGCCAATGGTCGAGTGGATGGAAGAACCGCTATTGTTACCGGTCCTGCCAAGTTAGAAGCAGCTACAGTTCGTGCAAGTGATTTGCGGGCTGGAGCAGCGCTTATACTTGCTGGCTTAATCGCTGAGGGAGAAACAGAGATTCAAGATATATTCCATATTGAACGTGGATATAGCTCCATTATTGATAAGCTTCGAGGACTAGGAGCAGATATTAGAAGAGTGGAAATAAAAGAAATAGAAGTAAACGTAGAATAAAGTACATCCATTGAGATTATAGGCGCACTTCAGCACAAGGCGAAATGCCCATTTAAACGGATGCAGACTCGTCGCAAAGACGGTGCGCCTTACTTTTCTCATTGACAAATATGCTACAATGATACAGGAAGAAACACAGACCGGAATATAAACCGTAAAACGGGAGGCAATATTAAATGGAACGTAGTTTATCAATGGAATTAGTTCGTGTAACAGAAGCAGCAGCTATCGCATCTGCTCGCTGGATGGGACGCGGACTAAAAAATGAAGCAGATGACGCAGCAACTACTGCAATGCGCACAGTTTTTGACACAATTCCAATGGAAGGTGTCGTAGTAATTGGGGAAGGTGAAATGGACGAAGCACCGATGTTATATATCGGAGAAAAGCTTGGACATGGAACTGGTGGTCCTCAAGTTGACGTGGCAGTGGATCCGTTAGAAGGTACAAATATTGTAGCTTCAGGTGGATGGAATGCACTTGCAGTTCTTGCAATTGCTGATCGCGGAAATCTACTTCATGCTCCTGACATGTATATGGACAAACTTGCTGTAGGTCCAGAGTCTGTTGGTCAAGTTGATATTAACGCACCTGTTATTGATAACCTACGAGCAGTTGCACGTGCAAAAAACAAAGACATTCAAGACGTGGTGGCAACAATTTTAGGTCGCGACCGTCATCAAAAAATTATTGATGAAATTAGAGCCGCTGGCGCACGCATTAAGCTAATAACTGATGGTGATGTAGCTGGAGCTATTAATACTGCTTTCGATAATACCGGTGTAGACATTTTATTTGGAATGGGTGGAGCTCCTGAGGGAGTTATCTCAGCAGTTGGATTAAAATGTTTAGGTGGAGAAATTCAAGGTAAACTAGTGCCACAAAATGATGAAGAGCTTGCTCGTTGTATTAAAATGGGTCTAGATGTAAATAAAATTTTACGTATGGAAGACCTAGTAAAAGGCGACGACGCCATTTTTGCAGCAACTGGTGTAACAGACGGTGAACTTCTTCGTGGTGTACAATTCAAAGGTGCATTTGGTTCGACTCACTCAATCGTTATGAGAGCTAAATCAGGTACGATTCGTTTTGTTGAAGGAAGACACAGCTTAAATAAAAAACCGAATTTAGTTCTATAAGAATACGCTTGTGATAATTTAGACTCGGAGGAAGCTTACAAAGATGTTGCTTTGTCAACTTAGACTTTGTTTCGTTTCCTTCATAAGAGTCTTTCTAAAAAGCGCTATAAATTAAAACTTCTCACCTGTATACCCTTCATTACAGATTAGGTCTTATTATAGACAAATGCATAAAATTAGAAGGTCGGACCTCAAAAAGTCTTGAAAACGCTTGTCAGTCGAGGTATTCTAAGTTCACGACATCTAAAAACGCATTTGTTAACATTCTGATCAACCAATTTTGATTGGGTAGCCTCTTAACAAACTTCAATCCTATTAACCTTAATTAACAAATACAACTGGATAAATTCGGACAACCCATAAAACTAAATGGTGAAATCAACTTAATCCATATAGACAGTTTTGTATTTTGATTTCCAAAAATAAATAGGAACATAAAAATAAAATAAAGAGTGGTGCAATACCAATGACACAAACAACAATTAATGAGTTAGAAAGTATGACTCTAAAAGAGCTTTATACACTTGCAAGAAAGTTTAAAATTGCAGCGTATAGCAAGCTAACTAAGAAAGAACTTATTTTTGCTATTTTAAAATCTCGTGCAGAACAAGAAGGATTCTTCTTCATGGAAGGCGTTTTAGAGATTATTCAACAAGAGGGCTTTGGATTCTTACGTCCTATTAACTACTCTCCTAGCTCGGAGGATATTTATATTTCCGCTTCTCAAATTAGAAGATTTGACCTTCGTAACGGTGACAAAGTTACAGGAAAAGTTCGTCCTCCAAAAGAAAGTGAACGTTATTACGGCCTACTTCATGTGGAACTAGTAAACGGTGAAGATCCAGAAATAGCGAAAGAACGTGTTCATTTTCCTGCTCTAACACCTTTGTATCCAGACCGCCACATTAAATTAGAAACCGTTCCTGAAAAACTATCAACTCGAATTATGGATTTGGTAGCGCCTGTAGGTTATGGACAGCGTGGTTTGATTGTTGCACCTCCAAAGGCAGGGAAAACGTTATTAATTAAAGAAATTGCAAATGCAATTACTACGAATCATCCAAATGCGGAACTAATTGTTTTATTAATAGATGAGCGTCCAGAGGAAGTTACCGATATTGAACGTTCGGTAAAAGCGGATGTCGTGAGCTCTACTTTTGATGAAGTTCCAGAAAATCATGTGAAAGTAGCGGAACTTGTTTTAGAACGAGCAATGCGCTTGGTAGAGCATAAACGTGATGTTATCATATTAATGGATTCGATCACACGTCTTGCACGTGCCTACAATTTAGTAATTCCTCCAAGTGGACGTACGCTTTCCGGAGGTATTGACCCAGCTGCTTTCCATCGTCCAAAAAGATTTTTTGGAGCAGCCCGTAATATTGAAGAAGGCGGTAGCTTAACGATCCTTGCTACTGCATTAGTAGATACTGGTTCTCGTATGGATGAGGTAATATATGAGGAGTTCAAAGGAACAGGTAACTTAGAACTTCATTTAGATAGAAGTCTTGCAGAACGTCGTATTTTCCCAGCTATCGATATTCGTCGCTCTGGTACACGAAAAGAAGAGCTTTTAATTCCAAAAGATCAGTTGGATAAACTTTGGGCTATTCGCAAAACTTTCTCCGATTCAGGCGATTTTGCAGAGCGCTTCTTAAAGAAACTTCGTCAAACAAAAACAAACGAAGCATTTTTCGAGCAACTGGCAGTAGAAATGAAAGCGCATCGTAGTGGAAAAGTTACTTTATAAACTAAGAACTTGCAATTTAAAAACAGACATGCTATTATGTTCAATGTAAGTTTACAATTTTCTGCTACATATACGGTTGGCAATCAATCGGATCGTGTAAGGTATCAGTTTTATAACCAACTCTGTTCCAGATGGTTCAGGGCGAGAGGAGAGATAGAGATGAAAGCAGGAATTCATCCCGATTACAAAGAAGCAACAGTATCATGTTCATGTGGTAACACATTCACAACTGGTTCTGTAAAATCAGACATTAAAGTCGAGTTCTGTAACGAATGTCACCCATTCTATACTGGACGTCAAAAATTCGCAGCTGCGGATGGCCGTGTTGATCGCTTCAACAAAAAATATGGTATCAAAGAAGAAGCTAAAAACTAATTACCAAATACCTGCAAAGCACATTGTGTTTTGCAGGTATTTTTGATTTTTTGATTATTATCTATGTAGATGCCAGCCTCTTTATGATATAAATATATAGAGGAAAATTAGACGATTCACAAGGAGAATTCAAATGGCACAATTATTTTTTAAGTACGGTGCAATGAATAGCGGAAAATCTATTGAGATTTTGAAAGTTGCACATAATTATGAAGAACAAAATAAACCTGTTCTTATTTTTACACCTGGAATCGATACAAGAGATGAAGTAGGATATGTTTCTAGTAGAATAGGGTTAAAGAGAAAAGCAACAGCTACATATGACGATACGGATTTATATGAATTGGTAAAAGAACAATCACCAAAACCTTACTGTGTGTTAATCGACGAAGTGCAATTTTTGAAAAAAGAGCATGTTTTACAATTAACAAGAATTGTGGACGAGTTAGATATTCCTGTAATGGGCTTTGGATTAAAAAATGACTTTCAAAATGAGTTATTTGAAGGCAGCCGCTATATGCTCATTTATGCAGATAAAATCGAGGAAATGAAGACAATCTGCTGGTTCTGTCATAAAAAAGCAATTATGAATCTACGTGTGGATGAATCTGGAAAGCCTATATATACAGGAGAGCAAATTCAAATCGGCGGAAATGACACTTATTACCCAGTATGTAGAAAATGTCATGCCAATCCACCTTTATAAACAATGGATGCTAAAGAGTTATCTCACGTGAGATAACTCTTATTTTGAGAAATGGTCTCGATTTCTCTGGATTTAGTCTCGGTTAAGAGGGGAATGGTCTCGCATAGCCGTGAATTGGTCTCGGTTGCAACGTATTTAGTCTCGAAGTGCCGTTTTGTTACTTTAAAAGGTAAATAATTACACGCGCAATGTCTCAGAGATTTTTTTTGAGAAATGGTCTCGATTTCTCTGGATTTAGTCTCTGTTAAGAGGGGAATGGTATCGCTTAGCCGTGAAATGGTCTCGGTTGCAACGTATTTAGTCTCGAAGTGCCGTTTTGTTACTTTAAAAGGTAAATAATTACACACGCGCAATGTTTCAGAGGCTTATTTTGAGAAATGGTTGCTAATATAAGAGATTTGATTGCTTTCATTTTAATATGGTTGCTCTTCCAGATGAAATGGTCGCTCCCACAGACAAATTGGTCTCCCTTCGCCATTTTATGTTAAAAATAAACGCTATTCATTAGAAAAAGTAGCGAGGACGAGACTTTTTCTTTATAATAGGAATGATATAGACTTAAACGAACGAGGTGAGCTCGATGTTTGATCGATTACAATCGGTAGAAGATCGTTATAATAATTTAAATGAATTGCTTAGTGACCCAGACGTGGTCAATGATACTAAAAAGCTAAGAGAATATTCCAAAGAGCAATCAGATTTGCAGCATACAGTAGATGCGTACCGTGAATATAAGGATGTAAAAAGTCAATATAATGACGCAAAGCTGATGTTAGAGGAAAAGCTCGATGCGGATATGCGTGATATGGTAAAAGAAGAAGTAAATGATTTGGAGAACCAAATTGCAGAGCTTGAAGAACGTCTTAGAGTTTTATTGATTCCAAAAGATCCGAATGATGATAAAAACGTAATTATGGAGATTCGTGGAGCAGCTGGAGGAGATGAAGCGGCTTTATTTGCAGGGAATTTATTCCGTATGTACAGCAGGTATGCAGAAACTCAAGGCTGGAAAATTGATATTATGGAATCCTCTCCTACAGGACTTGGTGGGTATAAAGAGATTATTTTCATGATTAATGGAACGAGTGCCTTTTCAAAAATGAAATATGAAAATGGTGCCCATCGCGTACAACGCGTACCAGAAACAGAGTCTGGTGGCCGTATTCATACATCTACTGCAACAGTTGCTGTTCTTCCGGAGGCAGAGGAAGTGGATGTCGATATCCATGAAAAGGATGTTCGTGTTGATACATTTGCATCTTCAGGAGCGGGCGGACAATCGGTTAATACGACCATGTCTGCTGTTCGAATGACGCATTTACCAACTGGCATTACAGTTTCGATGCAAGATGAGAAATCGCAAATTAAAAATAGAGAAAAAGCTATGAAGATCCTTCGTGCTCGTGTTGCCGATAAATTCCGTCAAGAAGCACAAGCCGAATATGATGCTGTTCGTAAATCTGCAGTTGGTACTGGTGACCGCTCGGAGCGAATTCGCACATATAATTACCCCCAAAATCGTGTGACTGATCACCGAATTGGGTTAACAATTCAAAAACTAGACCAAATTTTAGAAGGTAAGTTGAATGAAATAGTGGATGCATTAATCTTGGAGGACCAAGCTGAAAAATTAGAAAGAATGAATGATACCAATGTGTAAAACAAATTATGAGGCCATAACCCGGGCTTCTTCTTTTTTAGAAGAGAATAATCGAGAAAAAGAAGTAGCTCGTTATTTGTTGCAGCATGTCCTGAAGAAAAATTATTCCGAATTAATGATGGCGATGTATGAAGAAATATCCCAAGATACGTTCCGAACTTTTTGGGCATATGTGGAGGAACATGCAACTGGCCGTCCTTTTCAATACATTATCGGACAGGAAACTTTTTATGGTAGAGACTTTCTAGTAAACGAAAATGTCTTAATTCCGCGCCCTGAAACAGAAGAATTAATAGAAGATGTAAAAAAACGGGCATTAAAATTGTTCGATGCCAATAAAACCCTTCAAGTCGCTGATATTGGAACTGGTAGCGGTGCGATCGCCATTTCCATAAAAAAAGAAATACCATCTACTATAGTGACAGCAACCGATATTTCAATTGAAGCACTCCAAGTAGCAAAGGAAAATGCGCAGCGTTTAGATGCTGAAATTCAGTTTATACAAGGTGATTTACTCGCACCTATAGCTAATCAAAAATGGGATATTATCTTATCTAATCCACCCTATATTGGGCAACATGAAGCAGAATCCCTTTCCGATACTGTGATAGAATATGAGCCACATCTAGCGTTGTTTGCAGATGAAGACGGTTTGCAATTGTACAGAAAAATGGCAGAAAAGCTTCCAACTATGATGAATATTCCTAGTTTCATAGGCTTTGAGATTGGCTATGAGCAAGGACCGGCTGTCCAAAAGATGCTGCAACATGCGTTTCCTAATGCTGTAGTAGAAGTAGTAAAGGATATTAATAAAAAAAATCGTTTTGTTTTTTGTACAATCAATGAATAAGTTATGAATCTATTGGTAACAATGTTCCTAAGGGAGGAATGTTATATGTTACCAGATTATGAGATAAAAAGAGCACCAAGCATTGGCAAACAAATTGATGCGTTTATTTTATTTGTATGGATGTTGCTACTTATTCAATTTTGTTTATTTATCCTATTTCAACCGATGGACCAAACGGATGGAACACGATTCCGTCTAATTGCAAATAGCAATTCGGTAGAAGATCAACAATTAAAAAATGAAGTAAAAAATAGCATTGAGCCTATTTTACGAACTTACGCAAGTAATCCAGAGAAAACTTATGCACAATTAGAACAAACTGTGGATAATTTATCAGAAAAATATGAAGAAAAAATTATTTTATCCACAGGACAAGCATTATTTCCACCAAAGGTATGGAATGATGGTATTTCAGCACAGACATACGTTGAATCTATCGTTATTACGATAGGAAGTGGTCGTGGGGATAATTGGTGGTGTGCGTTATTTCCAAAAGTTTGTTATAAAGAAGAAATAAAAGAAGAAAAGAAAAAAGAGAAACCTAAATTTTTTGTTTGGGAATGGTTAAAAAAGAAGTTTTCCACATAATAATCCACAAATAGTTGGTAGTTATGCACAAATTGTGGACAACTAATAGAGAAGGGAGTAAAAACGACATGAAAACACAAATTGTGAGTGTGGATAACTTATCCGCAAAAGAACAAAGTTATACACAGGCTGTGGATTTGTTAGAAGCTGGAGAAACAGTCGCATTTCCGACAGAGACAGTGTATGGTTTAGGTGCAGTTGCTACCAATGAAGTAGCTGTTAGAAAAATTTTTGAAGCAAAGGGAAGACCACAGGATAATCCGTTAATTGTACACATTGGTGAAAAAAATGATCTCGATTCATTCACGATGAATATACCAGAGCTGGCAAAAGAATGTATGGATGCATTTTGGCCAGGAGCACTCACATTAATTCTGCCGTTAAAACCAAATACTCTAGCTGTAAACGTTACAGCAGGACTAAATACAGTTGGTGTAAGAATGCCTGAGCATCCAGTTGCGCTTGAATTACTTAGACGTTTAAAACGACCAGTTGCTGCTCCAAGTGCGAATAGAAGCGGAAAACCTAGCCCAACACAAGCAGTCCACGTGCTACATGACTTAGATGGAAAGATTCCATTAATAGTCGACGGAGGTGCAACAGGGATTGGATTAGAATCTACTGTCTTGGATGTTTCAACTGACATACCGACTATTCTTCGTCCAGGCGGTGTTACAAGAGAAATGCTTGAAAAAGTTATTGGTCCGGTAAATGAAACAAAACTTACAGATCAAGTGGAAGCACCTCGAGCACCAGGAATGAAGTATGCGCATTACGCACCGGATGCTCCTGTCTATTTAATAGAAGCTTATATTGAAGAAGTTCAAAAAGCAGTGAAAAGCATACATAACGATAATAAAAAAGTGGCCCTAATTGCAAGTGATTCATATAGTGAATGTCCTGCAGATTACTTTTTTACATTAGGCAAAGAAAATCAACTGGAAGATGCTGCACACCTATTGTATGAAGCGCTGAGAAAATGTGATGAATCTGATGCGGATTTAGTCCTTGTTCCAGCTTTCCCAAAACAAGGAGTTGGAAATGCAATTATGAATAGATTAGAAAAGGCTGCAAAAGGTAATTGGTTCAACTTGGATTGAAAGTGTTTCTCTGACAGTCTGAGTGTATTCTCTCCTAATAGTTTGCATATAGTTAATTATGCAAATGGACGGGGGAGATTTTTTTGTGGCGTGAAATTTTGGCTGGTGTACTAATGTCTGTAGATGTATTAATATTGTTTTCTCTTGTATCTTATAGAAAACAAGTATTCACTCTTGCTGCATGGGTTGCAGCATTACATATGCTTTTTCCTTTAATCGGTTATTATGCCGGGATTATCGTGCAGAATTATTTACAGTATGCAAGCCCATATTTATCTGGAGTTCTTCTATCATTAGTGGGTTTACAAATGATTCTAACGCAATCTCCTAAACAAGCTCCTCTTTTCTCTCCGTTTCTTCTGGCCGTTGTAGCAAGTATTGATACCTTTTCAGTAAGTATTTCATTTGGTATGCTAAAAGTAGAGAAGTTGATATTCATACTCAGCTCTGGAATTTTTTCGTTTTTGGCTGTTTTTATTGCGCAAAATATTATATACAAGCATGCAATAATGAACCGAGCTTTTATCATGAGATTTGCGGGACTGATATTATTGATAATGGGAATTTTAACGTTACAAAATATTTAAAGCAGTTTCACACAATATAGTCAAAATTAATCACAAAATTTAAAACAATTATAGGACTTTTTATTATATAATAGAGATGGGGAATTAGTACGATGAATATATTATTTGTTTGCACAGGAAATACATGTCGAAGTCCAATAGCGGAGGCATTATTAAGAGCACGTCATTTAGATGGTGTGGAGGTTCGTTCTGCAGGTATTTATGCGATGGATGGAGGTAGTATGTCTTCGAATGGGCAAAAAGTATTAGAAAGTGAATCTATCCCATTTGAACATAAATCATCTGCATTAAATGAACAAATAGTTGACTGGGCGGATATCATATTAACGATGACGGCATCCCATAAACAAGCAATTATTTTTGCATTTCCACATGCGATATCAAAAGCCTATATGTACACAGAGTATGTAACTCCCCAAGATGTACATGACGTATCTGATCCATATGGTGGAGATTTACGTACATATGAAACCACATATCAAGAATTGAATACATTAACTGATGAACTAGTGAAAAAACTTCAGGGGGATTAGGGATGAAAGAACAAAAGAAGAAGTATGCTTTCGGGATACAAAAGAAAATTGTATTTTTTGTCACTGTTTTAGCTTTAATTACATACACGACAAGTGCGGTTTTTATTAATTTTATACAACCACTTATTTTTGAGCCTACTACCGAATCTTTACTTTTTGAGATTGCTATGTACGCTCTAGGTATTGTATGGTCGGGAATATTGGCTTACTTTTTTAGTGGATTAATTATTAAGCCTTTATTTAATTTAGAAAAAGTTGCGAATTTAGCTTCAGAAGGAAAAATTGGAGTGGACGTGGAAGTTCCAAAATCCCAAGATGAGATTCAATCCGTAGCAGTTGCATTCCAAGCAATGCTTGTGAATTTAAGAGAAATGGTTCAAAGTATTGAAAACAATTTTGAGAAGACAAATAATACAGTTCAACAACTATCATCACAATCATCGGTGGCATCTGAACAAGCAGAGGCAATTGCAAGTACAATTGCACAAATCTCGCAAGGTGCAGAACAATCAGCGATAGCGGTACAAGAAACAGCTGAATCTGTAGAAGATGTTAGAATGCTTGCTTCAGAAGTGAATAAACGTGCTGAAAAATCTTCCGTGCAATCACAAGAAATGATTCATGGACTAGCCCAAACTACACAAGCTATACAATCACTTGTCGATGGGATCCAGAAGATTGCTTCGGGTAGTGAGGCAGCACTAGGAAACGTGCATCAATTAGAAGAAAACGCTGGAAAAGTAGAAAGTATTATTCAGTTAGTTGGAAGTATCGCTGCTCAAACGAACCTGCTTGCATTGAATGCATCAATTGAAGCTGCACGTGCAGGAGAGCATGGAAAAGGATTTGCAGTGGTAGCCGAAGAAGTCCGCAAACTAGCGGATGAAAGTGCTAAGGCGGTTCAAGGGATCTCTGAGCTTATTCTAGCTATCCAGTCAGATGTACAAACAGTCGTACAACAAATGACGAATCAGGTAAGTTTTGCTGTAGGTGAAGCGAAGCGTGTTTCTGAGACAAACGAGGCGGTTGAAGGTATGTCCAATAAAATTCATGACATGGCCGAATCCGTTGAAGAAATTTCTTCACTTGTTGAAAAGCAGTTAATGAATATTGAAAGTACAGCACGACAATCTCAAGAGGTTGCTGCAATTGCTGAAGAAACATCCGCTGGAGCAGAAGAAGTAAGAAGTGCTACTGATGAACAAGCTCGTTCTATTGAAGAGATTGATCATTTATCAGTTGATCTTAAGAAGCAATCCGAAGAATTATATAAAGTGATTAGCCTGTTTGATTGCAATACAAAATAAATAGATACATTTTGCTTTAATGCAGAAAAAGCGAATAATGTTATTTATTTTTTATTTAATGTTCGGTTTTCAATGTTAACTATTTTGAAATAGCATGTTTTTTAATGAGAATAACAGAAATTCGTCAAAAAATACAATTCACATCGTGTGAATTGTATTTTTTAGTGTAGAATAATGGTATGATGAGTAGGAATATTAACAGAAAAGAGGGAACGAAGTGAAAATAGCGATTTCTTCCGATCACGGTGGTAATAATCTCCGTAAAGAAATTATTCAACAACTAGAAGAACTTGGACTTTCCTATGAGGATTTCGGTCCGAAAAATGATGATTCAGTAGATTATCCCGATTTTGCAATGCCAGTAGCAGAAGGAGTAACAAGCGGGAAATTTGATCGTGGTATATTGATTTGTGGTACAGGAATTGGTATGTCAATTGCAGCCAACAAAGTAAAAGGTATTCGATGTGCACTAGTACATGATGTATTTTCTGCGAAAGCAACAAGATGTCATAATGACTCTAACGTTCTTGCGATGGGTGAACGAGTAATAGGCCCGGGACTTGCAAGAGAGATTGTTGCAACTTGGCTTGCACAAGACTTTGAAGGTGGACGTCACGAGCGCCGTATAGAAAAAATCACAGCATTAGAGAAATAAATTATAAATAGAAGAAGGCGATTTTTAGATGGAAGCAAAAAATTTGTGGAAACAACAAATAGAACAGCTTCTACTCGAAGTTGAGCAGCAAGCGTTCTTAAAAGAGAATGATTTATTTGTTATTGGTTGTTCAACTTCGGAAATTATCGGCGAGAAAATTGGGACTGCTGGTGGCTTAGAGGTAGCAGAGGTTTTATTTGGACCATTGAAAGCTTTTGCGGATCGAAATAAAGTTCAATTAGCCTTTCAAGGCTGTGAACATATAAATCGATCAATAACAATGGAAAGAGAAACGCAACTTCTCTACAGATTACCAGAAGTTTCGGTTATTCCTGTTGTTCGTGCAGGTGGCTCTATGTCTGCCTATGCGTACACTCAATTTCAAGACCCTGTAGTTGTCGAGCATGTACAAGCACATGCCGGCATTGATATAGGACAAACCCTTATTGGCATGCAATTGAAACCTGTTGCTGTGCCGATTCGCGTGTCCACGAAACATATTGGGGAAGCAGTCGTTACGATTGCGAAAACACGTCCAAAGCTAATTGGCGGAGAACGTGCATTTTACGGATGATATTGGAGGAGGATTTAGAGTGGAAAAGATTTTAACACAAGATCCAGCGGTTTATGAAGCTATGCAAGCGGAGAAAAAGCGTCAACAAGCAAATATCGAGTTGATTGCATCAGAAAACTTTGTATCAGAAGCAGTTATGGAAGCACAAGGCTCTGTACTGACAAATAAATATGCAGAAGGCTACCCGGGAAAACGCTACTATGGTGGCTGTGAACATGTAGACGTAGTGGAAAATATTGCTCGTGATCGATTGAAAGAAATTTTTGGAGCTGAGCATGCAAATGTTCAACCTCATTCAGGTTCTCAAGCGAATATGGCGGTATACATGACTGCATTACAACAAGGTGACACAATTTTAGGGATGAATCTTTCACATGGTGGACATTTAACGCATGGTTCTCCAGTTAACTTTAGTGGAATTCAATATAATTTCATAGATTATGGAGTAGATAAAGAAACAGAATTGATCGACTATGAAAACGTTCGTGCAATTGCATTAGAACATAAACCTAAAATGATCGTAGCTGGAGCAAGTGCATATTCACGCACAATTGACTTCGCTAAGTTCCGTGAAATCGCTGATGAAGTAGGAGCATACTTATTCGTAGATATGGCTCATATCGCAGGTTTAGTAGCAGCTGGTCTTCATCCAAATCCAGTTCCACATGCACATTTCGTAACTTCAACAACACACAAAACATTACGTGGACCACGTGGTGGATTAATCTTAACAACAGAAGAGTTTGCCAAGAAAATTGATAAAACAATTTTCCCTGGAATTCAAGGTGGACCATTAATGCACGTAATCGCTGCGAAAGCAGTAGCATTTGGGGAAGCTCAAAAACCTGAATTCAAAGAATACCAAGCACAAGTGATTGCAAATGCTAAAACTCTTGCAGATAGCTTAACTGAAGAAGGCATTCGTATCGTTTCTGGTGGTACGGATAACCACGTAATGCTTTTAGACGTTTCTGCATTAGGCTTAACAGGTAAAGTAGCAGAGCACGTATTAGATGAGGTTGGTATTACAGTGAATAAAAATACAATTCCATTTGATACATCAAGTCCATTTATTACATCTGGAGTTCGTATTGGTACTCCAGCAGTTACATCTCGTGGATTTAAAGAAGAAGAAATGAAAGAAATCGCTTCAGTCATTGCAAAACTTCTGAAAAACCATGAAGATGAAGCCGTAATAAAAGAAGCTAAAGAGCGTGTTGCTGCTTTAACATCTAAATTCCCATTATATAATTAATAGATTACTAATATTAAAGAAGGCAGTTGGGATGAAAACTCATTCCGACTGCCTTTAAAATATTTCTTAAGAGTACTTATTCTCACTCTGTAAATGGACCGTGCCAATTCCGATTTGCCAACTACTTCAAATTTATGGTGGCAAACTAAATGTTTTTGCGAAACAAGTTGTCCAATTGTGACTATCTCTAATTGGTTGCGCTCATGAGTACATCTAATCTGATATTAGAATAAAAAATTACCGATTTATTTGCTTAGTCATTCCAATTGCAAATTTCTCGAATCCCAATTTTTTATAATAGGATTCCAAACTCTCCGTACACATAAGTTGAGGGATTACTCTATTTTGCTCACAATGTTCCACTATCAGTTTCAGCATTTCTTTCCCGACTCCTTTTGATTGATAGCTGGGTAGTACACCAACTCCACATATTATTCCTGTGATTACACCATCTGATATCACACGTCCCATACCTACTAGTTTTTGTTGATCAAAAGCATAAATTGTATACCAACTCTGTTTACACATTCGTTCTAACTCACTGATTGTTAAGTTAAGCGAATTCCATCCTAAAGATTCATATAAAGTTAGTAACTGCTCAAAGTTTTTAGGTGGTTCTATTGAATAATTAATATTTTCCATAATTAGACATCTCCTTATTTTGTATCTTATAAATCTTCACACTCAAATTTTACTGAGGAAACTTCCAAAGTTAGCTGCTTGAGTAACTCCTTCTTCAACAAACCTGCCCAGGTTGCTTAATAAAGTCCAGTTGTTGTTAATATTACTTTAAATTATACTTCCTGAGTATTTAGAAACTAATAAAGTGGCATTTTATTAGTTTGTAGAAGCGTCCGTTTGACTCCTGCGTGAAAAGCGAGACAGACGAAAGCCGGCAGGAGTGTTCTTTCTTCTAGATTAGTAGTATCTACTAACTGGTAAGCCTTTCCTACCTTTCCGTCCGTATAAAATTATTTCTAACCGAATAGATAAACTATGTGTCCGGATAAATGAATTTCTGTCCGTATAAAATTTTTTCTGTCCACATAAAAAGTTTTCTGACCATATAGCATTTTTTTACCATTTTGTACCATTCATTCTTCCGTACTATTACTCTTACTAATCGGTAGACTTCAGAAAGACTAATTTATGTTCAAGTCTTTCTACAGCCTATGGAAAATAGCTTCATACACCTATATTTTATTTTCAAATGAATGTATAAAAAGACTATTGGGCAGTATGTGAGGAGTACGAAATAAAGTTGTCGCATTCAGTCAAGGTCAATATTTTTACAAACCTATGTCAACGAAAAATAGACGCAATATTAAGAACGTAGGATTACTGTATGTAGTCAACTTTTTTTGGTATAATTAATAGAATTGCAAATAAATCGAGAAGGAGATACGCCATATGCCAAAAGTATTTGTATTTGATCACCCACTTATTCAACACAAACTTACATATATCCGTGATGTAAACACTGGAACAAAGGAGTTTCGTGAACTCGTAGACGAGGTTGCGACACTAATGGCGTTTGAGATAACACGTGATTTACCGTTAGAGGAGACAGAAGTAGAAACTCCTGTACAAAACACGACTTCTAAAGTACTTGCAGGAAAGAAAATAGGAATTGTTCCTATATTACGTGCAGGTATTGGGATGATAGATGGGATTTTAAAACTTATCCCAGCTGCTAAGGTTGGACATATCGGTCTTTATCGTGATCCAGAAACATTGCAACCAGTTGAATACTATGTGAAGCTTCCTGCAGATGTTGCAGAACGTGATTTCATATTAGTAGATCCTATGCTTGCAACAGGGGGGTCTGCAATTGAGGCAGTTAACTCTTTGAAAAAACGTGGTGCAACGAGCATTAAGTTTATGTGTTTGATTGCTGCTCCAGAGGGTGTAGATGCATTGAAGAAAGCTCATCCAGATGTAGATATTTACATTGCAGCATTAGATGAAAAACTAAATGATCATGGCTATATTGTTCCTGGATTAGGAGATGCGGGAGACAGATTGTTCGGCACGAAATAAATGGGTAAATCGATCCGATTAGTATTATTCTCAAATCTACTTTCTTTAAATTTGTCGATAAAATGTCAATTGTGAAGTATATGTGAAGAATTTCACTACATCTAATTGACATCATTTTTCCCCTATTGTATGCTTACAAAGGATAACAATGATAGGGGTTTCATGCTCGAAACACTTGTCGTATCAACTTTCTACTAGATTCACAGTTTTTACTTATAAAGGAAAAAACGTGAGGATTCTTTTATGCGTCCAAATAGACGTCCGTTACAAGGGATAGCAATGTATACTGCGATTCTCTCACAGCTTGTAGGTTCCATCTTAATAGGTATATTCACAGTGATGTGAATAGATGAAACCTACGGAACCACTCCGTTTTTTTTAGTAATATGTTTACTTACTGGCCTTTTTGGTTGGTGTGTTTGCTATCATTACTACCATTCGAAAATATGATTCAGGAGACTGAAGACCCATGAAGGAAATGCAACTTATTTTTACGAAGCAGAAAAAGTACATATTTTTTTTGCTCGTAGCATGTGCGCTAGGTTGGGGATTTACCCCATACTCAACAATATTTGCGGGCTTAGCAGTAGGTTCATTATTTGGTCTGTATAATTTCTGGATTCTATTACGTAGAATGGAGAAATTTGATCGAGTGTTGACAAATGGAAAAGGACGAGCAAGTCTCGGTTCAACTATTCGCTTCGCTTCAGGCGTTGCGGTTGCTGCAATCGCTATTTCATTTCCAGAATATATCCATCTTGTCAGCGCAGTTATCGGATTAATGATTCCCTATATTCTACTATTAGTAGAAAGAATTGTGTTTCATGCAAGATATTAACTATGAGATTGTGAAAGAGAGGTGAATGAATCGTGGAACATGCAAATCCAACGTTCAAGTTTTTAGGACTCTATGGAAACTGGTCAAACATTTTAATGCTTGCGATAACTACACTTATCGTATTCTTAATTGCTTATATTGCGACAAGAAACTTGAAAATGAGACCGACTGGTATGCAGAACTTCATGGAGTGGATTATGGATTTCGTCAAGGGCATTATTAAGAGCAACTTTGACTGGAAAACAGGTGGGCGTTTCCATGTACTTGGGATCACGCTAATTATGTTTATTGCAGTAGCAAACGTTTTAGGTCTTCCATTTGCCATCACGTATGATGGGGTTCTTTGGTGGAAATCACCAACAGCAGATCCAACGGTTGCAATGACATTATCCGTAATGATTATCGTTTTAACGCACTACTATGGAATTCAAATGAAAGGTTTTAAACAATATAATGTAGATACATATTTAAAACCACTTCCGTTTTTATTTCCATTAAAGATTATAGAAGAATTTGCAAATACGTTGACACTCGGTCTTCGTCTATACGGTAACATCTATGCGGGGGAAGTTCTTTTAGGACTGATCGCAGGATTAGCAACTTCTAGTATTTTCGGCTTTGTTGGAGCAATTCTCCCAGCAATGGCATGGCAAGGTTTCTCCCTATTCATAGGCGGAATCCAAGCGTTCATTTTCGTTATGTTAACAATGGTTTATATGTCACATAAAGTGTCGTCTGACCATTAATATAACTGTTTAGGAAACTAGGCAGAAATAAATAAAAAAAACAACATTCCAAGGAGGAAATTACACAATGGTAGGTTCAGTTGGTCTTTTAGCAGCAGCTATAGCAATCGGTTTAGGTGCACTTGGTGCAGGTATTGGTAACGGTTTAATCGTTTCAAAAACAGTAGAAGGTATCGCTCGTCAACCAGAAGCACGTGGAGCGTTACAAACAGTTATGTTCATCGGGGTAGCATTAGTTGAGGCGATTCCAATCATCGCTGCAGTTATCGCGTTCATCGTATTAAATCAATAGTATTTACAATAAATCTATAATGGCGGGTACTTATCCGCCATTCTCTTTATGAATTAGAAAACAATGAATAGATGTATAAATTATAAAAGCAAGTTCTCTTATTAGTGTTTGAAAGGAGTGAAACAATCGTGTCTTTTGATTACCTTGTACTGGGTGCTGAAGCTGCCCATAGTGGTTTTAACACTTGGGATATCTTTGCTACATTATTCTTCTTTATTTTACTTCTTGTACTTTTAAAGAAAGTAGCTTGGGGTCCATTAATGGGGATTATGACTCAGCGTGAAGAATTAATCGCAAGTGAAATTGAAGCAGCTGAATCTAGCCGCCAAGAATCAGAGCGATTACTGGAAGAACAACGTGACTTACTTAAAGAAGCACGCACGGAAGCACTAGCGATTGTAGAAAATGCGAAAAAGCAAGGCGAAGCGTCTCGTGAAGAAATTATCACAACTGCTCGTACTGAAGCAACGCGTTTAAAAGAATCTGCTATCCGTGAAATCGATACAGAAAAAGAAAGAGCGATTGCGGCAGTACGACAAGAAGTAGTTTCACTTTCTGTACTTGCAGCGTCCAAAGTTCTTGAAAAAGAAGTTTCGGAAGAAGATAATCGTGCGCTAATCGAGGCAACGATTGCGAAGGCAGGCGAAGTTAATTGAGTAATTCAACTGCAGCAAAGCGTTACGCAATCGCATTGTTCGAACTAGCACAACAAAAAAACGAGCTTCAATCAGTAGAAAATGATTTACGTGAACTTAAAGTTGTCTGGAATGGTAATAAAGATTTGAAAACACTATTCACATCTCCAAAGCTTTCATTAGACAAGAAAAAAGAGTTAATCCGTGAAATTTTCTCAAATGCTAATCCTATTGTTATCAATACACTTTTAGTGCTTATTGATAAAAAGAGATTAGGGGAAGTCTCAAACATTATTTCTGAATTTATGGCACTTTCGAATGAAGCACAAGGTATTGCAGAAGCGAAAGTATATACTACACGTGAATTAACTGAAGAGGAACGTGCAAGCGTTTCATCTGTATTTGCAAAAAATGTAGGTAAACAATCTTTACGTATTCAAAACATTGTAGATCCATCTATTATTGGTGGAATTCGTGTTCAAATCGGAAACCGCATTTACGATAGCACTCTAAGTACTAAATTAGATCGCTTAAAACGTAACTTGATCGGTTAATATTATGAATTTTGAGAGGTGACATACATGAGCATCAAAGCTGAAGAAATCAGTGTCTTGATTAAACAGCAGATTGAGAATTATGAATCTGAGATGAAAGTTAGCGACGTTGGTACAGTAATCACAATTGGTGACGGTATCGCGCGTGCTCATGGCCTCGACAACGTCATGGCTGGAGAGCTTTTAGAATTCTCAACTGGTGTTTTAGGTATGGCACAAAACTTGGAAGCGAACAACGTTGGTATCGTTATCCTTGGACCATACACAGACATCAAAGAAGGCGATGAAGTACGTCGAACAGGCCGTATTATGGAAGTACCTGTTGGTAAAGAATTGATTGGCCGCGTTGTCAATCCACTTGGCCAACCAGTTGACGGACAAGGTCCTATTGCAACTACAAAATCTCGTCCAATCGAAAGTCCTGCACAAGGGGTTATGGCACGTAAATCTGTACATGAGCCACTTCAAACAGGTATTAAAGCGATTGACGCTCTTGTACCAATCGGGCGTGGACAACGTGAGTTAATCATCGGTGACCGTCAAACAGGTAAAACATCTGTTGCGATTGATACAATCCTTAACCAAGCAGACCAAGATATGATTTGTATCTATGTTGCTATCGGTCAAAAAGAATCGACTGTACGTAACGTAGTAGAGACACTTCGTAAAAAAGGTGCTTTAGATTACACAATCGTTGTAACTGCATCTGCATCTGCGCCAGCTCCATTATTATACTTAGCGCCTTATGCTGGTGTAACTATGGCAGAAGAATTCATGTTCGAAGGTAAGCACGTACTAATCGTTTATGATGATCTATCTAAACAAGCTGCTGCATACCGCGAACTTTCATTACTTCTTAAACGTCCTCCAGGTCGTGAAGCATATCCAGGGGATGTATTCTACTTACACAGCCGTCTACTTGAGCGAGCTGCGAAGTTAAATGAAACTTTAGGTGCAGGTTCAATCACTGCATTACCATTCGTTGAAACACAAGCGGGAGATATCTCTGCTTACATTCCAACAAACGTAATCTCGATTACAGATGGTCAAATTTTCTTACAATCTGATTTATTCTTCTCTGGTGTACGTCCAGCGATCAACGCTGGTTTATCCGTATCCCGTGTAGGTGGATCAGCTCAAATTAAAGCAATGAAGAGTGTTGCGGGTACACTACGTCTTGACTTAGCTGCATACCGTGAGCTTGAAGCATTTGCCCAATTCGGTTCAGACCTTGACGCTGCAACTCAAGCGAAACTTAACCGTGGTGTTCGTACAGTAGAAGTATTAAAACAAGACTTGAACTCTCCTATTAAGGTAGAAAAACAAGTTATGATTTTATATGCTCTAACACGTGGCCATTTAGATGATATCCCAGTTAAAGATATCACTCGCTTTGAAGCAGAATTAGGTAGCTGGTTAGATACAAACCACACAAACGTTTTAGATCATATTCGCACGACTAAAGCTCTTCCTTCAGATGAAGATATGAACAATGCTATTTCTGCATTCAAAAAAACTTTCGCAAAATCTGAATAATATCTTTGTCGATGTGAAAAAAACAAAAAGGTGGTGAAATACCAGTGGCATCATTACGCGACATTAAAAGCAAAATTACGTCAACTAAGAAAACAAGTCAAATTACAAAAGCTATGCAAATGGTTTCTGCTTCTAAGTTGAACCGTGCGGAGGAGAATGCAAAAGCATATGTTCCTTACATGGGTAAAATTCAAGAGGTAGTCGGTGCAATTGCTTCAGGTACAAGTGATAGTGGACATCCAATGTTAACTACCCGTCCTGTAAAAAAGACTGCATATCTTGTCATCACTTCTGATCGTGGTTTAGCTGGAGCTTACAACAGTAACGTTATTCGCGCTGTTTCCAATGCAATAGCACAACGTCACGCTACAAAAGATGAGTATGTAATTCTGGCAATTGGTCGTATGGGACGTGACTTCTTCGTAAAACGTGGTTCTAATGTAATCGGGGAAGTTATAGGTTTACCTGACCAACCAGCTTTTTCTGATATTAAAGAAATTGCGCGCAGAGCTGTTGGTATGTTCACGGATGGTTCATATGATGAACTTTATATGTACTATAACCACTTTGTCAGTGCCATCTCCAGTGAAGTAACGGAGAAAAAGGTACTGCCACTTACGGATATTGCAGTAGAAAAAGGCACAACTGCTTCTTATGAATTTGAACCTTCAAGTGAGGCAATTCTAGAAGTGTTACTTCCTCAATATGCGGAAAGCCTAATTTTCGGTGCATTACTCGACGGTAAAGCAAGTGAACATGCTTCGCGTATGTCTGCGATGAAATCCGCGACAGACAACGCATCTGATTTGATTAGTAACTTAACATTAGTATATAACCGAGCACGTCAAGCTGCGATTACGCAAGAAATTACGGAAATTGTCGGCGGTGCATCGGCTCTAGAATAGGTAAAGAAAGTAAGTAAGACAGGAGGGAACAGTAGTGAACAAAGGACAAGTACTACAAGTAATGGGTCCAGTTGTTGACGTAAAGTTTGACAACGGCCAATTACCAGCAATCTATAATGCATTAACTGTAGGGATTGAACGTCCAAACGAAGCACCAACTACGTTAACGTTAGAAGTAGCTTTACACTTAGGAGATGATTCTGTTCGCACAATCGCAATGTCATCTACTGACGGACTTAAACGTGGTACAGAGGTAATAGATGCTGGTGCAGCAATTTCTGTTCCGGTTGGTAATGTAACTTTAGGACGCGTATTTAACGTTCTTGGTGAGGTAATTGACTTAGGAGAAGAAATTCCGACTGAAGAACGTCGTGACCCAATTCACCGTCAAGCACCAACATTTGAAAATCTTTCAACAGAAGTTGAAATTCTTGAAACAGGTATCAAAGTAGTAGACCTTTTAGCTCCATATATCAAAGGTGGTAAAATCGGTCTATTCGGTGGTGCCGGAGTAGGGAAAACAGTTCTTATCCAAGAACTTATCAACAACATTGCTCAAGAACATGGTGGTATTTCGGTATTCGCTGGTGTTGGTGAGCGTACACGTGAAGGAAATGACTTATTCCACGAGATGAGCGATTCTGGCGTTATTAAGAAAACGGCAATGGTATTCGGTCAAATGAATGAGCCACCTGGTGCACGTATGCGTGTAGCTTTAACTGGTCTTACAATGGCTGAATATTTCCGTGATGAGCAAGGTGCAGACGTACTTTTATTCATCGACAATATCTTCCGTTTCACTCAAGCGGGTTCTGAGGTTTCGGCTCTATTAGGTCGTATGCCATCAGCAGCTGGTTACCAACCAACGCTTGCTACTGAAATGGGTCAATTACAAGAGCGTATCACGTCTACAAATACTGGTTCTGTTACATCTATCCAAGCGATTTATGTACCAGCCGATGACTATACGGATCCAGCTCCAGCAACAACTTTCGCTCACTTAGATGCGACAACAAACTTAGAACGTAAATTATCTGAGATGGGTATTTACCCAGCGGTTGATCCTTTAGCTTCTTCTTCTCGTGCGCTTTCACCTGAAATCGTAGGACAAGAGCATTATGATGTAGCACGTCAAGTGCAATATACATTACAACGCTACAGAGAGCTTCAAGATATTATCGCAATCTTAGGTATGGATGAATTAGGGGACGAAGACAAGTTGGTAGTAAACCGCGCACGTCGTATTCAGTTCTACCTATCTCAAAACTTCCATGTTGCAGAACAATTTACAGGTCAAAAAGGTTCTTATGTTCCAGTTAAAGAAACTGTTGAAGGATTCAAACAAATTCTTGAAGGAAAATATGACCATTTACCAGAAGATGCTTTCCGTTTAGTGGGACGCATTGAAGAAGTTGTAGAAAAAGCGAAAAGCATGGGCGTAGAAGTATAATAATTCGGACCAGGAGGAAAAAATATGAAGACACTTATAGTCAATATTGTCACTCCCGACGGCCCGGTATACGATTCTGAAGTAGACATGATTATCGCTAAAACAGCATCTGGTGAAATCGGTATTTTACCTGGCCATATTCCAATGGTTGCGCCACTTGTAATTGGTGCAGTTAAATTGAAAAAAGATGGAAAATCAGAGTACGTAGCAGTAAACGGTGGATTCGTTGAAGTTCGACCTGAAAAGGTAACGATTTTAGCTCAATCTGCTGAAGTTGCTTCAAATATCGATGTAACTCGTGCAAAAGAAGCGGTGAAGCGTGCTGAAGAACGTCTTCAACATAAGCAAGATTCAACTGATTTTAATCGTGCTGAACTTGCCTTGAAACGTGCGATGAATCGTATCAACGTTTATGAGGGTAACATTTAACCTTATTATCCAAGTGATCAATAAGGTCTACTCCGCATGGATTTTGTGGGGAGTCTATCGTGCAGGCGATTGATTTTAAAGATTAAACAAACGGGCAGAACTGTTTCTGCCCGTTTTTATCTTATAAGGCACTTTGCTACTATTCTAGTTTATATGTAGGAGGATGGAAATGTTTTTATTAGATGGCCAACAGGCGATCGTTGCTATTTTAGCAAATGTATTTTTTATTGGAATTTCCTTTTATGCACTTCAGGCAATGATGATTGAAAAAGTAATTAAAAAAAATAAAGTTTTTCAAGCACAGTTACTATTTATTTTAATTAGTATAATGATCGGTTCAACTGTTGCAAATTTTTTCTTAAATCTAACGAATTGGTCAAATCAATTACCATTTTTATTTAATTAATGGTAAAAGATTCTTTATGCTCATGCAAATAATGGAGTAGTTTGTATGAGCATGTAGAATCTCCTCTTATTTCCTGGGAAATTTTTTGTCGATTAGGTTTTATGTGAAACATACTGGGGTAGTTTAAGATTATCTACACGAAAAGTCTGGGTATTACGTATACTATAGCAATTAAATTGAACTAAATTAGCAGTTGAAAATAGTGTTTTTGATGCTTGTATATACGCGAAATTCGTTGTATGATGTATATTGTTTTGTAATTCCTAATGATGACATCATACATATTTTCGATTATATAAGAGCAAATGAGGATAAGAACGTGGAGGGAACGAAGTGGATAAAATCGTTGTTAAGGGCGGTCAAACTTTAAAAGGAAATGTGAGAGTGGAAGGCGCGAAAAATGCTGTTCTACCAGTTCTTGCTGCTGCTTTACTTGCCACCAAAGGACAAAATATAATTAAAGACGTACCTACATTAGCAGATGTTTTGACAATAAATGAAGTATTAAAAAGTTTAAATACACAAGTTATATACAATCCAGAACTAAATCAAGTAATTATTGATTCTCAAGAGAGACTTTCAAGCGAAGCACAATTTGAGTATGTGCGTAAAATGCGTGCTTCTATACTTGTGATGGGTCCAATATTAGCGCGCAATGGATTTGCACGTGTTGCACTTCCAGGTGGCTGTGCAATAGGTTCACGTCCAATTGATCAGCATTTAAAAGGCTTTGAGGCTATGGGTGCAGAAATTTCGTTCGGACATGGCTTTGTAGAAGCAAAAACTAATGGACGCTTACAAGGTGCAAAAATTTATTTGGACGTACCTAGCGTAGGGGCAACAGAAAATATTATGACTGCCGCAGCACTTGCTGAAGGCATCACATTTATTGAAAATGCAGCAAAAGAACCGGAAATTGTCGATTTAGCGAACTTCATCAATGAAATGGGTGGATCCGTGAAAGGTGCCGGAACGGATACAATCCGTATTGAAGGTGTTTCCGAATTACACGGTACAGAGCACCATATCATCCCTGATCGTATTGAAGCAGGAACATTCATGGTTGCAGCTGCAATTACTAAAGGCGATGTACTAATCGAAAATGCTGTACCAGAGCATATGACTGCTCTAATTTCAAAAATGCAAGAAATGGGCGTAGAAGTAACGGAAGAAAATCATGGTCTGCGTATACGCTCATCAGTACCATTAAAATCAGTTGATATTAAAACAATGCCACATCCTGGTTTTCCAACGGATATGCAATCTCAAATGATGGCATTGATGATGACTGCTCATGGAACAGGAATCATCACAGAAACTGTATTTGAAAATCGTTTTATGCATGTGGAAGAATTCAGACGTATGAACGGCAACATGAAGATTGAGGGACGTTCCGTAATTATGGAGTCTCCATCTAATTTACAAGGTGCAGAAGTTGCAGCAACAGATTTACGCGCAGCAGCAGCACTTATTATCGCTGGTCTTGTAGCTGAAGGTATAACACGTGTAACTGAACTTTATCATTTAGACCGCGGCTACGTTGATTTCGACAAAAAACTTGCAGCACTTGGTGCAGATATTGAAAGAATCGGTAGCGAAAGCCCAGAGAAAGCAATTCAACTCGTATAATATATGTAAAGCACTGTGCATTCATACATGCATGGTGCTTTTTTTGTCGAAGGAATTTTTTGGTCTCGATTACTCAGGAAATGGTTGCTATTATGCTAGGAATGGTCTCGACCTTAGGATAATTGGTCTTGGTTTGGAGTTGTATTGTCTCGAAGTGCTATATAATGGAATTTTATTGAGGAGATCTGATATTATATTTTGTATTTCTAGATCGACCAGTCTTTACGAGCATAGTGTTTTTTAAAATTCTTGTAGCTTGATGTTTGTTGTCGAGTTTTAAAAAGTGTTGGCATTCTATGTTAGACATCGTGTTCTTGTAAATTAAGAAATAATCTATCAAAGTTTTTTCATGAGCATTCCTTTGATAGTTTTTACATTTTGGGCAAAACCAGTTGTGTTGGACCTTTTTCATTCCAATTAAGCTACAATAACTGCATTCGACTCCCTGGATAATCGAATCAGGATTAATAGAAATGTAACTTATTAATGGAAAAGGTTGAAATTCCTTATGTGCCTTTAAAATATAGTTCTTGAGATTATCTAGTTCATTATTTGTAAGGAGTGGTTTTCCAGTCTTCATTTTTCTAAGGAATGGTTTGATTTGTTTTCTTGTTAATATAGTTGTTTTTAATGGAGAGGCTTTTATGTAGCTTGTTGAAAATGCGAATGTAATTGCTCCGAAGATTGGCAGGGGAATATTATTTTTCTGGAAAAGAAGGTTTAGTTGGTATTCATATTCCTCTAATTGTATTACAGGACTATCAAATACATTAATTTCGCCATTTTCTAGCTGACGAATGAGTTGCGAAGGGTTTGTTGTGAATGTTAATTCTCCTCTTATGTTTTTAACTTCAAGAATCAATGCATAATAAGGTGTAATAATAAGAACGTCCATTTGAATTAGAGATTCGGAAAATAGTGAAATATTGTGGAATACGTAGAACCTATATGGCAATTTTACTTGTTCTAGGATACGCATCACTGCTTCTTCTCCTATGTCTCCCGCAGTTTTTTGCCGTATTTCTTCTTTAATATCAAGGTACCTTGGATGATTTCTGTTCAATCTCTTTATTAGAACTTTTAATGCTTCCGTGTAGGGTGTTGTGGAATATTTTTTTACTATCATATGATCACCTCAAATTTAGATTATCATATTTTCTTTAAAGTGCATAATTCCCATTTTAGTGCGTGTTTTTGGGCATTTTAGGCCTTTTTAGGCTCCAAAATTTAATTGTTGATTAAAATATCGTTCTAAAATCAAATTCTTGGTTAGCTTAATAATAAAAATATTTTTTTATTGCATTATCTATCTCACTTTAAGCCAACTCTTTACTTAGAGAAATGGTCTCGGCTTTATCCAAATTGGTCTTGGTTCGTGTCGAAATGGTCTCGAACATTTGATAAATAGTCTCGGTTTGCTTTCAATTGGTCTTGAAGTGCCACATTACGTTATTTAATGTTAAATATTTCCTCATCGGATTATATCACCTTTAATACAGCTTGTTCATTTTCCCTCTAGCTCCCGCATATAGTACCTCTATGAAACAAAACATACTCTTATTATTCATTGTCATATGCCTCTTGTTATTACCGTTCTTATTAATCAAAGAAAAGCATGACGCAAAATCACCACCTGCATTGGAACTAGATTTTGAAATTGAATGTCCAATACTAATCGAAGTGAAAGGGGAACAACAGAAAATTCCTCTCGAAACGTACGTTTTAGGAGTTGTAGCTGCGGAGATGCCAATTTCCTTTCATGAAGAGGCTTTAAAAGCACAATCTATTGCTGCTCGGACGTATGTGTTGCGCGAGACGAATTATGGGGAAACACCTATTGACAAAACGGTTCAGAAGCAAGTGTATGCAAGCGAAGAAGAGCGTAAGAAAAAATGGGGAGCATCCTTCGAAGAATATGAGGAAAAACTCCGTGATGTTGTCGCTTCTACTGAAGGAGAAATTATTGTTTATAAGGACCAGCTAATCACTGCAATGTTCTTTTCGACTAGTAATGGACAAACAGAGAGCGCAGAAAATTATAGCGGATATACGATTCCGTATTTAGTTTCTGTTCCTAGTAAAGAGGAAGAGCTATTTGCACCAAATGTAAATAAGCAGTTTGAGTATACAAAGAGTGAATGGGCAAATGCTTTTGGATTGCAATGGTCTGAAAGTATAGTGAAAACATTTCAAGTGACGAAGACGGATTCTGATCGAGTAGAGTCTGTTCAAATGAATGGCAAAACATGGACAGGTCGTGAAGTTCGTACATTATTGGGATTACCATCAACGGATTTCGAAGTTACTTTTAAGAATGATAAAGTGATAGTAGATACGGTCGGATATGGACATGGAGTTGGAATGAGCCAGTATGGCGCAGAGGTACTGGCCCACAATTCAGTAGGTGCTCACGACATTCTCCTTCACTATTATAAAGGAACAAAAATAAAAAGTTTTTTAACATGTTTAAAATCTCCTTCAAATGCAAAGAATAGCAATTGAGGTGATGAAAATGAGAGAAGAACAATCAAACAAGCCTTCTCAGAAGAATAAAAATCCGAAGAAACCGTGGTTTTGGCCACTAATTTATGCGGGGTTTTCGGTAGCATTCGTTGGAATGATTTGGGGGTACAACGTGTTTGTTGACACGGATACAGCAGGGGAGTCTAAATGGACCGATGCTGGTAAAGACAAAGTAACTATCGAAACGAATGCACAAGCAGAATCTATGAAATATCCTTTCAAAGAAACTTTGTTGGATAGCATGGAAATCGTACAGCACTATTATGACATGGAAGCAGACGAAGCGACACGTGAAAAATCATTACTCGTGTTCAATCAAACATACGTAGCAAATACGGGTGTATCCCTGTCGATGAATGGAGAACCATTCGAAGTTGTTGCAGCTATGAGTGGAAAAGTTGAAGAAGTCAATGTAGATCCTTTTGTAGGAGATGAAATCGTCTTATCTCATGCAAATGGTATGCAAACAAAATATCGCTCTGTCACTGGCATTCTAGTAAAAGTAGGAGATGTTGTGGAGCAAGGACAAGCACTTGCAACTTCATCTGAAAATGAATGGAACCCTACTGCAGGTGTTCACTTGCAATTTGAAGTTTATAACGAAGAGGGTATCCTCATCAATCCGGAATCATTACTAGCGTTTTAAATCTTATGTGAGAAAAGTATTTTATTGGGGAACTCTGGCGACGCCTGAGTACTAAGCATCTTGGTTGGCTAGAGCCTTCAGAGGATGATCGTTGGGACTACATTGAATAAATTCGATGTAGTCTTTTCTGCGTTTTGCTGAAGTAAATTCCCCAGGTCGAATTTGGAATTCATAAAAACCTTTACGAATGCATAAAGTGATGGAAAGTGTTCCTTTACTAACGAAAGGAAGAGTTAGTGCACGAAACGATACGTCATAGATGCATACGTTTAGGTGAAATGGTAATTGAAACAAAGAAAACTGTCCGTGCCATCGCGAGCACGACCGGACACTCTAAAAGCACTGTTCATAAGGACTTGACGGAGAGGCTCCATTTAGTGGATCCTCAAATGGCAAAAGAGGTCAAAGAAATACTTGCGTATCATAAATCGGTCAGGCATTTACGCGGTGGAGAGGCAACGAAACGAAAATGGAAAACTAAAAAGGAAGATGGGAAAGGTCGTGATTTGTAACAATCACGGCTTTTTTCTTTGAATGAAATAAAGAAGTGTTCCTGTTTAATATAGAAGTAGATTCTTTATTGTGAGAAATGGTCTTGGTTAGCATGGAAATGGTCTTGGTTAAAATGAAATTGATCTCGGTTAGGCTGTGATTGGTCTCGCTTGTCACTGAACTGGTCTCGTTCTGACAATTCGTAACATATTGAGTAAAATAATTCCAAACAAAACTAGCTAACTCATAATAATAATCACTGCTAGAACATTTTTAATCACTCTTCCGAACGGACTGTTTAACTAGAAATTAATTCCGTTACTCAATTGATATAGAACTAGTCACAAGGAACTATTAAATTACTTCGAAAAATGTATAAATAACAAAAACAGGGAGAATAGTAGGGGTTTATTTGTCAATAAAAAAAGTGTTTTTATGTCAAAACTGTGTTAAAATTATAAGTTAGAGACGTATGGAATTATACATATAAAAAGGTTTAGGCAGGGAAGGAGAAACATTGGTAATGTTTGCGAAGGATATAGGAATTGACTTAGGTACAGCGAACGTATTAATTCATGTAAAAGGTAAAGGGATTGTTTTAAACGAACCATCCGTTGTTGCTATAGATAAAAGTTCAAACAGAGTGCTTGCAGTTGGAGAAGAAGCACGTCAAATGGTAGGTAGAACACCAGGAAATATCGTAGCTATTCGTCCACTAAAAGATGGAGTAATTGCTGATTTTGATGTGACAGAAGCCATGCTAAAGCATTTTATTAACAAATTAAACGTAAAAGGATTTCTATCTAAGCCTCGCATTTTAATTTGTTGTCCTACAAACATTACAAGTGTAGAACAGAAAGCAATTCGAGAAGCAGCAGAAAAATCGGGCGGTAAAAAAGTGTATTTGGAAGAGGAACCTAAAGTTGCTGCAATTGGAGCAGGGATGGATATTTTCCAACCAAGCGGTAATATGGTTGTCGATATCGGTGGGGGTACAACTGATGTAGCTGTACTTTCGATGGGAGACATCGTTACTTCTGAATCTATTAAAATTGCCGGAGATGTTTTCGATAATGACATCCTTCAATACATTAAAAAAGAGTACAAGCTCTTAATAGGGGAACGTACAGCGGAAAACATTAAAATTACGATCGGTACAGTATTCCCAAATAGCCGTCATGAAGAGATGGATATTCGTGGCCGTGATATGGTGACTGGTCTTCCAAGAACGATTACCATTCGTTCAGAAGAAATTGAAAAAGCGTTACGCGAATCAGTTTCAGTTATTGTACAAGCTGCAAAAAATGTTCTAGAAAAGACTCCGCCTGAATTATCGGCCGATATAATTGACCGTGGCGTAATCATTACTGGTGGGGGAGCACTTTTACATGGAATGGATCATCTTCTAGTAGAAGAATTGAAAGTTCCAGTATTTGTAGCTGAGCACCCTATGGATTGTGTAGCAATAGGCACGGGAATCATGTTAGATAATATTGATAAAATCTCAAGAAGATAACTAGCTGTTGTTGCAGCTGGACAAAAGAGTGGAGGCCTTCTAATGTTTCGTGGATTTCATACAGTTGCATCCGGAATGATTGCGCAACAGCGTAGAACGGAATTACTTACAAATAATATGGCAAATGCAAATACGCCTGGATATAAAGCCGATCAATCCGTAATTAGATCTTTCCCAGAAATGTTTTTATCCAAATTAGGACCTTCTAATATACCAACTGAAGCCCCTATCAACGGGAAGTATGCAACAGGTGTTGGAGCAGTAAGCACTGGAGTATATATGCAAGAAACAATCGCTTTAATGCAGCAAGGTCAGCTTCAAGAAACTGGCTTAAATACGGATATTTCATTGATTGATGGTTTACTACCTGAAGATGCAGAAACGGGGCAAACAGGTGCCATTTTTTATCGTTTACAGCATCCAGTGGAAGGAGAAGCGTACACTCGTAATGGGAGCTTCACATTAGATGCAGAAGGATTTTTAACAAATCCTCAAGGGTTATATATTCTCGATTCAAACGGGCAACGTATTCAGCTTCAAAATGATGATTTCCGGGTTGCAGGTGATGGGCAGATTTATGTGAATGATGCGGCTATCGGGCAAATCGGTGTTTCCTTTGCTTCTCAGCCTGAAACTTTGATCAAACAAGACAATGGTTTATTTAAAACAGCGGACGGCACAAACTTGCCTTCTGCTTACGATACGGAAAACGTTAGTTTTTCGATGCAACAAGGATATATCGAACGTTCCAATGTAGATTCTGCTAAAACGATGACGGAAATGTTAACAGCATACCGTGCTTTTGAAGCAAATCAAAAAGTACTGCAAGCATACGACCAAAGTATGCAAAAAGCAGTGAATGAAGTAGGACGCGTGAATTAGAAATGCGGCAGTAGAAAGTTTGCCGTGGCAAAGTTCTTCTGCGACGAGCTTTCCGTAGGAGCCTAAAGCTAGACAAGTAAAATTCATTCTTCTTTCTAATTTTTAGAGGAGGCACTCATAAATGCTACGTACAATGGTTACAGCTACGAACACAATGTCACAGCTTCAAAGTCAAATAGATATTATCGGAAACAATCTTGCGAACTCCAATACCCATGGCTATAAAGCAAAAGATGTTAAATTTCAAGAGCTTCTATACCAACAATTTAATAATGACAAATTAGACAAAGTGGACCGACAATCTCCAGTGGGAATCCGTTATGGTGTCGGAGCGTCGCTTGCACAGGCGTCGATGAACTGGAAGCAAGGAAGTCTCCAATCGACAGGTCGTGATTTAGATTTTGCTTTTCAGGAACCAAAGCAATATTTTAATGTTTTAATGCCAAATGGTGAAGATGGGCAGCAAACGGCTTATACCCGTCAAGGTGCATTTTATGTTTCTCCTATGGAAAATGGTAACTTAATGCTTGTTACAGGAGATGGTTATCCAGTTGCGGATGCAGAAGGACAAGCAATTACGATTCCAGAGAACGTATCAAGCTTTTCGGTAAACGAATCTGGTGTACTAACAGCAAATTATCCAGATGGTACTACTGTCCAAAGAGAATTAGCGGTTTCGGTTTTACAAAAACCTCAGCTAATGGAGCAGCTTTCTGAAACGTACATTGCTTTGCCAAATAATTTGGCCGAGTTAGGTGTAAATGCACAAGATGTGATAACTGATCTTCAAGGTGCTGGTCGTGGGGAGATAGCGTTAACGAATCAAGTATTGGAAATGTCCAATGTGGATATGTCAAAAGAGATGACCGAGTTGATGACAGCTCAACGTTCATATCAGTTCAGTGCAAGATCAATAACGATTGCAGACCAAATGCTTGGATTAATAAATGGGATAAGATAGTCTTATCCGTAAGGAGTTGGACTCATGACAGAAGAAGTTAAAATTTCTGGCAGACAACAACGAAAGATAGAAAAAGCTAAAGAAGCCGAAACTGAAACGAAAAAATTCAATTGGGTTCAAATTCGCATGTTCCCTATATGGCTGCGTATACTAATAGTCATCGCTCTCCTTGGTGGAGCAGCTGCAGCTGGTTTAATGGTAGGGTACGGGGTTCTTGGAGAAGGATCAGCGAAAGATGCACTTAAATGGGAAACGTATCAGCATATTTTTGATATAAAAGACGGCAAATAGTGAATACCGGAGGGAAACCATGTTAACAACAGAGCAAGTACAAGCAATTTTACCTCATCGTTATCCATTTTTAATGATTGATCGAATTCTTGAAGTAGAAGAAGGAAAACGAGCAGTTGGTCTTAAAAATGTGACAATCAATGAAGAATTTTTTAATGGGCATTTCCCGGGGTACCCAGTAATGCCAGGAGTATTAATAGTAGAGGCTTTAGCACAAGTTGGAGCAGTAGCAGTTCTACAAATTCCTGAAAATAAAGGAAGACTCGCTTTTTTCACTGGTATCGATAATTGCAGATTTAAACGCCAAGTTAAACCGGGTGATCAATTAAAATTAGAAGTAGAACTAGTTAAACTACGTGGAGCGATGGGTAAAGGACACGGAATCGCAACAGTAGACGGTGAACTTGTTTGTGAAGCTGACATCCTTTTCGCTTTAGGACCAGTAGTAGAGAATCAATAATAGTATCCCGCTTTAAGAGAGGGATATACTTCTTTCATATTTCAATGAAAAAACGGCATTAATGCCACGGAATACTTCCTTCCTTTCCTGGACAATCTATCGTAAATCACCATGTGTGATGAACATAATCCAGAAAGGAGGATTTTTTTTATGTGGAAAAAAGTCGTTCTTACATTAGCAATGAGTTCCTTCTTATTGGTTGGTTGTAATTACAATAATAATGCAGCTCCGAATAATAACGAAACACCGATGGAAGAATTTCATGAGAATGTAAACGACCTCACACATGATGTGTATGATAACAATGGTTAAGGTATCAATGAAGACTTAGTTCCGAATGTAAATAACGATTCAGGTCAAATGTATAAACAAAAGATAAAAGAAATAACGAAGTAATACCTTCTGAAAGGTGTAGGTCATTAAAGAAATGAAAAAACAGGTTTTATTGCCATAGGATACTTCTTTCCTTTCCGGAGCAATCTATTGTTAGTCACCATAGTGTGATGAACATAATCCAGAAAGGAGGAATTTTTAATGTGGAAAAAAGCTGTTCCAGTTGTAGCATTAAGCTCATTTTTATTGGTGGGATGTAATAATAACGATAATGCAGCTCCGAATAAAACTGAAACACCTATGCAAGAAGTTCGAGAAGGTGTGAATGACCTTACACCAAATATGAACAATAACAATCGCAACGGAATAAATGGAACAGGTGGAACTAATGCCAACGACAATTACAATAATAATGGCCTAAACAACAATCCGGCTGGCTATAATGGTGGTGCGGGTACCGGTACTAATAATGGAGTAAATGACGAGACTGTTCCGAACGCAAACAACTATAATGGTCAAACGACAAAACAAAAAGTAAAAGAAATAACGAAGTAAAAAACAGGCATTATTGCCATAGGATAGTTCCTTCCTTTCCTGGATAACCTATTGTAAGTCACCATAGTGTGATGAACAATATCCAGAAAGGAGGAATTTTTTTATGTGGAAAAAAGCCGTTCCTGCTGTAGCATTGAGTGCATTATTATTAGTTGGATGTAATAACAATAATGGAGTTCCAAACGATAATGAAACTCCAATGCAAGAAGTTCGAGAGGGAGTGAACAATGTCACACCTGGCGGGAATAATAACAATTATAATGGTACAAACGGACATGGTATGGGTGGAACAAATACTAATAACCGTAACGATTTAGACCTTAATGATAACGTTGACCACGGTAACGATGGCAAAATCGGAGACAACGACAACAACAGAAACAATGGCATCAACGGAAATAATGGCATTAACAACAATAACAACAATAACATGGATGGAACAATCAACGGAAAATGATTAACTAAATAAAAAAATATCTTAAAAAGTAATGTTTTACCCAGCCAATATTGCCATGGGATAGTCTCTCCCATCTTGTAACCTTGTGATGAACATAAAAAGGAGGAATTCATTTATGTGGAGAAAAGCCGTTCCTGCAGTAGCAATGAGTGCTCTCTTATTAGTTGGATGTAATAACCGAAATGAAGGTGCTGCTCCTAACTATAATAACACACCATTAGAAGATGTTCAGCGAGGTGGGGACAACTTGACACCTAACTGGAATAACAATGGTACTAACGGTTATGGTGGGACAACAGGACCAAACGGAATGAATGGGACAGGTGGAACAAATGGGACAAACAATGGTTACCAAGATACAGTTCCAAACCACACGAATGGTTTTAATGGTGTTAATGAAACTGTAGTTCCTGAAACTGTAGTTCCTGAAATGAAAGGTGCAAACAACGAAGCAAGGCAAACGATTAAGCAAGACATAAAGGAGAAAAACTATTAATTAAAAAGTGCTGACTCCATTGAGTCAGCCTTTTTTTATTTGATCCTTCTTAAGGTTTGGTCTTATTTTCATATCTTTTTCAAATTTGGCTAAAAGCTCTTCTCCAGTTAGCCCTTCTTGTATCAATTCTGAAAGTAGCGACTCCGCATATTTTCTTCGGCCATGCTTCAATGTTCCTTTTAATAATACCGAAATATGTTGTCCAATTTCTTTCACTGAGTAGGTAACGACTTCAAAATTAGCTGGCTCGTTTTCAGGATAAGAAATAATAACCTGCACATTCAGGAGCTCATTCGTTGATTGCAATTCTTGAAAAATATTTTCATATTTTTTATCAATAAAAAGTTCCAATATCCAAGAACGGCTTGTATTTTCTTGATTGATCACAATACCATCCTCAAGAGGAATTGAAACTACCTCATCTTCGCGAATAAGATCAATCGAAATCATTTTAAATGTTTTCATCTGCATTCTCCTTATGAAGGATTTAATTAAACCATATTATAACATACGAAGGAGACACGGATAGTCTGAACTCATTTGAAAAAGAAATTAAGAAAATACGAAATTTCCATTTTTGATTTTGACAAAGCGCGTATTAAGAAGGTTTCGAGAAAATTAATTGATCAATAATCGCATTTTGAATGAAAAAACGAGCTTAAAATGCCATTTTCGACTTTTGCTAACAATTTGGAATAGCTTTATGATGGAGCTAATCAAATAGAAGGAGGTGAAATGGTGAATACAGTTTCATTAATCGGACGAATGACAAAAGCTCCACAGCTCAAATATTTAACTGAAGGAAGACTACAAACTAGTTTTGTTATTGCAGTAAATAAGGGATATAAAACAGATGAAGCGGACTTTGTGCTATGCACGATTTGGGGAAAGCTCGCGGAAACGACCGTAAAGTATTGTGGGAAAGGCTCACTTGTCGGGATAACAGGTAGGCTTAATACAAGGTCATATGAAAAAGGAGAAGGGAGGGTATTCGTAACAGAAGTAGTTGTGGAGGACATCCGATTTTTAGTAACGAAGAAACGGGATGATCAAGAACCAATTCCGCAACACGAAAAGAAAGTAGAATCAGACTTCGAATTTCCAACATCACATACAAATCAACTTCCAGTATAAATACTTAACAGACCGCACGCATTATCGCTGAATCAAGAGAGAAAAACCTGACCGAAGAAGCGCGGTCAGGTTTTAGTTTTTCAAAAATTTAAGAAGCATTTAACCAATAAATGGCACTTCGAGACCAATTAAGTGATAACCGAGACCAACAATTAAGAAACCGAGACTATTTTCAAAAAGTCGAGACCAATTTATGAAAAATCGAGACCAATGTGAACTTTCACTCCCAGTTAAATCGATAACGTCAATAAATCCTGTATATCCGAATCTGACATTTCGGTAATCCATTGGCTCGAATGGATTAATTCTTCCGACAATGCTTGCTTCTCAACAAGCAGCTTGTCAATTTTTTCTTCAATTGTACCGATGGTTATAAATTTATGCACATGGACAAAGTTCGTTTGGCCAATACGGTATGCACGGTCCGTTGCTTGATTTTCAACAGCAGGATTCCACCAGCGATCGGCATGTAATACATGGCTTGCCGCGGTTAAATTTAATCCGGTTCCACCTGCTTTTAATGATAATAGGAAGACTGGAAACTCTTTGGCTTGGAAAGCTTCAACAAGATGATCTCGTTGATTTTTTGGCATACTACCTGTTAAGAATGGAGCATCAATATCATAGAGCTCTGTTAGGCAATGCTGTATCAAGTGGCCCATTCCAATATATTGCGTAAAGATTAAACACTGTTCTCCACTAGCTGCGATTTCTCCCGCCATCGTTACGATACGTGCGAGTTTCTCCGATCGATCGAGCATATCTTCTGCATTATCAAATGGCTCCTTTAAATAAAGGGAAGGGTGATTACAAAGCTGTTTAAGCTTGCTTAACATTTTCAATATAAGTCCTTTTTTCTCGAAACCGCTAAGTGTATCGAGTTTACTAACCGTTTCTTGTATAAGTGATTCATATAGAGCAGCCTGCTCGGTTGTTAGCGCACAATATTCTCGTTGTTCCAGTTTTTCAGGCAAATTAAGAAGTAGCTCTGGATCTTGCTTCGTTCTTCTTAATAAGAATGGCTGAATTTTTACACGTAGTTTGTGCTTAATGGATTCTGAATTATCACGTTCAATCGGTACAATGTAATTTTCCTGGAACTTACGGAAAGAGCCTAAATATCCTTTATGAATAAAATCAAAAATTGACCATAACTCAGACAATCTGTTTTCAACAGGTGTCCCAGTTAGCGCAATATGGTGTGCACCATTTAGTTTACGAATAGCACGTGATTGTTTTGTATGCATATTTTTAATATTTTGAGCTTCATCCAATGTGACGCTAGCCCAAACTATTTCTTCCAAAGACTCGATATCTTGCATTGCAGTACCAAAAGTGGTGATGACAACATCAGCTGTCATATCAATTTCTTTCGTACGGCCAGATCCATAATGTGTCTGTACTTTTAAAGAGGGTGCAAACTTTACAAGCTCTTTTTGCCAGTTTCCAAGAACAGAAGTAGGACAGATTATTAAAGATGGAGTAGGCTGTTCTTCTTTTTCATGCACATGTAACAAATAAGATATTAACTGAACTGTTTTCCCAAGTCCCATATCATCTGCCAAACAAGCTCCAAATTTTTCATTTCGCATAAATACTAGCCAGTCAAGACCTAGTTGTTGATAAGGACGCAATGTTGTCAACAAATTAGGGGAGATTGGGATTTCTGGAAATCCTTTTTTCTCAGATAACTGATCCATCAATGACTTCAAAGATTTTTGCATTTCAAATTCGAATAGAGGATCTTCATTCGCTTGATCATTATCATCATCTAAAGCGAGCGCTATTTCTTCTGGAATCTCTCGGAATAAAAGCTCCTTGACGGTCCAGTTTTCATCTTCTGATTTCTTCATTAATTCTCTTATTTCATGCATCCATGCAGCATCAATACGGAACCATTCATTGCCTGCTTGAATATATGAACGGTTTTCATTCACAAGCGTTTGGAAATCCTCTGGAGAAATTTCTTGACCATTTAAAGAAAAGCTCCAGTTAAATTTTAATATCTCATTAAGACCAGCAGCTGTTTTGTACGTATTTGCTGTTTGAGCAATCGTTTTAACACGCATTTTCGTTTCTTTCACTGCCTTCAACCAAGCAGGAAGAATGACCTCGAATCCAAGCGCCTGTAATTTCACTAAGTCATCTCTAAGAAAGACACGTACTTCCTCATCTGCCAATGGAGAAGTAAAGAAAATGTCTAGGTTGGATGGATCAATAGAAGAAATTAGCGAGAAGATTTTCGCTTGTGTCTCAGCAATATATTCACTAAAAGTATTCCATTTATCCGGCAAAGCATCCTTAATTGGTAAAGACTTTTTCCGAAAAGAAGGTGTCCAGTAAACACTGCTCTTTTTTCCACGAACAACGGTTTCCAACAACCAAGTATCATCAAATTCTTCTGGCTCGGATAAACGTATTGCAACCATTAAACTTGGATGAGTTGCCTGTGATTTAATCGGCCATCCACCTTGCTGGAAGAAGGGAACAAGGGATGGGACATCCTCCATTGCAAGACCTGCTTGAAAAAGCTTTTGTTTGACAGCATTTGCAATAAGTATTTTTCCTTTTTCTTCGAGTGGTGCATTAACTTCAATGTTAACTCCATCTATATTAAGCTGGTTCCATAAATCAGGAGAAGACCAAGTAGTTGCCGCTTCTTTAAAAGTTCGAAGCCACTCATTAGAATCATGATTTTCACCTGTAAATGATATAAAAGGATGGGCCTTTCCTGAGAAAATCTCCATCATCTCCACGGGAGTTGCAATCAGAGCATTCTCTTCGATTTGTGCTTGCAGTCCAAAAAAACTTTGGCGGTGATCGATGTATAAGGAAGGAACCCACTGTTCAGCTGATGTACCGATAGACATTAAGCGGAAGTTCCCATTTTCTGTCACATTAATTTTCAAGGGAAGCTCTTTTGTAATAGATAAAGGCTGTATCATAAAGGCAAGTTTCCTTTCTCTATTTCTTGTTGTAATGCACGTAGACGACGATATTTTTCACGAATAGTATCTACATATTGGTTCCAATAATCCGTGGCATTTGTTTTTTTCGCTATTTGCTTCATTTTCTTCCAAATTCGAACCGCTTGTTTATAGCTATAACGGTTTTTTTCCAATAGGAAACGCATCGCATAATGATGGTAGAGAGGCAATAATACCTCAGGCGCTTCTTCTTTTACAATGAGAAGTCCACATGCTTCGGCATACTCCAGTGACGAATTAGCAGAATGATGCAGAGCCATCCAGTCCTGATAGCGTTTTTCTTTTATTAATAAATTTGAATACGCCTGAACTCCATAAAGGCCAAATGATTGATAAAGCGTCTCCATTTCATTTGTGTCTAATTGAATCGCATCAAAAAGCAATTCCAATCTACGAATTAACATCACTCTTGATGGATTTTGGGCATATTCATTTAAATAAGAAGGTATGTGTGGCAATAACTTTCGAGCAAGCTGATAAGCGAGTTCTTTATTGGAAGAATGTAGTGCCTTCTCGCACACTTCGACCCATTCCAACAGCTGAACAGTTTCCATTTGTTCAGCCGCTTTTATTAAATCGTCCATTCGGGACAAAGTGAGATAAAAATAAGGAAGGACCATATTTAAAGGAATATCATCTTCTGTTTTATCAAGTGCCTGCAAATAAGCTACTTCCTTTTCACGAGTCACCTTATCTACCACCAGGGCATCCCAAAATGACAAATAGACATGCTTTCGATAACTCATCAGTGTCTCCATCTCAAAATAGAAATGACGTACACGCTTCATTAATTCATCGTAAAATGCATCGGCAGCAAATAATCTTGGCTTTGAAGCAAGTTGAGACAATGAATCATCTAAGTCCTCTACATATTCGTTTAGAAAATGAAGCACGCGATTGCGCATATTGGACTCAGCAAAAGGTTCCAGATATGGCCACACCTTCATTAAGACGACAAAGTTTACATACACATCGAAGATTGGCTGCCATTCCCGTTCAAAAGGTCGCGACTTACGAATTTGTGCTTGTAAATCATGCACCGCAAACTCCAATAAATAAAAGCTATTCGGTGGATAACTGGAAATAAATTTACGGAAAAAGTTCTCAATCATAATATCCCAGCTTCTCGGACTTCGCTCGTCTCTGAGTAGCTTCAATTGGGCCTGATCCGTAGTAGAACGCCAATTGGAAATCCAATTAGACAATGAATCATTTTGCTGATACAAATAAAAAACTGCCGCTACAATATGTCGACATGGCTTATGCATGGGACACGGACAGTGAAAAGTATTTTCTAAAATATTGTAAGAAACCTCTATACTGCTGACATCTCGCACGATAAAATCCACCCGATGATCCTGCGGATAAAAATTCGTCACAAGCACAGCATTGTTACGTACAAAAAAGGCAGCACGACGAATGAGCTCCTCATCCTCTAAAATGGCGGGATGAAACTTCTTCTCAAACGTCTGCATGGACTCCTCAATATTCTTTTTATAATGACTTGCTAGTTTTTGGGAAGAAGTAAGGTTCAAATAAATCTCTCCTAAGAAAAAAGGCTTTCCTTCCATTATACGTATAAATGGCCATTATTAAAAGGCATAGCTCAAAAGCTATCCAAAAAGATGAGATAATTGAAGTTGTGATTGAGTTGGAGAGGAGAAAGCGGAGTACCAGAGTTAACTTCTTCATGTGAGATATCCACTGACTAAAATAACTGTAATAATTTTCTTTAATGAGACATTATCCGGCAGAACGAGACCAATTCCTCCGTGAGCGAGACCAATTTACCATTAAGCGAGACTAATCAAGGTGGGAGCGAGACCAATTCAGTGAGAACCGAGACCATTTCTTATAATAAAGAGTTAACTTCATATGAGATAGCCACTGACTAAAATGACTGGAATAAATTTCAATAATTAAACATTATCCGGCAGAACGAGACCAATTCCTATGCGTGCGAGACCAATTTGCCGCTAAGCGAGACTATTCTTGGTAGAAGCGAGACCAATTTAGTGCGAACAGCGACCATTTCTTATAATAAAGAGATAACTTCACATGAGATAGCCACTGACTAGAATGACAGACTTTATCCGGCAAAGAGAGACCAATTCCTCAGTGAACGAGACCAATTTCCAATAAACAATTTATACCTTATGTAGGACACCTAATTATTCAACAATATCAGCAAAAAAAGCTTATGCTATTATAATTCCACAATTGCAGAATGCTTAGCATAAGCTTTAATTATTTTTTATTGACTTCAGTTAAAAGTTTCTTTGCAGCTTTTTTGTCTAGAGCATTTAATTTAGACATAAAAAGGCGAAACTCCTTTGAATTGATAATATAAGGCATGTATTCATTTTGTAGTGCTGCAGCATAACGAATCTTGTTTTCTCTAGCCTCTAAGCCAGGATTTTTACTTTTACTACGGTTGTCTTCCAGCATATCAACAAATTTTTCTTTAGGAATGGCGTAGACTCTTCGAATGTCTGGCAATAAATCTAGGGGAATCGCTAACTTACCTAATTCATATTTAGATAAAACCGAGTGATCAATGTTTAAACGATCAGCTGCCTCGATTTGTGTTATCTCTAATTGTTCCCGATATTCACGAATATGTTCATGAAAAGGCATCATTATACCCCCTTATCATTGAACCTAGAATATCTAATTAATGAAAGAGAGATAGAAAAATCGCCAAATTAGCGATATTAATAAAACGATGCAATTAATAAGGTATAAAGATGACATACATCCTATTACAATGATGTTAATATTAGGTAAAAATACATAGAGGAAGGAAGTGAGTGGTGTAAATAAAATACAGTTTTACATACCTTCATTGCTTGATTTTCTAGATCATGAACGACCAAAGTGGTTAGAGGAAGTAAAAATAGTCGGTGTTAAAACAAGAAATATTAAGTATTTTATCGGTTATCCTACTCAAGAAACGACACGTATAGAACAAATAGTAGCAGAAGATTTTACAATTTATGATTTACATCTAAACTTCAAAACTAAAATACTTTCCTTTTACTTAGAAAGTGAAGAAATACCTCCAGAATCAGTTATTCTTCAAAAAGTATTTCAAACATTTGCTGTTCACTTTAATGAACGAAAAGTAGGCTACTTACTCTATGGGTCGGGAAAAAATAGACCTAAGCCTGCAAAGGTCTTATCATTTAAATAAAATCAAAAAATAGGAAGTGCGAATACATAATAATGTGTTCGCTTTTTGTGTTTTGAACTACACGTAAATTCAAAAATATGATAAACTAATAGTAATCAGAAAATTCTAAACATGAGGGAGGGGATGTAATGTTACTAGTACAGTTAATGAAACCATTTTATACAAAGCACGAGGCTGGAAGAATTAAATTAGTGTTTGCCTATCAATACTTTTCCATTCGAAAAGAGGAAGAATTATTTCACTTTATACCTGTAGAAGGAAAAGAAATAATTGTAAATGCTACGTCGATGCAAGTAGAGAATTTGGCCGAAGTATTTGTTTTCCAAAAAGGAAACCGATTCATACGTCTTCCACTTTATCAGCTATTACTTGTTTCTGATATTCACATACACCTACTATCGATCATTGAAGCCACAAATAAAGACTCTGCCTCAACTACAATAGCGGGTGCTGAAGAAATCATCCAACAACTAGAGCAAGAAAACTATGAAAGAATGATTGATTACTCTTTGCTCCATAGAAATGAAGCATTATTCCATGAAATCCAAGAAATAAAGAACATTGATGGAGGAGGCTTCCTTTGAACCTAATAGTCAAATAAAAAACACCTAACGAAACAAGGTAATTTCGATAGGTGTTTTTATGTGGTTAAAAAAGTTAAATAGAAGTAAAAAAGTAGAGAAATAATACGAAAGCGCTCGAACCAAATAATCCAAACAAAATATCCCCCCAGCTTAAGCCGAAGAACTTGTCGTTTTTCATGTCATTTGTCCCCCATTTTTGTTGATTTCCCGGGAAATATCGCTAATTTATAAATGCGAAAATAATATAAATATAATTTTCAATAGTCTACCCAATAAAAGTTAAATATAATCCTCAAAACTAAACATTATCTCGGGTTTATTACAGGTTTGTTACTGGTGCCAGGCACCAGTAACAAACCTGTAATAAATTCACTAGAAAACTTGAAAATATTTGGAAGAAGACGATATTTACAAAAAGGGGCTTTGGGGGATGGTCAGATGCTTGGAATGTGGAACTCTACTGGATTGTCTATAATCAGAAACATGAACGCCCAGTGGGCAATTGCAAATAAGTCCATGGAGCGAATAACTTCTGGATACCGTATTAATCGTGCTGCAGATGATCCAGCAGGTTTAGCCATATCCGAGAAAATGTGGGCACAGATTCGTGGTCTCGGACAAGCAGCGAGAAATATTCAAGATGGGATATCACTTGTGCAAACAGCAGAGGGTGCGTTAAATGAAACCCACTCCATCTTACAAAGAATGCGAGAGCTTAGTGTCCAAGCTGCTAATGATACTTTAACAGACAATGATCGAGAACAACTAGGCATCGAGTTTGAGGAATTAAAAAAAGAAATTACTAGAATATCTACAGATACCGAATTTAATACGAAAAAACTACTCGATGGCTCCCAAGGTTCATTAAAAATTCAAGCAGGAGCAAATGCAGGACAACACATCGAACTAACAGTTGGAAATATGGGAGCAGTGAGCATAGGAGTTAGTGATCTTTCGATTTCAACGAGAGAAAAAGCAGATGAAGCGATTGGAGAACTAGATAAAGCGATTAATAAAGTTTCTAGTGAACGTTCGCGCATGGGTGCTTATACGAATCGACTGGAACATGCATATAATAACGCAGTAAATATGGAAGAAAATTTAACAGCAGCAGAGTCTCGTATACGAGATGCGGACATTGCAAAAGAAATGATGGCGTTAACAAAAGCTAATATCTTAATGCAAGCTGGCCAATATGTTCTAAGACTCCACATGCAACAAGCCCAATCTATCTTGCAATTATTAAAACAATAGACCACCTCGCTTCTAAGCAAAACCTAAAATCACATAACACACTAAACAATCGTGAAGAACAACATTTCACGATTGTTTTTATTTCTATAGATACTTAGGTTTTGAGGCTCATTTATTATTACAGGGATGTTACTAGTGCCAGGCACCAGTAACATCCCTGTAATAAACACTGATAATTTGGAATATGTTGTATCTTGTGTGCTTCTATTGAGTGGATTTCTTATATCAAATGTTTTTTCCGTAATATATCTGTAATAATTTAGGGCAAGATGGTAGATTTTCGGTTATGATAGGTTTATAAGCTTTAAAAGGGGGAAATGAAATGAAGAGGTTTTCTGGTTTTGCAATTATTCTAATGGTTATTAGTATGTTAGTTGCTCCAGTTTCCGCTCTTGGTGCTCCACTCGATGAAGTGAAGCAAATTGTGCGTGAGGAATATAAGGGAGAAATTCCTGCTAATCTGCAAAGTGCCACTTCAATTGATGACATAATGAATCAATTGGATCCTTATTCTACATATTTTACAAAGGAAGAATTTGAAGCGTTTTCGAACTCGATCAATAATACGACCACTGGAATCGGTGTTGTCATTGAAGAGCATGAAATTGGGATTCATGTTGTCAACACGTTTGATGGAGGAGCCGCTAGTGGCGCAGGTATTGTATCGGGGGACATTATTTTAGAGGTAGACGGTACTTCTACTGAGAAAATGTCTATTCAACAAGCTTCATCACTCATAACAGGTAAAGAAGGAACTACGGTTCATTTAGTCGTTTTAAAAGAAACGAATAAAAAAGAATCGTATACGTTAACACGCAAAAAATTCCATGTTCCTGTTGTGACAAAGAAATTACTTTATGGAAATACTGGTTATATCGCAATTAATTCTTTCTCCGAAAATGGAGCGAAACTCGTTCAAGATGCAAAGAATGCTTTGCAAAAGCAAGGGGCTACTTCTTTTATTCTAGATTTAACAAATAATGGCGGGGGGTATGTGCCTACTGCTGAGGAACTTATTGGTTTGTTCCCAAATAGTCCGCATGCATATTATCTTGAAACAAGGGGTCAGTCTGGTATTGTGGAATCTGTAGAGCACGCTTCTTTATTTCCCAAAAATACAAAGGTTCTTGTAAATGGCTATAGTGCAAGTGCTTCAGAAATGACGGCAGCAGCTTTACTTGATCAAAAATCAGCAATACTTTATGGTCAAAAAACTTATGGAAAAGGAACAATGCAGACATTTTATGAATTGTCGGATGGATCTTTTTTAAAGCTGACAGTGGCAACTTTTACTGGACCAAAAGGAACAATTATCAATAAAACAGGTGTCACTCCAAATGTAGTGACGGAAGCGGAGAAAGAGCTTACCAAAGCACACTTAGACACCATTTTAGAAACGAATAAAACATATAAAAAAATTCGCACTTTATCAAACATACCAGCATCAAAAGAATTTACAGTTACATTTTCAAAGGAAATAAAAGCTAATAAGGACCAAAAAAATATGGAGTTAGTAAAGCTCGGTGAAACAAACGGAGTGCCTATAACGATTAGTCAAAAATCACCAAAGCAGTTCGTTGTAAAACCAAATGCACCATTAGAAAAAGGAGCAGCATACTTACTACTCATCCATCCTACTTTTCAACCGAAAAATGGGACTGCGATGAAAAACGGTGCTTATGTGGAAGTAACTGTTCAACCATAGAGGGGGAACAAAGGAATGTTTTTTGAATTTCGGTTTTGGAAATATCTTTTCAACAGAAATGAATTAATAGAATCTCTCAAGACTACAACGATGCGTAACTTTGAGAAAAGAGTTTGGTTTGTCGCACTTTTAGGTGTTCTCCTGTTCGCACTTCGAGATATATGGGGAATGCATACGGAAGCACTCACCTCCATTTTCGCGAACGGATACGAGGACACCTACTCGGTGGCGAGAATAATTTCCTTAATTGGTGTAATCATTTGGTCGATTCTATATATGGCGTTTCACTTTTTTGGAATCGCTTTTCTCTTACATAAAATAACTAGTATTGATTTATCTAAAGTGGCGGTTTTGCAATTGTTCGTCGTCGCATTATTATTACTCGAAAAAGCACTTAACTTTTTCATTTATGCTATCGTTGGCTACACAACTGATTTCTCCATTTTATCATTCGGACCATTGGCAGCAACGTTCCTAGATAATGAATTTTTCATTCATTTCTTTAATCATCTAACGCTAATCACTGGACTGATCATTGCGATTCAGTTCCATTTTCTGCGTGCATTTACAGAAATGTCGACTCGTAAACTATTAATTATTATAATAGCGATACAAATCGTACTTGCCCTCATTTCAGCAGGGTTCAGTGTAATCCCATTTGAAACTTTTTTTGAAGGGGGGCAATCCGCATGAGTAAGGGATTTACAATAGGTATAGCGATAATTGTCTCAACTTTCATTGCAGCAAATGCCATTCTTTTATTTTCAAATAAAAGTCAATTAGCTCGAAGCTATTATATAGAGGAATACGATAGAGCCCAGGCAAATACGTATGCGCAAGAAATGGAAAAGGAATCGGTCATAGTTCCGGCGAAAGAAACGATTGTTACAATTGAAGCAGAGGCAGTCAGTGATTTCACGGTTGCTGAAGGTGATATAGTTCAACAAGGAGTAGAACTGGCGAAATTAAAAACAGAATCTGCTGATAACCAGCGTGCTCTTTGGGAAGCAGAACAGCAAGCATATATGCAGGAACAATCTCAACTTCAACAAATTATCAGCTCACTTGAATCCGAACGTGCTGGATCGGACGCTACTTCTTTTGGAGAAGGCTCCACAACTGGGACGACGGCCGATGACGTAATTGATGTCAATGTACAAGTAGATGTGAATGTTCCTCAAGATGGGAATTTTGCACAAGCAATCGCAGAAGCCGAACAAAAACTCGCGGAAGTTGATCGCAAGCTACAAATTGTCAATACACAACTGAGTCAAGAAACAGGGGATCTCGCATTACTAAGTCCAATAGATGGAAACGTTGCGAGCATAGAAGAGCGAGATGGACTTTATTTCATTAGTATTTATCCGAATGAAAAGTCGGTGCTCACATTCGTAAATGAAGAAGAATGGCACGAGATCATGGAAGGCCAAAAAGTTATGAACTACTCTACTCATCAAGAAGGCATGGCAGAAGGTAGCATACTTACGAAATCCGCAGTGCCAGCCAACAAATCAGAGTGGCTAAAAGCATACAAACAATTTGAAAATAAAACTCAAGAACCACTATACGAAGTACGTATTCAATTAAATGAACAGCCGAAAGAATTGCCATTCGCTGCAAACATAAACTCCGTCATCACCACGGATGAAGTAGAAAATGCAGTGAAAGTAAAATCCACATGGCTACTAAACAAAGCGAAGCAAAAAGCAGAAATATACACATTAACAAACGAAGGTCGTATCGTGCGTACTCCAGTAACAATACCTTTTGATTTAAAACAATATGCTATTCTATCAGAAGGATTAGAGAATAACGTGGTGTTATTGAATGCGGAACCAAAACGAGACGAATCAACCGCATTCTTGCCATTCCCAATGGAACTTCCAACATGGAACAGCATCAAAGCAGTCAGTTGGAAAGATTATCTCAGATACTTGACCTATAAGTAAATAGAGATATATGACAAGTATGTTGCAGGTGCCTGGCACCCAAACATTCATGTTAGTTCAAACAATCGTGAAAGTTTCAACTTTCACGATTGTTTTATTTTTTGTGTTATATTTGACTGGCTCGTAGTGTTACAGGAATGTTACTGGAGTGTTACTGGTGCCTGGCACCAGTAACACTCCAGGCACCATCCACACACCTGTAATAGTTAGTGAGGCTAAGTTTATGGTGTTTACTTGTTAACAAGTTCGTTTAACTTCGCTATACTAAAGTAATGATTCGATATTATAGGGGTGGATGGGAAGATGGATCCTAGATTTAAAATTGCACATCGGGAAGCACTAATAGGGGTAGGGCTTGCAATCGCTCACTTTATATGGTGGTTTGGCTTTGCTTATGGGCTTGGGTCACGACCAGTGGAAGAGTATACATATATTCTTGGTTTCCCGGATTGGTTTTTCTATAGCTGTATTGTCGGTTTTATTCTTATATGTCTGACGGTTATAGTGTTGGCGAAATTCGTTTTGAAGGATGTTTCGTTTGAAGAAGAGGGGGATGAGCTATGAATCTTGGCGTCATTATTCCTCTTATTGTTTTTCTCGCAATCATTTTTTTCATCGGATTTTGGTCTAGCAAAAAGATTGAATCGTCTACGGGAGGATTTCTGCAGGAGTACTTTTTAGGTGGACGAGAGCTTGGTGGCTTTGTGCTGGCAATGACGATGGTCGCTACGTATGGAAGTGCTTCGAGTTTTCTTGGGGGACCAGGAACGGCATATACGATGGGCTTTGGTTGGGTTTTACTTGCGATGACGCAGGTCGTTACAGGTTATTTTGTACTGTTAATTTTAGGGAAGAAGTTTGCGATTTTAGCTCGTCGGTATAATGCCATCACGTTGATTGATTTTCTAAAAGTTCGTTATAACAGCACAGCTGTTGTGTTGCTTGCTGCAATCAGTATGATTATCTTTTTATTTTCAGCAATGACAGCACAATGGGTCGGTGGTGGTCGCTTAATCGAATCATTGACTGGTATGAAATATACAACAGCATTATTTATTTTTGCGGTGTCCGTACTCGTTTATGTCGTAATCGGAGGTTTCCGTGCAGTGGCGGTGACCGACGCTGTGCAAGGCGGGGTAATGGTTATTGGGACGTTGATTTTATTAATTGCCGTTATCATCGCTGGAGGCGGTGTACCAAATATTATGCAGGACCTACTAGCTGAAAATCCAAATCTGGTGACGCCATACGGCAATGAAGGAAATTTATCCGCTGCGTATGTGTCCTCCTTTTGGATACTTGTTGGAGTAGGAGTAGTTGGCCTCCCACAAATGGCAGTGCGTGCAATGTCATATAAAAACACTCGCTCCATGCACAGAGCACTTGTCATTGGAACGATTGTTACTGGATTTATTATGTTAAATATGCATTTAATCGGCATTTTTTCACGCACTATTTTACCTGGTGTAGAAGTTCCAGATACGGTGATCCCGCTTGTGGCACTAAAGGTCCTTCCCGCTTGGCTTGCAGGGATTGTTTTGGCTGCACCACTTGCAGCAATCATGTCGACGGTTGACTCCCTACTTATATTAGTGAGTTCTTCTATAGTAAAGGATGTTTATATCAACTATATGAATCCGAATGCAAGTGAGAAAATGGTCAAAAATCTAAGCTTTGGAGTGACGACTCTTTTAGGATCAGTTGTGTTTTTATTAGCATTGAACCCTCCCGAATTACTTATTTTCTTGAATCTCTTCGCGTTCGGTGGTTTGGAAGCTGCCTTTATTTGGCCGGTCGTACTCGGTCTTTATTGGTCTTACGGTAATAAATACGGAGCGATTGCATCGATGATTACAGGAATTGTTTCTTATATTGCGTTACATTTTTATAATCAAGCAAACGGCAATCTATTCGGTGTACACACGGTCGTCGTACCAGTTATCTTATCGCTATTCGCTTATGTAGCATGCAGTTTACTAATTAAGAAAACAAAATACCAATTTTAAAAAGGAGTTCCTCAAATGAAGCAATTGAATATATACTTAATGCTCGTGTTCGTCATGTTCGTTTGGGGAGCAAACCTACCGATACTTAAATATTTAGTAACAGTAGTACCCCCAGTCACACTGACGGCTTTTCGAGTTCTAACAGCAGGACTAGTAGTGGTAGTTATTTTATGGAAAATGAATCTCCTGCGATTACCAACGAAACTAGAATGGAAATATATATTAATCGGGGCGCTCACAAATGTCGTGCTTCATCATTATTTTTTAAACATGGGTCTCGCCATCACAAGTGGAACTCACGGAGGTCTGATCTTGGGGACAGGACCAATGCTGACAGCCATTTCAGGGGCGATTATACTAAAGTATTTCCCATCAAGATTTCAGTGGCTTGGTCTCTTACTAGGTCTAGCTGGCGTAACTGTTTCCATCCTAGTAGGAGGGGGCCAATCAAGCGGAGCTAATCTTGGAGATTTCTATGTCTTCCTCGCTATTTTAGCGCAAGTGCTAAGCTATATGGTCGTAAGCAAAGCTGCGAGAACGCTCGATCCAAGATTGCTGACCGCCTATATGTTACTGATTGGTGCAGTTGTTTTAACCGCCATCAGCTTAGTGCAAGAACCAAGAGGCTTCTACGCATTTGCAGATACAACACCTTTATTTTGGTGGTTGTTTTTAGCTTCTGCAGTTGTCAGTACAGCAATTGGACACCTTATGTACAACTACGCAGTAGGTAAAGCAGGTGCAACAAAGGCTGCTATATTTATGAATTTAAATCCGTTATTTTCATTGATATTATCGGCTATCTTCCTAAATGAAATACTAAACTACCGTCATTTCCTAGGACTCATCCTTATCGTAGCTGGAGTAATTCTAGGATCCGGAGCAGCCGAAGACATGTGGAAAAAACACAAAAAGAAAAAAGCAGCATCCTTAAAAGAGACTTAATACAGTCCCAAAAAAAGTTCTAAAAACAAGTTCTAAAAAACAAGTTCTGAAAAGTATTACAGTTGTGGTTGTGGTGGGCGGCCCCCCTCACACACAAGAAATAAAGATTTTTTTTGTTTAACACC